>NZ_RDBW01000008.1:0-118083 GCF_003934235.1 Pseudoalteromonas sp. J010 | reverse complement strand
GTACTAATGATATGAATGAACTTGGCTATACCTAAATAACATCAACAGAATTTGAAGTTTCTTGGGTATCAGCGAGTTTACGGCTTCAGCTTAGTACAAATCTACACACGCAGATTAACGAGCACGGAAGACCATGATGCTGCTTTTGATTGGGAAGTTACAATGGGAGTAGGCGCTTCAGACGACAAAAAACCCAGAAAAACTGGGCTTTTTGTTACCATCGAGCTTAATTTACGATGTCATCATCAGATAAGCTCAATGCAAGTCGTTCGTGTGTACTAATGATATGAATGAACTTGGCTATACCTAAATAACATCAACAGAATTTGAAGTTTCTTGGGTATCAGCGAGTTTACGGCTTCAGCTTAGTACAAATCTACACACGCAGATTAACGAGCACGGAAGACAATACGTCCTTTTGTTAGGTCGTAAGGCGTCATTTCAACAGTAACTTTGTCACCTGTTAAAATACGGATGTAGTTTTTGCGCATTTTTCCAGAAATATGTGCAACAACCACGTGACCATTTTCTAGTTCAACACGGAACATTGTGTTTGGTAGCGTATCAAGGACGGTGCCTTGCATTTCAATTACGTCTTCTTTCGCCATGTGTAGCGTATCACCTCTTGGTTAAATTAAACGATGCAGATTTTGCCCAAAAGCGGGGAATAAGTAAAGTTACAAGACAATTTTTTGTTAATTTGTTCTTGTTTTAAGCCAGTACACTTCAATTTTCTGCTTGGATGCTACTACACAAAGCAACAATATGGATGAGTGGTAGCGATAAGGTGTGGATTCTACCACAACTATTTCGACTAGTAACGAGTGAATACTAGACTCTTTACGCTTTGGCTTACGTTTTTTGGCTATGATACGTTGAACAGCAGGCTTAAATGTATTGCAATACATAGTAAGGTATTAAGGTTCAATATCTAACCAAATATCTTTCACGAGTTTTTGAGCAGGCAAAAACTGTGTTTTATAACGCATTTTTTTACACTCATCAATTTGGTAACCCAAATACAGATAGGGCTTCCCCTGTTTTGCCGCCTGTTCAATTTGAGCCATAATCATAATCGATCCAATACTTAGTGATTCATAATCAGGGTCGAAAAACGTGTAAATGGCCGATAACGAATTAGGCATTGAGTCAGTGACTGCAACAGCGATAAGTTTATCGTGATGCCATAGCTCAACGAAAACAATATTCATCCACCTGCAAAACAAAAAACTCTCGTATTGTAAATGATTAGGAGGATACATTGAGCCGTCACTATGCCTCAGTGTAATGTACTTTTCATATAGTGGGTAGTATTCGGGGCGCTCTTGGTGACTTATAACAATCTGATAGTCTTGGTTAAGCTTTTTACGTTTACGGCGTTGAGACTTACTGGCTGTAAACTTCGCAGTTAACACTCTAACAGACTGACAAGCGGAGCATGAAGGGCAGTGAGGTCGATAAATTTGATCGCCACTGCGACGAAATCCCAACGCAAGTAACTGTTCAAACCTATCTGGGCTGTAACAATTTGGGTCGAGAATAACCAGTAACTGTTCCTTCTGTTCAGGTAAATAACTACAACTAAATTGTTGGCTTAGTCCAATTTTAGAGGGAAAGTGTTCATTCATAGATAGCTTTCAGCTCCTGAGGCTGCCACATAGATGATGGGACCTGAAATTGTCCCGCCAATTTAAGTCTAGTCAAAAACTCAGGCCTTGGTATAACTTTTAACCCTAAACTTGTCAGATAAGGGTTTTCTAATTGGCAATCAATAAATGAAGCCTTATGCGCCTTTAGCCAATTAACCAGTGCCCACATCGCCATTTTTGATGTGTTGGGAACGGTATGAAACATAGATTCACCACAAAAAACACCAGACTGCATGATCCCGTATAAACCACCGACTAGCTTTTCCTCATGCCAGACTTCAACGCTGTGTGCGATCCCTTGAATGTGGGCTTGTTGATACGCAGATAGCATGGCATTGGTGATCCAAGTACCTTCAGCAGCCATTCTTTGATCACGGCACGCTTCTATCACTTGATTAAAGGCGGTATTGACTGTAACGGTCGGCTTCAATTTTCGCTGGGCTTTCTTTAATGTTTTACCACAATGAAACTCGTCAAGCTCGAGAATACCACGCTCACTTGGCGTCCACCACATAATAGGTTCTCCCTCGTTAAACCAAGGAAATACGCCATTCGCATAGGCTTGTTTTAATCGCTCAACGCGTAGACACCCACCAACTGCTAACAGTCCGTCAGGTTCTAATAAAGCGTAATGATTGGGTGGAAATCTGAAGTCATTTTTAGACAGGTGAAATAGCTGTTGGACCATCAAGCAAACTACGAATTTGTTATTTACGACAATATAGCAAATTAATCTGAGCTTCGGCTAATTAAGATGAGGATAACAGGGGACCGTGAACACAGACCCCTACTTTTTTACGAACAGAAAAGACTACTTTTGGCTATCAAGAAAGCGCTCTGCGTCTAACGCTGCCATACAACCTGTGCCTGCAGAGGTAATAGCTTGGCGATAGATGTGGTCAGAAACGTCACCGGCAGCAAATACTCCCTCAATACTAGTTTGAGTTGCATTACCATTTAGACCAGACTGAACCACCAAGTAGCCATCTTTCATTTCTAACTGGCCTTCAAACATATCTGTGTTTGGTTTATGACCGATAGCAATAAACACGCCTGCAAGGTCAAGCTGCTCAGTTGCATCAGAATCAGTATCCTTAATGCGGATACCTGTTACACCCATTTCATCACCTAATACTTCATCTAGTGTACGATTTAGGTGAAGCACAACATTACCGTTCGCTGCTTTATCCATTAGGCGATCGGCAAGAATCTTCTCACTGCGAAATGAGTCGCGACGGTGAATAACATGTACTTCTTCCGCGATATTTGAAAGGTAAAGCGCCTCTTCAACTGCAGTGTTACCACCACCTACCACTGCCACTTTTTGGCCTCTGTAGAAGAAACCGTCGCAGGTAGCACAAGCTGATACACCACGACCTTGGAATGCGGTTTCTGATTCAAGTCCTAAGTACTTAGCTGATGCGCCAGTCGCGATAATAAGCGCATCACAGGTGTACGTACCTTGGTCTCCTGTTAGCGTGAACGGACGCTTTGTGACATCAACCTTATTGATATGGTCGAAAATGATCTCAGTTTCGAAACGCTCCGCATGCTCTTTCATACGATCCATTAACGCAGGACCCGTCAAGCCGTGTGCATCACCAGGCCAGTTTTCAACTTCGGTTGTGGTTGTCAGCTGACCACCTTGCTGCATACCAGTAATTAGCACTGGGTTTAAATTAGCTCGTGCAGCATAAACTGCCGCTGTATAGCCTGCAGGGCCTGAACCTAAAATCAACAGTTTGCAGTGTTTTGCGTCGCTCATGTAATTTTCCTAACTATATATTCTAAAAATTGCTATAAAGCAGAAGTTTGTTCGATTCTATGTAATTCAATAGCGAAGTAAATAAAAAACAGCAAACAGATTTGAAAGAAATTGGCAACTTGTCAAAAAATTTGTACTGTGTTGTTTTTAAATCGTCTATTGAGTAGACAGATTTAACTAAAGCAAACAAAAAACATCTCTATTTCATGACCTCTGGAGGTTTTTTTGATATGTTTTAGAGAATTTTGTTTTGCTATCACGAGTTGATAGTCTAATTGAAAAGGTACATATGGCATTTTGGCAAAATACCCCAGGCTTTGGGCTAAGTGCGCAAGATTGTGAGGTGCTAACTGATGCTAAACAATATCATCAGACACTCTTAAAATTAATTTCACAGGCAAAGACGCGCATCTACATAACTGCACTCTATCTTCAGGATGATGAAGCGGGCCGGGAAGTGCTACATGCGTTGCATCAGGCCGCACAACAAAATCCAGCTTTAGATGTAAAAGTTTTGGTTGATTTTCATCGAGCCCAGCGTGGTCTAATCGGAGCTGAAAAGTCAGAAGGCAATGCCAAACTATATTGCGATTTGAAAGCGCAGTTAGGCACGCAAGTTGAAGTGTATGGTGTGCCTGTAAAAGCAAAAGAGCTATTTGGTGTGTTGCACCTTAAAGGCTTTGTTTTAGATGATACCGTTTTGTATAGCGGTGCAAGTTTGAACAATGTTTACTTGCATCAAGACGATAAATATCGACTTGATCGTTACTTCTTAATTCAACATCCTGAGTTGGCTGATAGCTTTTGTGATTTTACGGATAAAGTACTGATTGCCTCGGATGCGGTACCAAGATTGGATATTAGACCTCTACCGACGCTGCTTGATATTCGAACTGAGCAAAAGCAATTGATGAAGCAGCTTAAAAAAGCCAGTTACGATGTTTCTAAAGCAACAAGTTGGAGCGGGTTAACTGTGAGGCCTTTTTTGGGTTTTGGCCGCAGAACAAATAAACTAAACCGTTTAATCAAAGCGTTATTTGACACCACAGAGCAAGAGTTGGTGCTGTACACACCATATTTTAACTTTCCTGCGCCTTTACTGCGCTCATTAAGACGTTTGTTAAAAACAGGTAAAAAGGTAACGATTGTTGTGGGTGACAAGACTGCAAATGATTTTTACATTAGCCCTGATCAGCCATTTAACCGTATTGCCGCATTGCCATATTTATACGAGACGATTTTGTATAAGTTCGTAAAATCGCAGCGTCGTTATATCAATTCAGGCTTGCTTGATGTTTACCTCTGGCAAGACGGAAAGAATTCATTCCACCTAAAAGGTGTAAGCAGAGATGGCAATACGCATTTAATGAGTGGCCATAACCTCAACCCGCGGGCATGGGGGCTAGATATTGAAAACGGTATTTTAATTGAAGACCCTGAGCAGGCAATTCTTCCTCAAATCGAGCTAGAAAAGCAAGCAGTTCTGCAACATTGTCGACGTCTCAATGGTCATGAGGATCTAGAAACGATAGCAGACTACCCAGCGCCCGTTAAAAAGTTATTAGGGCAAGCGAAGCGGGTGAAGGTAGACTTTATTATTAAGCGTTTTATTTGATTAGCTTTTAGTTATATCACATTACAGTCTACATAAATAAAAAGGGACGCTCGTCCCTTTTTATTTACCAGTTTATTACTCTGTTACTGTTGCTTGTACGCGTCATTGTGCGAGCTTGCTGCGCGACCAGAAGGGTCTGCATTATGTTGAAATGACGAATCCCAAGCGAGGGCTTCAGGGGTTGAGCATGCAACTGATTTGCCATGTGGCACGCATTTGGCCGCAGCCTCTCCAGGAAAATGTGATTCAAAAATAGTACGATAATAGTAAGCTTCTTTGCTGTCAGGAGTATTAATTGGGTAACGGTAATGCGCGTTTTCCAGATCAGAATCACTTACCTGTTGAGCGACATAGTCTTTAAGCGAATCTATCCAACTGTATCCTACACCATCAGAGAATTGCTCTTTTTGACGCCAAAGCACCTCATTTGGCAAGTAGCCGTCGAAGGCTTCACGAATAATATGCTTCTCGATCCGCCCATCTTTACACATTTTATAGTCAGGGTTCGTACGCATTGCAATATCGATAAACTCTTTATCTAAGAATGGCACTCGTGCTTCTACGCCCCAAGCGGCCATTGATTTGTTTGCACGTAAACAGTCAAACATGTGGAGTTTAGAAACTTTACGGTTGAGTTCGTTGTGGAACTCCTCAGCGTTTGGCGCTTTATGGAAATATAAATAACCACCAAATAGCTCATCAGCACCTTCGCCTGACAGCACCATTTTAATACCCATAGCTTTGATATAGCGAGCCATTAGATACATAGGTGTAGAAGCCCGAATTGTGGTCACATCATACGTTTCAAGATGATAGACCACTTCTTTAAGGGCATCGATCCCTTGTTGTACAGTAAAGTGAATAGGGTGGTGTATCGTGCCGATTTTATCGGCTACCTTTTGTGCCGCGGCCAGATCGGGTGAGCCGGCTAAACCAATAGAGAAAGAATGGAGTTTTGGCCACCACGCATCAGAAGCGCCATCGTCTTCAATACGCTTTGCCGCAAACTGTTGTGTAATTGCTGAGATGACAGAAGAGTCAAGACCACCTGATAGCAGCACACCATATGGAACATCACACATAAGCTGACGTTTAACAGCTGCCTCTAATCCATTTTTAACCGCTTCAGGGCTAGCATCGTTGCTTTTAACTGCTTTAAAATCTTGCCAGTCGCGCTGATAATAAGGTCTAGCTCCCCCTTCTTTAGAATACCAGTAATGTCCGGGAGGAAACTCTTCGATTTGTGTACAAATTGGTGTGAGTGCCTTCATTTCACTTGCAACATAGAGGTTTCCACTTTGATCTCTTCCAGTGTACAGTGGAATAATACCAATGTGGTCGCGACCGATTAAAAAAGCATCTTTGGTCTCATCGTAAAGACAAAACGCAAAAATCCCATTTAGGTCGTCTAAAAACTCAGGCCCCTTTTGTTTGTATAGTGCCAAGATGACTTCACAATCGGACTCTGTTTGAAATTCAAATGGCACAGTGAGTGATGCTGCGAGTTCTTTATGGTTATAAATTTCACCATTGACCGCTAAAATATTGGTTTTTTCAGGGTTAAATAATGGCTGTGCGCCACTAGATACTCCAACAATTGCTAAGCGCTCGTGCACCAATATTGCTTTTTTACTTGAATAAACACCAGACCAGTCAGGACCGCGGTGTCGAAGCTTCTTGGACATCTCAATCGCTTGTTCGCGCAGCGCTAAGGGGTCGGTCTTGATATCAAGTACGCCAAAAATTGAACACATAATTCCTCATTCCTATTGATGTGTTGATTTTAATAACAAATTATTATTACCAATGCTGAAAAATCACATTGGGCTTTCTCTGTTCTATCAAAAATAAATTGATAAGTCACACAATGAAATAGGGAATATGTGAATTTTTTGTGATTTAAAATGGTGCAATATTGCACCATTTAGGGGAGAGGGGGTTAGTGTGTTGTGCCTGCAACAAGCTTTATATCTTGCTTCTGTGTGATAGCGCTAGTTATAAGTATTTTTATTCCTTTAACGAGAGTGTCGATTTCCATACTAGGTGCACCACTGTGGTGCGCAGCTTGAGATGGTAAATAAGGGATATGGACAAAGCCTCCTCGACAAGCCAAATCGTGCGTGCTTAAGTAATGCAATAATCCATACATAACATGATTGCACACGTATGTTCCGGCAGTGTGAGAAATACTTGTAGGAACGCCCGCCTGTATTGCGCTCTTAAGCATGCTTTTAATAGGCAGTGTTGTAAAATAAGCATCTGGACCGTGTGCAACAACAGGGGTGTCTATGGGCTGATTACCTGCGTTATCAGCGATCCTTGCATCATTAATATTTATAGCGATGCGTTCGATAGAAATATCACAGCGACCACCAGCTTGCCCCAAGCAAATCACGACACTTGGATGATACTTATCAATCGCTTTGGTTAATGAGGCAATACTGGTATCGAACTCACAAGGGAGTTCTTTTGTGTGTATTATGTGCCCTTCAAGGGTTTCCCCCTCAAGTTGCTGTGCTAATTGCCATGAAGGATTGATTGACTCACCGTCAAAAGGGGTGAATCCGGTGACGAGGACACACGGCTTACTGTAACTGGACATTAAAAAACCACTCCATACATCAGGAAAATATTAATTATCAATAAAGTTATAGCAGTGGGTATTTGCACTTTAATGACTTGGTATTTATCTTTTAAATCTAGCAGTGCCGCTGGCACGATATTAAAGTTAGCAGCCATAGGGGTCATGAGTGTACCGCAATACCCTGAGTACATGCCAATTGCAACCAAAGGCGCAGGGGCTGCTCCGTGGCCTTGAATTAAAAAAGGTAAGGCAACGCCTGCTGTCATCACAGGAAATGCCGCGAACGCATTTCCCATTATCATAGTGAATAACGCCATACCCACGCAATACAGGGCAACCAGCATAAACCGGTTATCAGGGGAGATAAACAGTGTAACTAAATCTTGAATTGCCGTGCCTGTATTTGCAACAATAAAGACACCGCCAAGCATAGCAAGCATTTGCGGCAGAATAGCAGCCCAGCCTATGGAGTCGACTAAACGGCGAGATTCAGACAGCGCTTGCAAAGGACTGCCCTTAGTAATTTTCCAACTTATCAATAATGCTACAGTACAAGCCAGTGTTAACGCAGACAGTGTCACATGACTTTGGTCAAAAAAGTACAGCGTACCTAAGTGAAGATCATCAAGAATAATGGTGCAGATCACAGTAACAATTGGAATAATTACAGCTGGGATGAATAATTTGTTGCCAAAGCGTTTGGCATCTAGCGCCTTGATCTGCTCATCAGGTACGTCGTAGGTGCCCATTGAGACCATATTCATTCCCGCTAACAGGGCAATAACAATCACGCTCACACCAACCCATAAATAGGTGATCTGTTCACCAATTAAAGTGATAGAAACATCGCCAAACATAAAAACAGAGCCAAAAAGAAACCAAAACAGCGCAGTGCTTAAACGCTTTGGGTGGGCGCTATCTTGTAGGGTTTTTATCACCAAAAACATGACGATAAAACCGATGAGTAAATAAATATTGTTAATAGATAGGAGTGCTAGAGGCTCTGGCGCTTGCTCTACAGGCTTCATAACGAGCCCTCCTCAAACATAGTGGTGCTATCGTCAGAAGCACTGGCTTGCTCAGTTTGCTGCTGGCAACGGGCGATTTCGGTACGAATTTTTGCCTCAAATCGCGCAAGGCGAAATAAGTGAACCATTAACGCGGCAATCGCAGTGGGAATTGCCCAAAGACCAATATGTAATGGCTCTATTCCGGCGATACCATTTTCTTTTAAAAACGCGTCCATTAGCAATACGGCGCCAAAGGCGATAAAAATATCCTCGCCGAAGAATACGGCAATATTATCACAGGCTGCAGCATGGGCACCTATCATATCCTTAACGGCTTGTGGTAAGTCACCATACTGGTTTGCTGCTGCACCTACTGCCATAGGCGCAAGTAGAGGGCGTACGGTTTGTGCTTGACCAGCTAAATTAATCAGTCCAAGTGCTGCTGCACATTCACGTACAACAAAATAGATACTTAAGATCCGCGAAGTCGTGGCACCTTTGATACTGGCTACCCAAGTTTTAGCGCGTTGCTGAAGCCCATAGCGCTCAAGAATAGCAATGACGGGTAAAATAAGTAGGAAGCTTGCCAGTTGACGAGAGTTCATAAACTTTTCACCAAATGTGGCTATTAAGGCGATAAAATCAATACCAACGGCAAATCCGGTCACTAAACCAGCGGCAGTGACAACCAACAGAGGGTTAAAACGCATTGCAAAGCCAAGAACAATGACTGCAATACCAGAAAGGGGAAGAAAGTTAATCTCATTCATATTATTATTCTTTTTTGTTGAGTGCTAACTTTAGCTGATTAAGGTGTGATTTTACTCTATGTCGCTGCTTGGCAGCATGAGTTGTAGACGTTGATTTTAGATGCAGACAATCACCGGCACTCAGTTGGCTGAGATGGCGCATATCTGCTTCTGTGATCACACCAATAATTGGATAACCACCTGTAGTCTGGCAATCATTCATTAAAATTATAGGCTCACCACTTGGAGGAAGCTGAATGACGCCTGGGTGAACAGCTTGTGTCGCAATGCTGTGATTATGTGTTAGTGCCTTGTGACTGCTGAGCCTGATACCCATACGATTACTGTTTGGATGCACTTTCCAGATGGTTTGGTTCAATATATCAAAGACGTGAGGTGAGACTAGTTGTGCATGGGGGCCAGGAGTAAAATGAATGAGCTTTTCATAGCTCGGTTGCAATGCACCAAGAGCGGGCTTTGCCTGCGCTTGTTGATAATACAATTTATCACCCACCTTTAATGCTCGACCATGCAGCCCACCAAAGCCTGCCATGAGATCGGTGGAGTAGCTGCCAAGCTGCTGGTCAATATTAAGAAACCCACCTTCAACCAGCAGGTAAGCACGTACGCCATCTCTACTTTGCTTAAAGCTTAGTCTATCGCCAGCCTTGGCGCTGTAGCGCCAACATGGATATATATCTGTATCATTCAAGCAAGCATTAAGATCTGCGCCAGCAATAACAAAATTAGCCGGAGCGTGAAATATAAATTCACATAACCCTATTGTGATCTCAATGGCCGCTGTATTTTCATGATTTGCTAGTAAAGCGTTAGCAAGACGTAGTGCTAGAGGGTCTAATACGCCAGCTTGACTAACGCCGAGGTGGCGCATTCCACGCCTACCAAGATCTTGTACACTCGACAGTGGCCCTGGTTTAATAACTTCTAACATGACTTCTCCACAAAACGCACTGTATCACCAGGCTGCAACAAACACACTGATTCTGACTCTGCGTCAAATAATGTTGAGTCTGTTTGCCCCAACAGATGCCACCCGCCAGGTGAGCCACAAGGATATACAGCAGTGTAACTGTCTGCAATTGCAATGCTACCTTTGGGAACATGAGTTATAGGGGTTGATTTTCTGGGAAGGTGGAGTTGAGCTGGCAGGCCCGAAAGATAAGCAAATCCGGGTAAAAACCCCATAAATTGCACTTGATAATCGACACTGGTGTGGAGGCGAATAAGTTGTTCATGCGTCAGTGCTAATCGGTTTGCTACATCGTCAAAGTCTTGACCAAATTCACCCCCATAATTCACGGAGATATGGTGCAGCTTGGACTCGAACGAATCCATCTCAAGGTCATTCCATTTTTCTACGATTACTTGTTGCCATTGCTTTATTTTTTCTGGGTTGATTAGATATGCCGTAATTGAAGACATCGCGGGAACGACATCAATAAAGGCATCGCTACTATCTAGCCATTTTTTTAATGCAAAAAGCTTTTGATTAAGCTTTGGTTGCGTCGCTATGTGGCAAGCCACATCAATTACAATCGCGCGCTCCCCCAATAGATAACAGCTGAGATTGGTCATGGAAAACAAAGTATTACTTTAGTAAAAATTATGTTTCTTATAACACACCTTGTAATTTAAACGAAGCGATTACGTTTACTGAGTACTTTTCGATGAATAACCTGAACTTGGGGTGAGAAGTGAGTGAATTAGCTAGGATACCAAAGCGCAAAAGGCGTAATGCCGCTTTAGCCAGACTAATATAAGGCAAACTTATTTGCCAATAGCTAGCCTATTGGCAGTGAACTCTACGCGGTTAGAGATACAACTTTTCTAAAAAAGCTTTAATTATTAGTAAATTAGGGTAAATAGTAAAGCCGCGATATTCGCGGCTTTACTTTAGCTTAACTAGAAGTAAGGCTATTTATTATTAAGTAACCATTGGCTTAAAAGACGAACGCCATATCCAGTACCACCGGTTGGGATTTCATCTTTAGCTGAGCTTGATAATGCGTTTCCAGCAATATCAAGGTGAACCCATCTAGTATCACCAGCAAATTGCTGTAAGAAAGTAGCAGCAGTTGTGGCACCTGGGCCACCAGAGCCCACGTTTTGGAAGTCTGCAATGTCAGACTTTAGTTTTTCTTTGTAGCCAAGCGGTAAGCGCCATACGTTCTCGTTAACTACTTTACCAGCATTAGTGAATTGAGTGATTAACGCATCATCCTCAGAGAATATCGCAGAGTAATCATTGCCTACTGCACGGATCTTTGAGCCTGTTAGTGTTGCAACATCAACCATGATCTCCGGACTATAGAATTTACGTGCGTACCACATCGCATCAGACAGCACTAATCGGCCTTCAGCGTCAGTGTTTACGACTTCTACACTGATCCCTTCAGCGGTGCGAAGTACATCTCCAGGTGCGATTGCATACTGAGAAACCATGTTAGCAGCCATACCCATTACGGCTACAACGTTAACATCTGCTTTGCTAAGTGCCATTGCTTTTACGGTGCCAAGTACCGCTGCAGCACCCGCCATATCTGACTTCATGCGTGCTATAGAGGCCCCCGTTTTGATGCTGTAACCACCAGAGTCGAAGGTGATCCCTTTACCCACAAGGGCAATCGGCGTTTCGTTGTTTCCTTTGTAATGCGCAACTACCAAACGTGAACCGTGCTCACTGCCTCGACCGACACCTTCAAGTGCGCCCATGCCCAGCTCTTTTAGCGCCTCAGGTGCAAGAATTTTTACTTCAACACCGTATTGCTCAAGCTCTTTTGCCGCATTTGCAAAGTCAACAGGAGTCATTTCAGTGGCAACTTCAGACGTCAAATCACGCGCTAAAAATACGCCTTGTTGAATGTGTGCAAGCTTTTGATAATGCGATTGAGCAGCTTTTTTATCTGCAACATCTAAGTGATAGCTGACGTTGAAGGTATTTGGTTCTTTTTTATAAACTTCAAAAGTATGGTCACGTAAGTTTGCACCGTGCGCAAACTGTGCAGCTAGTTCAGCATTAGAGAGTTTGCCGTTCACCTCATCAAAAGCGATTGCAACATTTTCAAGCTTTTTAGCTTCAAACTTAGCATGCAAGTTACCGCCAAGCTTGGTCAACTTACTTGCATCAAGTTGCTCAGATTCACCCAAACCAACGATGAAGATGCGTTTATAATCAGAGTCTACGGGAGCTAGTACCTCTACCGTTTTGCCATAAGCACCTTTGAAATCTTCAGCAGCAATTGCACGCTGTAATTGCTTGCGAGTATCTTTGTCTAAAAACTTTAAGTTACTTTGATTTTCACCTGCTTGAAAAATAACCAGAGCATCAGCGTCTGAAAGTGTTGAGTTAAACTTAAAGTCAGCAGCATTTGCTGAAGCTAGGCTGGCAACTGCTAGCGCTAGAGCAGAAAGGCGCGTAGTCAATGACATATTTTTATCCTCAGATAACTAAAACTGCGCCGTTTTTACCTTAAATAGATAAAATTAGACACTATTTGTCGTTGAAGTAACAGGTTTTACCGTTCAGTGACATTTGGTAAGCGGCTTGTCATTCCAATACCCAAGAGCGTAATAACTATGTATAAACCAAGTAACGCATTAATTGAGAATACTGAAGCGATAATCCCAAGTAGGCTTGTTAATAATAATATGATACCGATCATCGTATTGCTCAACGTAACATAACTAGTCCGTTTATTGCCGTCGGCCATGTCTACAACATATGTTTTTCGGCCAACCCTGACGCCTTGGTGAGCAATTGCAATTACAAAGTAGCAAATTGGAATAAACCATACTTGTGTTAAAACGCTAGGGTAGAGTACAGAGGCGATGAGTACTGTTAGCGTTACGACAACGGTGAGTATTGCACCGAGTATCATGACTTGTTTGCTCGACTTATCTGCAAGACGCCCCCAAAAGGCACCACTGGTTAGGCTTGCAACTCCTGAAACACCTAACAAAATTGCTAACACCCAGACTGCATTACTGATATTTTGTTGCGCCAACACAGTGAAGTAAGGAGGTATAAGTGCAGAGCTTAATAATAATCCCCGCGCAAATATAAAATTTCTGAGCATACGGTCTGTTTTCAGTAGTGTCAGCTCTTGTTTGATCTTGTGTAGGCCATTTTCACCACCGTCTGTCGCACCTGCATACTCGTTAATTTGCGCAAAAATAAATGCGCCAATAATCCAAAAAACGGCTGCAAGCAGCAAAGTGAGGACAAAGTTAATGTTGCCAAACTCGGTTGCAGCGTAAAATAAGCCAACGCCAAAAGTGACGGTGACAAGTCCACTAATGGATGCGGCTTGACCACTTAATTGCCCGCGTTTTTGTTTTGGGATCGTCTTCCCTAACACATCTTTTGAAGATACTGAACTTAGGCTTCTTGCAACACTAAAAACCACCAATAGACCAAGTACAAGCCAAGCATACAGTAAGTTTTCAGTTTGTTGCCATGCCAAGGCTGCCATTAAAATAACGCAACCCGACTGTATCAGTGCACCGAGTGACCATAGCAATTTGCGTTTTGCATGTTGTCTTACCCATTGTCCAATGAACAGTTGAGGGATAAGTGAACCTGATTCTCTAATCGGCACTAACGCTGAAATCATAAAAGCGGGTGCTCCGAGGGATTGCATCAGCCATGGCAGTGTTATTTTTGGGTTGAGTAGTGCATCCGCTAACTTGCTAAAAAGTTGACTTAGTAAAATTAGAACATAGTTGCCAGGCACCTCTTTACAAGCTTTGTCGTCGATGGCCTTACAAGCTCGGGCTTCATCGTCATTGGTCAATTTTTGATAGATACTTTCACTGAACTTATCCACACCGTTTTCCTTGTTATTGCGGCTGCTATAGCGGCTGCTATAAATATAATACTCAAATCATGACAGAGGGAAGATGAAAGAATCATTAACTTCTGTCGGTCTGATCCAATACGTAAGAAATAACATTTAGTTTATATCTACTTTGTGTACTTACATCGAGAAAGGTGCTCGTTATTGCAAGGTTAGTTAATTACGCATGTATTGTGAGAGGTGAAAAATGAAAATGGTGTATCTTGCTGTGGCAGCAGGGGGATTGATTTTGGCGGGCAGTGCAATCACTGCAAACGCGGGCACTGGTATGCCAGAGCCTAAAGTAGATGGCGCGAGTAACCATATAAAAACGTTAGTCCTTGGCTCTGGTTGTTTTTGGGGGCCTGAAAAKCGTTATGAGAAAATGACCGGTGTGATTGACGCTGAATCAGGTTATGCTGATGGCAAAGGCTTTACCCCAACTTATAAAGAAATCATCAAGGCAAGTCGACGATTTGATGAGAATAATTATGCTGAGGTAGTGAAAGTTACATACAATGCAAATTTATTGACGACAGAAGCCTTGTTGAAATCGTATTTTGAGAGCCATGACCCGACCCAAAGTAATCGGCAAGGAAATGATGTGGGAACTCAATATCGCTCGATTATACTGTATTCAGATACGCAGCAGGGTGATACGGCTGAGGCACTAAAAGTGCAGTTTCAGCAACGCCTGAGTAATGCGGGTTTTGGCAAGATCCAAACTTCTATTAAGCCACTCAGAAAGTTTTACCCAGCTGAGGAGTACCATCAAAACTATTTGGCTAAAAACCCGAATGGCTATTGCCCTGATCACAGTACTGGCGTGACCTTTGAGGAAACTGAAAAAGCTAAGGTTGACAACAGCTTGCTCTTAACGGGAAAGCATATTGTGATTATCGACTCTAGGAGCTACTGCCCATACTGCGAAAAGCTTAAAAAAGAGGTCATTAATGATTATCAAGGTGATATTCCGCTGCATTTTCGCTTTGCAGATCAACTCCAGGGTTTAACCATTAAGACCGCAACTTGGGCAACGCCAACGATTCTTTTTACGGAGAATGGTAAAGAATCATATGGTTTCCAGGGTTATATGAAAAGGAGTGACTTCTATAAAGCACTAGGGGCTTTTAAACTAGGGCGCTCTGAGGCTTTTAATATTGCCTTTCAAAAGGGAACCGAACGGCCATTCTGTAAACAGTACGATATTTTTAAAAATACTCCAGATGGCATTTTTGTGGATAAACTCAGTGGCAAAGCATTATTTGATACTCGAGATAGATTTAACTCTGGTACTGGTTGGCTCTCTTTTACTCACCCTGTAGAGGGAAGCGTCACCTATCATCAAGACTTGAGTCACGCCATGGTAAGAACCGAAATTCGGTCTAAAAGTAGCGGGATCCATTTAGGTCATGTTTTTAAAAATGAAGGGCCAAAGGGAGAAGACCGTTATTGTATCAACGCCCAAGTACTAGAGTTTAAATTGAGAGATAAGTTCAGCAAATAGCACTCTGTGATAAGCAGACACTTAATATATTTTCATCCATTAGTGAGCGTACTGCACTTGGTATAAATTAGATTGCCAAAGAGCCAAAATAAGCGTATACATCGCGCTGAATGATAGTTTTAATTTTAGGCATATTTGTGGACTTTTTCTGGGTACTTTTACTCATCACTTTGAGTGCGGTTTTCGCACTCTGTGAAATTTCATTAGCTGCGGCGCGTAAAGTGAAATTACAAACTTTATTTGATCTTGGTGATGTCAGGGCAAAGAAAGTATTGTACTTACAGGCAAACGCGCATCAATTTTTTGCAGCAGTGCRAGTTGTGTTGAACGCATTGGCAATTGTTGCAGGTATGATTGGTGAGTCTGTTTTCACTCCCTATATCCTGCAATTACTCAATTGGGTAGCCAGTTTTATTTTTGCTGATGTTGCAGTGTATGCGTCGGTTTTGCTGCAAATTTCCACCGTGCTCTCTTTTTTATTGATCACATCGTTGTTTGTACTTTTTGCTGACTTGCTACCCAAGCGAATAGCGATGGTCATTCCTGAAAACATTGCGATGCGCTTTATATCCTYGATGTTAGCAAGTGTTTGGTTGTTTAAGCCGATTATTTGGTTGTTTAATGTCTTTGCTGACTGGATCATTAAATTATTTAATTTGCCTAACGAACGAGATGAACAAGTAACACGAGATGATATTTATGCTGTGGTTGACCAGAGCGCAGAGCAAGGTGAGCTGTGTGAACATGAGTACAATATTATTGGGAATGTGCTGGATCTTAACCAAACCAATATTACCCAGGCGATGATCAATCGTGATGCGATTGTGTGGCTGGATGTTCAAGAGTCAGAAGAGAATCTAAGTAGTCTGATCCAGCGTCATAGTTTTCAACAGTATTTACTCTGTGATGGTTCGTTAGATAAAGTGGTTGCTGCACCTGAGGCGAAGCAATTGTTAAGTAATATACTCGCTAATCGGCCACTGTTGGATGGTCACGACCATGACTTCCATAAGCCTGTCATATTGTTGGATACATTGAGTCTATCTGATGCACTGGATGGTCTGAAAAGTCATGAGAGCAATTGTGCTGTCGTGATTAATGAGTTTTCTACTGTAGTTGGTATGGTCACACTTTCGAGTATTTTAAATCTGATTGCATTAAAGGATGATCAAGCGATAGAGGCGCAATTTAGACAAAAAGACAACGCTCGTTGGTTGGTACAAGGTGATATGTCGATTAAAGACTTTCAAACTTCAGTGATTGAATATGAGTTCGAGCCAATAGAAGCGATAGAAACGTTAGCTGGATTTGTGATCCATAGACTAAAACATTTTCCAGTGGAAGGAGAGTCTCTTCAGGTCGAGGGATTTAAATTTAAAGTAATAGAGATCCAAGGTTTATCAATTAAGCAGATTGAAGTGATAAAAGAGCCGACAGTGTAAACTCGCTTAATCTTTAAGTATGAATGATAAGCAAACCTTGAAAGCCAATAATGTTGTCCATTATTACTAATACCTAATATTAAGCTAGATATTTATTGAAAATAGCGGGATTATTTTTTGTCGCAACATTTTCATTAATGAAATTTTAATTATTATATTCTTGACCTTGATTATTTTCGGAATAGAATGGCTGCGTTTACGAAGTTCTGGGATTAGATCTTCGTAAACCAAATTAATACTTAAGGATGAACAAAATGAAAAAGTTAATCACCGCACTTGCTGCATTCGTAGCACTATCTGTATCAGCGCAAGAAACCCAAGAAGCAAAAGTACAAGTTGCACAGCAAAATATAAAAATTGTTGCAATTGGTCAAAGTGGCTGGGATCCAATTTGGAGAGAGCCAACTTGCAGCATCCAAAAAACAGATGAAGATGCTGTTGGTAACGCATACATGATCAACCATTATGACATGTGTTTATGCCAAAACAGTAAGAAAGCGAGTTATTTAATTGAAGATACGCAAAGTAACCCAAAACAAGCTGCTGTTATTTGTTACTTAGAGCAATAAAGATCTCACCCACTTAATATTGAGTCTGTTTGAGGCATCAAATCTTATTTTAAAGACCTAACTCAAAATAGATAACGACATTAAGTAACTAGTTATAACTAAATTTTTTGAAAGCGGAACATTATTATGCTCCGCTTTTTTCTTTTGTTAGAGTAACCGATATGTATCAAACGGCTAGATATAGCTTTTATCTTTAAAGCCGTTACGTCACAATGTTGATTTAAATAATACGACAACCCAAAGCAAGGTCTTACGCCTCAACTAGGACTGCACTTTTTCTATCCAAGGCCACAAAAATTTATAGTTTGTCACATTTTTTATCGTTTTCCAGCCATCAATCTGTTTTTGAGTATGATAGTATCCGTTCAGCAGTTTTTTACGAGATAGATTATGTTTCAACCAGTTAGCCTCTTTGTTGGGTTAAGATATAGCCGCGCAGCTAAAGGTAATGCGTTTATATCGTTTATCTCATTTTTCTCTATTGCGGGTATAGCACTTGGGCTGATGAGCTTGATCACGGTAAGTTCGGTTATGAATGGATTTGAGCAGACCCTCAAAGCTGCGATGCTTGATCTGATCCCACATGTGCAAATTAGGGAAAGTGAGCAACTCGATCAGACAAAACTAAAGGCGATAGAAGATCACCCATTAGTCAAGCAAGTATCACCCTATGTTACCAGTGATGTGATTTTACAAACCAATCAAGACTTGGTAGGCGTGCAGTTACAGGGGTTGTTTGAAGGGTACGAAAGTGTCCTAGATGATGCTATTCGTGGCGGGAGTCTAACGCGGCTACACAAGCACAAGTACCAAATTGCATTGAGCCGTTATTTGGCAAACAAACTAGGTGTAAGTATTGGTCAGCAAATCCGTATAATTATGCCAGAGTACACCACATATACTCCACTTGGCCGTACACCAACGCAGCGTTTATTTACGGTTGCGGCTATTTATGATGGTCAGAGCGAAGCCGATACTTACCTTGCATTTGCGGATGGCAAAAGCTTGCAACGGCTAATGCGCAAAAAGCCAGAGCAATATGATCTCAATATTCAATTATTTGATGCGTTTAATTTACCAGATTTTTATCAACAAGCAGGTCATTTGTTGCAAGGGCTTGATACCCAGGACTGGCAAACTCAGCAAGGTACATTGTTTGCTGCAGTAGCGATGGAAAAGCGCATCATGTCATTGTTATTAGGGTTGATAGTGATCGTGGCGGTGTTCAATATCATCTCAGCGTTGTCAATGATGGTAAGTGAAAAGCAAGGAGAGGTTGCGATTTTACAAACACTTGGCTTCACACCACAAATGATTGCTAAAGTCTTTATGGCACAGGGCATGTATAATGGTATTTTTGGAACGATACTAGGGATTTTTGGTGGGTTATTACTCTCTAATTACATAAATGAAGCATTACATCTTGCCGGTCTTCAGTTGCTTGGCGGCGCTGAACTTCCTGTCAAAATAGAACAAACAGAATTAATGATCATGGCGATGGGTAGCATTTTACTTAGCTTTTTAGCCACTTTGTACCCAGCCAAACGTGCGTCCAGTGTGCTGCCAGCAGAGGTATTAAGATATGAGTGATTTAGTCATTGACTGTCAAGGTTTGGTTAAAAGTTACCAAGATGGTAAATCCGAAGTAACTGTCTTAAAAGGGGTTGATCTTACAGTCACACAGGGCGAAATGCTAGCTATAGTGGGTAGCTCAGGCTCGGGCAAAAGTACCTTACTACACATTCTAGGCACCTTAGATAAAGCATCTAAAGGTAGTGTGAAAATTAAAGGTGTCGAAGTTGGTCAGCTGTCACGTGCAAAACAAGCTGAATTTAGAAACAAATATTTGGGCTTCATTTATCAGTTTCACCACTTGTTGATGGAGTTTAGTGCGTTAGAAAACGTAGCAATGCCGTTATTGATTAAAGGTTTGAAAACTAAGCAAGCACAAGAAAAAGCATTAAATATGCTCGATAAAGTTGGCCTTAGCCATCGTGCTAACCACAAACCTTCGGAGCTCTCAGGTGGAGAGAGGCAGCGAGTTGCAATTGCCAGAGCGTTAGTAACTGAGCCTGATCTGGTGCTTGCAGATGAGCCTACAGGGAATCTCGATAAGCACAATGCACTTAAAATTTATGATCTCCTGGCTGAGCTTAATCATCACCTTAAAACCAGTTTTGTTGTCGTAACCCATGACTTAGAGCTAGCTGACAAGCTTGGTCGTGCGGTGCAACTGGATGACGGTAAAGTAGGTGTATATCAGGATGCTTAGTTACTTTTTGAGCAAACGCTTTAGAGAGTCTAAGCGTCAGCTTGGCTTTATTGGTTTTCTAACAAGGGCCTCAACTCTTGGCGTCATGCTGGGCATGGCGGTGTTAATTATTGCGCTATCAGTGATAAATGGGTTTGAAGAACAACTAGAGCAGCGGCTGCTTTCTGTGGTCCCGCAAGTGAGTTATCAAGCACCTTATGACCCCATTCAGTCATGGCAACAAAAGGTTGATATTTTGGAAGATCAACGAGGCGTTGTCAGTGCGACTGCTGAAATCAATTTAACCGCAATGGTACAGTATAAAGGTACGTTGAAAGCTACCCAGTTGAAGGGGGTTGTACCGCATAGGCATCACGCAGTCTCAAGTATTGGCGAATTTATCCAAGGAACACAGCTACCAGCGTTGAAGCCGGGTGAAGTCATTATTGGGAAGGGGATCGCAAACAAACTGAACGTCGCGATCGGAGATAATGTGCAGCTATTGGTCGCAAACAAGCACTCCGACAATCCATTGGCTGCACCAAAGCGATTAACTGCCACTGTGGCCGGACTGATTGCCATGGGTGGGCAAGTTGACCAAACATTAGCTTTAGTGCCACTTGGCGCACTGCAAGAGGCGATGGGATTTAGAGAGGATCAGGTAACGGATTTACGAGCGAAAGTGAGTGACGTATTCCAAGCGCAATACATTGCGACATCTGCGGGCAGAGCGTTGCCCGATTTGGTCTATGTATCATCGTGGTTCAGAACACAAGGTGGGCTATATCAAGATATTCAGATGGTACGCACCATTGTTTATCTTGTCGTATTTTTAATTATAGCGGTAGCTAGCTTTAATATCGTGTCTTCCATGGTGATGGAAGTGAAAGAAAAACGAGCCGATATTGCTATTTTAAAAACCATGGGCGCACAAGACAGTACGATTTTTTCGACATTTGCGCTACAAGGCGTGACCTATGCTGGGATCGGTGCACTGCTAGGCACGGTAATTGGCATTTTTATCGCCATCAATATTCCCGATATTTTTAAAGCTTGGATTAGCATGAGCGACGATAACCCGCTGGAAGGTGTTTACTTTATCGAGTACCTGCCTAGTAAAATTATTTGGACTGATATTTACATCAGCCTACTAGCGACGTTTTTTATGGCGGTAGTTGCAAGCTTATATCCAGCTTGGCAGGCTACAAAAACCGATCCTGCCAAAGTACTTGGAAATGGCTAATCGGCAAGAGCAATAGGCGGCCAAAGGCACGCCTATTCCAACTATAAGCTTTGTGCGTAATGATAAAGCGCTTTTAATATTTGCATATTGCGCTCATTACCTTCATTCTCAGCAACAAGGTTTTCTAGCTCAAGCATAAAGTCTTCAGCCGAAATGGATGGGTTGTCATCATTGTGCATTAACTTGTTTTGGCAGTATTTACGCCATTTATCAAGCTCTAAAGGTGATAGTGACTCTGGCCAATTTCTCGCACGGTAACGAAACAACATTGTGTTGAACTTGTTATCTTCAAAATCTAGCTCCATAGTTGCGAGTTCTTGTGGTGAGGCATTGCGAATTATTGCAAACTTGGCTTTGTCTGCTTTGCTAGTAAAGCCATCATAGAGTTGATAATCTGGATTACTCGGCTTTTCAAAACCTTTGTCATCGCTGAATACGTCAGCGACCTTATCTCTTAACTCTGGTCGCGCTTTGAGATATTTTAAGTTTTCAAGGCACTGCTCGCGATCAATCCCTAGCCTTGCTGCGTTTTCTGGCAACAAGGTTTTAGCGGGGGCCACTAATGGGCACTTATTGATATGAAGCAATTTAAGCCCGACCGGCAATTCATCATCGCCCAGCTCACTGCGTTTTGTGTACAGCCGTTCTTTAAGCGCCTCAACGTCAAGATCGTTCAGTACCTCAGGCGACTGAGTCAAGTCAAAGCAGATCACGGCATTGCTATTAATAGGATGGAAACTCATCGGGGCAATCCACGTAGTGCAACCTTGCTGAGCTGGAAACATCGAAGAGATATGCACTAAAGGCTGCATATTAAAGACATCGATAAGGCTCGACACGGCCTTTTTATGTCTGTGGTTAAAGTAAAAATCGTACAGTTTAGGCTGTTTAGTTTTAATCAATTTTGCCAGTGCAATGGTTGCAGTAACGTCACTTAGTGCATCATGAGCTGCGCCATGTTCAATACCGTTGGCAACGGTTAGATGCTCGAGTTTAAAGCTGGGGTTACCATCTTCTTTGGTTGGCCACTCAATCCCTTCAGGGCGCAGTGCGTAACATGCTCTAACAAGATCGATAATGTCCCATCGACTATTGCCATTTTGCCATTCACGCTCGTATGGATCATAAAAGTTTCGATACAGGCTATAACGGGTGAGCTCGTCATCAAAGCGGATACTATTGTACCCAGCAACGCAAGTTTGCGGTTTTGCAAATTCGGTGTGGATCTTAGCCATAAACTCTGCCTCAGTGAGGCCTTTTTTTAGCGCTAGTTGCGGCGTGATCCCAGTGACCAAACATGCTTGAGGGTGAGGGAGGTAATCAGGAGCTGGTTGACAATACTCAATCAAAGGTTCACCGATAATGTTGAGATCTAGATCCGTTCTGATCCCAGCAAATTGGCTTGGTCTATCTTTTTGCGGCGTAGCCCCCCAACTTTCGTAATCATGCCAATAGATGGTTGGGATATTCTGAGCGTTATTTGGTGTTTCCGATTGGTTTTTATTTGTCATAAAGTCCAGGTGCTATTTAACTATTTTTGTTTTGGCCAACATCTGCGGTGATGGTATCACAACTGTATAAGGTCATGTGTATATGGTGGTAAATAAGTTACCACCATAAAGGAATCGTATTCACGAGTATTATCGCATAGGGGGGCGTGTAGAGTAATACCAATTAGCCTGAATACTTGCTCAATTTGAAGGAGTAAATCTGACGCTAATTGCGTTATAAATTTCTTATTTAGAACAAATAAATAGCAAATTTTTGTCTTAAAATAGGCCTTTTAATCAAGATAATTGGTACAAGACTTATAGAATCGAGTTATCTAATACTCAATTACTGACTCTCGCTGGTGAAATTATGGCCTAATCTATTAACATGCTTCCACATGACTATCGTCACACTGATTAATAGGGTAGCTACAGCGACTAGGGCGTTAAAATTCAGTGTTTGATTGTCTTCAGTTTTGACCAATAGACTTGCGAAGATGCCGCTTGCAGCAATTGCAAAGTGTTGAATTGCATTTTGTAAACTAATAAAGGCACTACGCTCTTGCGCCTGTAAAGCAACAATAAGTTCTGTTACCAAAATCATTGAACGACAAGAGCTCGCAATGATAAAAAGTACAAAAAGTGTCGCTGAGAATGTACTTTGACTCGTATTAAAGCCAATCAACACAGTCAGTAGCATAACCCCACTTAGGAAGTAAACTAAATACGATGTGGTTCYATTACTAAACTTACTTCTCGCATATAGCTGAATGACAATAAATGAGCACACACCGCTGAGTAGGTAGCAATAACTAAGTGACGTATTGGAAGTGCTGAAGTTGGTTATTAGCATGACGGGAAACTGAGTTGAAATGATAAATGTGCTCATCACAACAACAAAGCTAAAGAGTAGGGCAAAGCTTAGCTTTTTATTAAATAGATGGTTGTTGTTTTGTTTTATTTGACACTCATGATTGACATTCGCTGGTATATTTCTCTTATGCTTTTGCATAAAAATTAACAGAAACAGCAGCGCAGTGATAGCCAAGCAGCAGCCTAATAAAAATATACTCGACTGCCAGCCGACATGTTCGGTGATAAATAAAAGTACGGGTATTCCTATCGCAAGGGCACAAGGAAATGTGCTTAGTAATATCGCTGTATTTCTTTTTTGGTTGTGGTGGTCGCTGAGCAAAACAACAAGATTAAGATTAAGTACAAGTGCTGCACCCGCGCAAAGGCCGGTTAATGCTCGTACAACTAGAAGCGAGTAAAAACTATTGAGCAACGCAGTGCAAAGCGTAAAAAACGCGGCTGCGAGTAGTAGGCAAATGAGTTTGCGACTTTCGTTACCAGCGTTTTCACCGCCACGAACCCATAAACAAACGAGTGAGGCAGTAACTGCATAAACTGCAACTAATAGTCCTGAATTTGCAGGATTGGTATGAGTACTAAGCGCCATTTGCGCGCTAAAAGGAACAATGATTAAAGCATCCAAAGCGAGTAGAAAATGTATGGCAAAACATAATCCAAATGTGGCACTTGAGTGCACTGAGTTGTTTAACGAGGCTGAAAGCATATATATCCATAATCAAATTAACAAAAGAGAATATGATTGTATTAACCTCAGTAAGGTAATAAAGTGCGTTATATTGGATACATAAACCCACTTTTTGGGCTAATAAAATGACTGACCAAGTAGATCATCAGTGGTTAAAGAGTTTTCATTGTGTTTATGAATGTTTGAGCTTTAAACAAGCCGCCGAGCTTTTAAGGATCCCGACTTCAAATGTAAGTAGACATATCGCCTTACTAGAGGAAAAGCTCGATACAAGATTATTAGAGCGCACAACAAGAAGGATTTCTGTCACGGAAGCAGGTGAGCAACTGTATGAGAGTACAAAGCCGCTGCTTGAGTCATTATCAGATGCGATGCAAGAAGTAACTAGACATGCAAGCACGCCGACAGGGCATTTGCGCATATTGATGCCCGATATACCAATACTTGGTAGGGCAATCGTGACATTTTGTAGCGCTTATCCTTCAGTCTCAAACAGCTGTGATACTAGCCTTAGTCCAAGGGAGAGTTTACTCGATGGATTTGACCTCGTGCTCTACTTCCATCGTGGTAACCTTGAAGATAGCAACTGGGTGGTAAGAGCGCTTGCGCGATTACCAAGCGTTGTAGTTGCAGCACCTAACCTACTTAAAAAACATGTGCCTCCATTTACTTTATCAGATATGCAGGGTTTACCTTGCATCTCAACACTCTCCGCGTTAAACGGAACACCTTGGATATTTAAATTAGAAGATGGGCAGTTAAAAACGCTACATGTTAATTCAAGCTTTAGAGTAAACAGTGGAAGCGTGGCCAAATTAGCAGCGCTAGAAGGACTTGGTTTTGCTATTTTACCAGTAGAGGCATGTAGATCTGAAATCGAAAAAGGCGAACTTATACCAATAAACTTGGAGCATCCGCCAGAAGACCTCGTGCTCTATGCGCTGTACGCGGGACGAAAACACCTTGCAAAAAAAATCACGGCATTTTTGCAGCACTTGCAAGCGACTTTTTAAACGTTATCATCTTTGAGTGATAATTGCGTCACTGAAGTAAGGCTATCTTAGATGCTCTGCATTCGAATACACCGAGAAAGAGAGCGTCAGTTTGAAACCACTTTTATGGCTTACACAGATGAACACTCCTCATAAAAATACGTTTAGTCAGCGCTCGCTAAATCTTGATTGATCAAATCTAGTAACGCAATAAGTGCTGTTGCTTTGTCCTCGCTGATACTCGGAAATTTACAGCGAATTTGTTCTGGAATGCTCGCCGCTTGATGTCGTAATTCGTTACCTTTAACTTGCAGTTTTACAACCCGTTTGCGCTTATCTTGCTCATCTTTAATGATAGTAAGCAACGCTTTGTCGGTCATTTTCTTTAAAATCTGTGTCATTGCGCCGCCATCGATAGCCGTCTTTTTTAGTAACTCAGCAATGCTGATTTCGTCTTGCTCCCACAGCGCCATCATGACCACATATTGCGGATAAGTGAGTTGAAGCTCAAGCAGAGATTCTCGGTATGCTCGGGCAATGCCATTTGAAGCCATGTATAAACGATGACAAATTTGTCTATCTAAATTTAGTTGTGCGTAATTCATCGTATTCTTTTATTACTGTATTGATAAGGTATTTTAATTTGCACGCAAAGTATTTGCAATTCTAAATGCTTTCACATATTATTTTGTGTGCAAAATAAATTGTTGGCAACATGCATGACTTCATCTGGAGTACAGGCTGTGTTTGCTAGCATTTGAGTGATTATCCAAATGGTATGAAATTGAGGAGAATAAGATGAAAGCACTTCAGAGTATAGCGTATACAGCTAACGCGACCGCGACTGGTGGACGAGAAGGCACTGCGAAGTCTGATGATGGTCGTCTTGATATCGAGTTATCAACACCCAAAGCACTTGGTGGCGATGACGGTCAAGGTACTAATCCAGAGCAATTATTTGCAGCAGGTTACGCAGCATGCTTTATTGGTGCATTAAAACTAGTTGCGRGAAAGGCAAAAGTGACATTGCCAGATGATACGTATATTAATGCCGAGGTTGCTATAGGGCCGATTGAAGGCGGTTTTGGGATTGCAGTCAAGTTAGCTGTTTCAGTTGGGGAATTAGACAAAGAAACGGCGCGCGCATTGGTCGACAAGGCTCATGAAGTATGTCCTTATTCAAATGCTACGCGCGGAAATATTGCAGTCGAGTTATCTGTGATTTAAGCCCATGCTGCTTTGTTAGGCCAGTTTTTTCAATATTGGCTCAACCTGTTGTAAGTGGTAGGGTGGTTTTAAAATTGTGAACCGCTCCACCGGTTCGAAAATCAATCTGTTTGACCTGTTCAATAATTTCAACGGTATCAAAACCGCTGAGAAGGCCAAACATCGCTGCTTGCTGACCAGAGCCAATAGCATAGGATTGTGTTAGTGGCTCTGATTTGCAGGTGCCATGTTTGACATAGCCATACCACACCCCTTTGCGTGGATGATATTTTATAAATTCTAAACTCTCTATTTTGTCAAACTGGCTGTTGGTAAAGTTGTGCTCTAGGTTATGTATATCGCACGTTTGACCTGTGCAAAATACCCTCCAGCCATTGTGGTCAAACCATTTTTGGGCATTATCTGTAACAATAATCTTGTCTGTAGTGGTTCTGCTATCACAGGCTACCTCTGCTGTAATGGCGTTATAAACAATGGTTGTCATTCCTTCTGACTCCTATGAAGTTGAATATCTGGTCAATTAGTAATTTTGAATGCTAAGGGGTGAATCTGGGCGTTGGCTGCGTGATAAGCTTTAAATTTGAATGCCAAGTTTCTTAATTTTATGATTTATTTTGAGGCGATAAAACCCTGTCGATAATATCACTACTGTTTTTTAGCCACACCACAAGTTGATTACCGGAGTGTGACACATTCAATGTTTACCTAATGTGAATATATTGAAATTATTATGATCTTAATACATGTTTTTGTTTGAAGGAGGGCAAAAGTGCCCTTTACTGGATGAGTGTATTAATTACTTCATAGAGCTTTTTCATATCGATAGGCTTTGCAACGCAGGCATCAAAGCCAAGCTTTTGATAACTTTCAAGCTCTCCTGACATTACATTTGCAGTCACCGCAATTAATGGAATCTGCTTGTTATCAAGCCTAACTTCTGCGCATACCTCCAAGCCGTCTTTTTTTGGCATCTGAATGTCGATAAAGAAAATATCGGGCCTTCTCTTTTTATATAGTTCTATCGCTTCCTCACCATCTTTGGCGATAACTAGCTGGGCTTGAGTTGGCTTTATCATTGCGCTAAATATTTTCTGGTTTAACGGGTTATCTTCGGCCAACAATAAGTTTTTATCTTTGAGTTGGGGGACGGCATGTATATCTTGGTGTGCGTGCAGCAAAGGTGTAGCGCAAATACTTAGGTTTAGCTCAAGCTTAAATTCACTACCAACACCTTCTTCACTTTGTACACAAATGGTGCCACCCATCAGCTCAGTAAGTTGTTTTACGATGGCAAGTCCTAGCCCTGTTCCACCATATTTTCTCGTTGTAGAGGGATCCGCTTGTTGAAAGCGCTTAAATAAGCTGTCGACGGTCGCTTCATTAATGCCTGCGCCGGTATCAATAACTTGTATAGATACTAATTTTCCAGCATCTTTCATGACTATACGGATCTCTCCAGAACTGGTGAATTTGACCGCATTTGAGACCAAATTACGGAGGATTTGTTTTAGCCTCAAAGGATCTGCCAACCTGTAAGGGGAGGTTAGTTTTTCACAATCAACTATCAAGGGTACCTTGAGATTGTCAGCCGTGTGAATAAATTCATGTTTAACTTCCGTTGCGATACGGATCAAATTAACTGCAACAGTCTCCACTTTTAATTCACCCGCTTCAATTTTTGAGAAGTCGAGTAAGTCGTTTAATAAACTGAGTAATGTTTTTGTTGATGTCATTCCTTGAGTGACCAATTCGTTTGAGTTGATCGCATCGCTATGATGTTTCATTAGCTGAAATACGCCATAAATACCGTTAAGTGGTGTCCTTAATTCATGGCTCATATTGGCTAGAAAGAAGGCTTTGGCGCGTTCAGAGCTTTGCGCTTTTATTTTTTCATGTTCTAAAGAGCTAATTTGCAACTTAATTTGCTTGGCTAATTGGTTAAGCGTAACTTGTAATGTTTGCAATTCCTTAAATTCAAAGTCGTGAGTAGTCGTTACATAGTTGCCTTGCTTCAACCGATCACAGTGGCGCTCCAACACCAACATTGGATTAATGAGCCGTTTTGACAACTTTCTTAAATACCAAACTAGTAGCGCAACTAAAATCAAACCAAAAGATATGATGAGTAGTATTGCTCTGATGATGTCATTTGAAAAAGGGGTGGATTGACGATGTAGTAACAGCTCTAGTTTTATACCGTCCTCATCAGCAGAATATATAATATCTTGATAATCAGTTTGGTCATGTCGCAGCTCTGCGCTCCCTTCTAACGTTAAATCGCCACTTTTTAACGATATAATACCGCTATTTTCGCTCGCTTCGAAGAATGGCTGTAAATCAAGTTCAAGAAAGAGTACGCCAGTGTGGTTATACGGGCGCATCAAAGATGACTGCTTTTGTCTGAGCGGTATTTCTAAGAATAACTTTGCTTCTTTTGTTTGGGAGCCGTTAATATCGGCCATTGATACGACACGTTTTTTAACTTTGAGTGTTCGCATTTGCTCTGATAGCACTTGATTAGTGTATGCAGAGAAAACTTTGCTGTTCCATTTTAAGGTGTAAAACGGGTATCCCTCTACTGTAAAAACAGAGCCATCATTAATCAAAGCGGATTTAATCATCGCGTTATTATCAACAACCTGTGTGAGTACCTTGATCGCATGCTGAGTGTATAATAAGTTGTTGGGCAAACTTGACAGTATGTAGTCTTCACTTATCGGTGCGAGTTGATAGATCAATTCATTGATCTGTGCTTTAAAATCGTTGACCAGACTGTTTCCTGTTCTTTTAAGGTCTTCCTGTGTGAGTGCTGCTTGTTGTTCTAACAGAGCAAAGCTAACCATCGCGACTAGAATCAATAAAAACATTGAGAATAATGTCGTAATTTTTCTTTTTATTTCTTTAACGATGCTGTGCTTTTGTTTCATTTTTCTGCGACTTTGTGACAATAAACTGCATATACTCAGTGGTATCTTCAACGCTATACACCCCACCTAAATAGCGTGTTAGGCCTTTGAGTATGGCTTCCCAAATATAGGCCATAATGGGTTCATTGGGCTGTGGGTAAGTATGATTAAGTGAGGCGATTAACTGTATTAACGCAATATCTTTTCGCTTTGTTAACTTGTCTAGGCTGTCAGAATTTGTTGGTAGCGCTTTTAACTCATCCCAAAGACGATCTTGAACACGTTGGCTTTGCATAAATTCAACTAGTAATTTCAAATGCGGCTTTTTTTCCGATTCGACTGCGTTCGCAGGAAAAGCCAAAACGTGGGATGATGCAAACGAGATGAGCTGATGTCCTCCCCATCTTGGTAAGGAAGCGATTGCTAAGTTATCTTTTAGAGTATCTTTGAGTTGTTGATACGCCCAAATGCCATTCACAAAGTAGCGTAATTGCGCACTTTTAAAACGATTCATTAAACACTGGTATGCACAATCTGCGTCAATAATGCCACTGTTTAGCAGTAACTGGTAATTTGACAAGGCCAAACGCATCGCTCTCGTGTCGAGATGAGGCTGATCAGATAAAATAACCTCTTCCTGTAGAGCGTTCACAAAGGTAATAAACCAATACATTTCATAAAAATTCCACCCTAACTCGGGCGCTTTAAAGTGGCCTTGCTGGATGTAGTGTTGGAGATCTGTTATTGGCTCGGGTACAAGCGAGCGATTATAGTAGAGTACTAGATGATTACCATACATGAGGGGGATGCCTTTTATTACTCCGCCCACTTTACTCGTGTTTTTGACGCGCAGTGTGAGTTTATCTGCAAGCCAACTTGACGGTATAGTTGAAAACCGTAATTCAGACAAGCCCATATAATCACTGGGAATAATTACAGCATCGGGGAGTTGCATGGCATCTGCGTATTGTAATAGCTCACTTTTTAGTTGGTTATTATTGAAAGCTAAAATGTTTATTTTGATGCCTGTCTGCGCACTAAACTCTTCAAAAAGTGGCTGAAAATCAAAATTTTCTAGGCCAACTGCAATGTCTATGCTGACATTGGCTTTCGCTTGGATAGCCCCACTGTGAAGACTCAAGAGCAGCAAAATAGTACAAATTAATCGACCTTGCATAAAATAACTATTCCGTAGTGAGTTTAATAATACCAATTTTCTTAATTAAGTGGTCTATTTTGAGGCGAGAAAATCTTGTCGATAACGAGGAAAAAAATTCGCTATTTAGTTGTTCTAAATAAGAAATTTTTAACGCTGTTAGCGTCAGATTTACTCCTTCAAATTGAGCAAGTATTAAGTCAAATTGGTATAAGTATGTCTCTATCGCGCAGGTATTGGTTCTTTGTCAGTGTAGTCTATATTTCTGCGCTTGGAATCAATACAGGTGAAATCGGCAAAGTAGGGGATGGTTTTTATCTATGTCTATAAGTCTTAGTGAGTTCTTCAATCACTGCTTTGCCTAGCGAAATGATGATAGGTACTTATCCGAAGCTCAGGTTGAATAGTCATGTTATTGTGTTAATTATAATGAGAACAGCGATGAATAATTTCCAGAAACACGATAAAATACACAGCAAATAAGAATGATGAGTACAACCTTGTTATGAATAAAGGGTTTATGCTGGCCYGTGATGGCAGCAATGGTGCAGGTAAAACAACTGTTAWCTCAGGCATAGAAACGCACCTAAAACAACGTGGTATTGAAGTTGTGATGACTCGAGAGCCAGGTGGAACAAAAATATCTGAAAAAATTCGTGAAATCATTCTCGATCCTTCGACACCCGAAATGACTGAAATGGCAGAATTGATGTTGTTTGCTGCGGCACGAGCACAGCATGTGCGGGAAAAAATCATTCCAGCCATTGAACAAGGTAAAGTGGTTATTTCAGATCGATTTGACGCCGCGACGTTTAGTTTCCAACACTACGCACGAGGGCTGGATCTCAACACCATAACGACGATTAATCAGCTCGCGTTGGGAGATTTTAAAGCAGACATGAACCTCATATTAGATCTTGACCCTCAAGAGGGACTAAAGCGAGTCAAGTCAAGAGGGGAAGGGTTAGATAGGCTAGAAGATGAGCAGCAACAATTTTTGCAGCGTGCCCGGGAAGGTTACTTGCTACAGGCAAAAAATGACCCAACGCGCTTTACTGTAATTGATGCAAGTCAGAGTAAATCAACCGTGCTTGCGCAGAGTATTGAACTTGTAGATAAGCTTATTGATCAACATATTAAGTTAAGCTCGAGAGTGTAATATGCTTGCAAGTTGGCATCATACTCCCCTTAATCAACTAGCCCGAGCGCAGCAAGCTGGCCGTTTGCATCATGCACATTTGTTGTCGGGTAAAAAAGGCGTAGGCAAAGGCGTACTAGCTAGACATTTGGCTAATGCCTTGCTTTGCAATAGGGCTGAGACACTGACTGCCTGTGGGAACTGTAAAGCATGCAGCCTCAATCTTGCCGGTAGTCACCCTGACAAACTTATTGTCGCGCCTGATGGTAAATCGATAGGTGTAGATGAGATCAGAGATATCACCAACTTTTTAAACCACTCAGCTCAGCAAGGGGGGAGTAAAGTTGCGCTAATCGAGCAAGCACATCTGATGACACATTCTGCGGCAAATGCGTTATTAAAAACACTGGAAGAGCCTAATTTTAACAGATATTTACTCATAACCAGTGATGATGATAGCAAATTGCCAGCGACGGTGTTAAGCCGCTGCAACAAAGTGACAATTCACTCGCCGAGTTTGACAGAAGCTGCGAAATGGTTAGCAGAGCACGATCTCGGGTCTAACCTTCCTTGGATCCAGGAGTTTTCACTTCAGCCCTTTGTGATTTCAGGGTGGCAAAAGGAAGGGCTTATCGATGAGGTAACACAGTTATTTAATGCAGCGAATAAGCTCGATGGCGAGAGTGCATTGCAAGTTGAAAAGATACTATTAAAACACACTTCGTTGAGTGATGTATTTGCACGCTTTTTGCTAAGTCGTGTTAAGTCTGCGATGCTATCAGAAGCGGGCCTCAGCTTTACACAGTATCAGGCGTTATTAAACCTTATACATCGTTTTATGTATGAACAAAAAAATGTGTTAGGGTTAAATCAAAGCCTTAGCATTTCAAATTTGCTTTTTGCCTTACAAAAACAGTTATAAAGAGGTGGTACATGCAAGAGTTACTTGCGGATTTTGAAGACTTGGATGAGCTCTATCGCTGTTATATGCCGTTCTTGAAGTCAGGGGGTATATTCATTAAGTCAAATGCCCATTTTGAGATGGGACAGGAGTTAACACTACGAGTCACGCTTCCTGATGCCTTAGAAGCTGATGAGGTGGAGGTCATTGTGGCATGGTTAACTCCACAAGGGGCACAAAACTCTAATCCACCAGGAGTTGGCGTGGCGTTTGTTGACGCGCCAGCCTTAAACGATAAAATAAATAAATTACTGGGTGCAGCCTTGAACTCAGATAAACCCACTTACACAATGTAGAGCCAGTATGATTGTAGACTCTCACTGTCATTTAGATAGATTAGATTTTGAAAAATTAGGCTTAAGCCTTGAAGAAGTATTACATAATGCGAGACAAAAACAGGTCGAACATTTCCTATGTGTTAGCGTTACTCTAGAGCAGTTTCCCGCTATGCTCGAGAAAATTTCTGGATTTGACGATGTCTCAGCTTCTTGTGGTGTACACCCCCTAGACCAAAAAGATAAACTAGATATTGATAAGCTCCGTAACTTGGCTAATAACGAAAAGGTCGTTGCTATTGGTGAAACTGGATTAGATTATTATTATTCCAAAGAGACTCATCAAGTGCAGCAAGAGAGCTTTGCTGGGCATATTGAGGTGGCAAATCAGTTACAAAAACCACTTATTATTCATACTCGTGACGCCAAAAGCGATACAATCGATATTATGAAAGCGCACAATGCGCAAAATTGTGGTGGCGTATTACATTGCTTTACTGAAGACTGGCCAATGGCCAAACAAGCTTTGGATTTGGGCTTTTATATCTCGATTTCTGGTATTGTGACATTTAAAAATGCCAGAGCATTACAAGATGTGGTAAAGCAAATTCCTATGGATAGGCTGCTGATTGAGACAGACTCTCCTTATTTGGCTCCTGTTCCACACAGAGGCAAAACTAACCAGCCTGCATATGTGCAAGATGTGGCGTATTTTATCGCTGATCTAAAAGGGGTTAGCTATAAAGAACTGGCTCAGCAGACTAGCAATAATTTCTATTCGTTGTTCAACTTGGTAAACCGCCAACATGGCAGCACAACGTAATCAGCTACCACTGGTATTGATGGCGCCTTTACTTAGGCGCGTCGATAAAAGTACAGTTTGTATTCAATTTGCCACCAGCGAAGCGGTTAGTGCTGAAGTAAAACTCACGGGCTTTGAAAGCGATTGTGACGTTGAAGAAATACAACTGGGCGGAGCGTGCTTCTTGTACACGCTTCTGGTACGTCCAAAAAATAGTTTGCCAACAAATACACTCATAAGCTATGTGTTATTAATCAATGAAAATACTTTTAGTCCAGAGTATTTGCGTTATGGCGAAACGTTGCAATTTGCGGTTCCTGATAAGTTAACTCACATTTTACACGGCTCTTGTCGCAACCCACACCACCACTCGAAAGACAGCTTGCATACAGCCGATCTGTGGCAAGCACAGCAACGTGAACTAGGAGAGATAGGGGCTGACTTATGTATTTTTTCAGGTGATCAGATATATGCAGATGACGTTGCAGGAGCCACATTCCTCGCTGTCCGGCAGCTGATCCAACGTCTAGACCTCTTCACGGAAACAAGACTGGAGATTGAGCTACCAGATGATGCGCAAGCTCAGTTATATCAGCGTCATCAATACTTACCAAAAACGCCTTGGCAATCACGTTCAAAGTTTTCTGCAGGGTATTGGTTTCGAAAGGATGAAGCACACTTCTCAAGCGTGAAAGCGTTTAATCACCTTATCTTCTTCGAAGAGTTTGTAGCTTGTTATTTATTAAACTTTTCTCATACTGCGTGGCAGCTTGTCGATTTTGATGCGCTAGTCTATGAGGGAAATAACGAGCGCAATAAACGAGTATTTGACTCTGAGCTTATTGCCATAAAGGACTTTGTTAATACCTTATCAAGCGCAGAGCGTCTTTGTGCAAATGTCCCAATTCTGATGATGTTCGACGATCATGATGTGACGGATGACTGGAACTTAACAGCAAAGTGGGAACAGGCCATTGCAAATCATAAAGTGAGCCGCAGGATAGTGAATAATGGTGTGATCAGCTATTGGTTATTTCAAGGGATCGGAAACGATGCTTTTGAGCAAAGTCGTGCGCTGCTTGACGGTTTTAAAAACAGCTTACATGAGAAAAAGTGGCAATTTGATGCGTTCGATAGGCAAGTACGTCGTTTTACCCGTTGGCATTATTGCCTAGATACCTTTCCAAAGGTAGTGGTATTAGACACCCGTACACATCGTTGGCGCAACGAACAAAACTTTAATGAACCAAGTGGCCTTCTAGACTGGGAAATGTTGATGGAGCTGCAAGATACGCTTATCGACCATCGTGCAGTATTGATGGTCAGTCCAGCCCCTGTATTTGGCGTTAAAGCGATTGAGACGATTCAAGCTGTCTTTAATGCCTGTGGTGAGCCTTTAATGGTGGATGTTGAAAACTGGATGGCACACGAAGGCGCTGCAAGAAAGCTAATTGAAATCTTCAAGCGTCCTGATACCCCGAAAGAAACAATTATCTTATCTGGTGATGTACACTATTCATTTTGTTTCTCGGTTCAAGCGCGTTTTGGCCGTCATGACAACCGAATTTGGCAACTTACTGCTTCTGGTATCAAAAATGAATTTCCAAAGCCATTGATCAAGGTGTTAGACAAACTAGATACCATTTTGTATGCCAAATATAGTCCGCTAAATTTATTTACTAAACGTTGGCAACTGTCTGTTAGCAAACATCCTTCCTCTATCAAAGACCATGGTTATTTGGTCTCAGACTCGGCAATTAGTTTAGTCACACTGGATAACGGTTTACTTGAAAAATACGAACTGCTTCATGGCACTGGGATCCATAGCCATTTTGAACTCTAACTATTTTACCTTTAGTGCTCAAAACTTGAGTCCTAAGTTTTTCAGTTAAGCTTTTACTACTTGCCTAATTTAAAGAAATCAATCGGGCGCGAGTTATACCAATTTTCTTAATTAAGTGGTCGATTTTGAGGCGAGAAAAACTTGTCGATAACTCCGCTACCGCGTCCTGCTATCGCTAAGGTACCTACATCCATTTAGGCAAGGCAAAAATTTTGCTATTCAGTTGTTCTAAATGAGAAATTTTTAACGCTGTTAGCGTCAGATTCACTCCTTCAAATTGAGCAAGTATTAAGTCAAATAGGTATTACGTTGTAAGTTTTTTGTGCCGCTACTTCAGCTATTTCTGTTTACAAACTAACTCATTTACGCGATGTAAATGGTATAACCTTTGAAAAAATGATGCGCTTTTTTTGCTTTTGCTATAGTTAGTGTAATGAAAGCAAACATCAACAAAATATGATCCGACTTAGGTATCAATTCACAGCAACTGCATTGACGAATAGAATAGGCCGAATTGGTGTATTGCTATTGAGTATGTTGTTGAGCTTACCTAGCATCGCTAGCTTTCCAGAATTTAGCGATACAGCACAAGTGATGCGTCGTTATGATTACAGCTCGRGTTTGAGCCAAGTGACAATTACAGCAATCACACAAGATCAACTTGGCTACATTTGGGTTGGAACACAATCTGGGTTGAACCGGTTTGATGGCCATGATTTTATCCAATTTGAAGTAAAACAAAACTCTAAAAATCACCTTTCTGGAGGCTTTATCACCTCTCTTTGTCATAGCGGCAAATACATCTGGATTGGAACGAGTACAGGACTTAGCGTGTATGACGCGGAGGCTGGATTATTTCGATCTATTTTGGCTGCCCACAATGATGCGATTAACTCAGATAGAGTAAAAAAAGTTGCTTGTTATGGCGAATCGGTGACGGTGTCAACGGAAGAGGGGGATGCCTATCGTGTTAACTACCAAACTCTTGAACCTGAGAAGTTATATCTAACTGGCAAGTTTGTCCGCGATGTACAAGAAACAAGAAACGCATTTGTTTATCTTAATGCCGACGGCCTAGTTAGTCAGCCAAAAGATAAAGTCGGTGCAAAGGTTATTTTAGACGGTGAGTTTAAGACGTTATCGCTGTCTCATGGACGTATATTTGCGGTTGATGATGAAGAGCAAATAATTGCTTTTGACACTAAGTTCAATAAAGTGCTTTGGAAAAAAGTCATTAGTGACAAAGTAAACTTTAGCATTTTCCAAGTTAAAGTGCGTACGAATGAGATTTTAGTCGCGTCAAATAATGGTGTTTTTGTACTGGATCTACAGGGGAATATCAAACGTCATTGGTATCGTCGCGCCGAACAAAATGATGGCTTACAAGATAATAATATATTAAGTGTACAAAGAGATCGCAATGGCGATTTATGGATTGGTACTGAATCTCAAGGGTTACATTTTTTCAGCCAATTGAGCGAGTCATTTGGTCACGTTGGAGAACAAAACTTCCCCCATGCACCGCTTGGCCACCCAGATGTGCGCAACTTTGCACTGGACAGTAGTGAACGGCTTTGGATTGGCACTTCATCAGGGTTATATATTTATCAACAGTCTAGTTTTATTGAGGCCTATCGGCTATTTCCTAGCCTTTCAGCGATAAAGGGTAGTTTTATTACTCAAGTAAAAATCTATGACGATACCTTGTGGCTAACGACCAGAGGAGACGGGGTGATAAAATATGGCTTATTGCAAGGAGAATATCTGCATTTGCAGCCAGACTCGGAAAACGGCCCTGAACTAAGCTTTAATGATATAACAAAGTACCAATCACAAATATTAGTCAGCTCAAGAACGCTCGGCCTTATGCGGTTTGATAACGAGTCCAATCGTTTATTACCATTTTTTGAGAATCGTCCAGATACACCCTCACATGTTTCTTCGTTTAAAGTCGTAGGTCAAGACCTGTGGTTTGGCTCTATTGGTGACGGGTTATTTAAATATAGCAAAGGTCAGTTACATAACATCACGACTCAAGATGGCCTGAAATCAAATTTAGTTTTTATGATTGATGAAGACCCTTGGCAACGGCTTTGGATTGCAAGTGAAGCAGGAGTAAGCCTTGTTGATAAAGATATGCAAGTGGTAAAAACCATTGGCGAACAAGATGGGTTAGGTAATCAGGCTGTTTGGGGGCTTGTGTATGATGACTACGAATATATGTGGCTGGGTACAAGCGGCGGGTTATCCCGTGTGAATGTGATGGACTTTGCAATAGATAACTTTTTACCTATTGATGGTGTACAAGCTCATGAGTTTAATTATAACGCGGCATGGAAAGCCCCTGACGGTAGAATTTTTATGGGAGGAGCCAAAGGCTTCAACCAGTTTTTCCCTCAAAATGTATCTATTTCAAATAGTGCGAGACCTATTTTGGTTTCAACAATAGAGTTGCTTGGGGAGCCAATAAAGCCTAGCCCAAATGGGATATTGCCAGTCGCACCGGAATTGGCCAGTGAACTGCACTTGCGTCATGACCAAAATATTATTTCTTTACAGTATTCGAGTCTCGATTTTGGTTCTGAAAAATTAAGCTTCTATTATCGGATAAAGGGGCTGAGTGACAAATGGTTAAAACTTGCAAATGGCGCACGGCAAATTAATTTACTTCAGTTAGAGCCTGGGGTATACCGGGTCGAAACTTACACAGTCAATCGTTTCAATATGCAGTCCCCAGTGCATGAGTTCAGTATTTATGTTGATGCACCGCTTTGGTGGAACACATATTCAAAAACATTATACGGCCTAGTTATTATTTTTATTATTGTCGGGTTTGTTAGAGCGCGGCAGCAACGCTATCGAAAGGTGCTTAGAGATAACCAAGCCATGTCTGCCCTGCAAGAGCGTTTGGAATTATCACTGTGGGCAAGTGGCGATGAACTATGGGATTGGCATGTCGAGTCTGGCTGCATATATCGCTATAGTGTCAACCCAAAAATTAACTTTGGCGAATTGCAAGACAAACTTATTCTAAGCGAGCTAGACCAGTTTGTGCATCCTAAGGATTGCGTATTGTTGGAAGAGCGCTTACTAGCCTGTGTAGATGGTAATGAAGATGTATACGAGTTAGCTATTCGAGTGAAAGGGCAAGATGGTGAGTGGGTTTGGGTGCTTGACCGCGGGAAAGTGGTGGCAAGAGATGAAAATGATAAGGCACTTCGCATTGCAGGTGCTTTGAAGGATATAGCTGATCTCAAAGCACATCAACAGGCCCTGCAGTCGCTAAATGAGCAATTAGAGATTAAAGTGGCGATGAGAACAGATGAGCTTTACAAGAAGAATCAAAAGCTTGAACAAGCTATGATTGAGCTAAAGCAAACTCAAGAAGAGCTGATTGAAAGTGAGAAAATGGCTTCTTTGGGTGTGGTTGTGGCAGGCGTCGCTCATGAGATTAACACACCTTTGGGTATAGCAATCACAGCGCTGTCTCATAATGAAGATTGTTTGTCTGACCTAGTTGATAAACTAGAAAATAAAACTCTAAAGCAAGCTGATTTAGTCGCTTCCATTGCATCGCAAAAAGAAGGCTACTTATTGGTCACACGAAACTTAAGACGAGCTGAGAGTTTGATCAGCAACTTTAAACAAGTGGCAGTGGATCAGTCCAGTGAAGTAGAACGTGATATTAACCTGCTTGAGTATATCAACGATGTTTTTGACTCATTAAAGCCACTTGCCAAAAATAAAGAAGTGCAATTGGAAATAGATGGGAATAGGTCGATAAACATTACTACTTTTCCCGGTGCGATTTACCAGATAATGGCAAATTTATTTAATAACTCAGTCATCCACGGGTTTGAAGATAGCGCCTCAGGGTGTGTACGAGTAACAGTAGAGGAAAACGGTTCACATTGGAGTATTATTTATAGTGATAATGGCGTCGGTATGGACGAAACAATGGAAAAAACGTTATTTGAGCCATTTGTAACAACCAAACGAAATCAAGGTGGCTGTGGTTTGGGAATGCACATTGTGTATAACCTAGTAACGCAATTATTAAAAGGGGAGATCCGTTGTAAAACCGCGAAGTTCGAGGGTGTTGAAATTACTATTCGTGTACCCCTCACTCGTTCTGCCACTGTTCAATGAGACACGTCTTCCTTTCCTTCTTAATACCGTGACTAAGGATAGTCCTCCTCAGTACCATTAAAAACAAATAACTATAAAAATAGCAAGAATTGAATAATTAATATTGTATACAATATATCTATTGTGTATTGTTTGCTTGTTACCTAAAAACACACTCATCAATAGGAACATAAGGACAACACAATGCGTAATAACAAAAACACAACGCACATTCTAAGTAAAACGCTCCTGGCATCCGCACTATCAATGGTAATGGGGGCATCAACAGCTGTCGCTGCTGATGGTAATAGCACAGTAAAAGGCAGTATCAAAAGTGGTCAAGGTATTGAGTTGGCACAAGCTCAATTGACTTTTACGCACAACACCAAAGGATTAAAGTTTAGCGTTAAGACAAATACTAATGGTGAATATACTATCCGTAACCTCCCTGTTGGCATCTATACTGTGTCTATTAATAAAGCTGGATTTGAAACGCTTTTGGAGAAGAATGTCGAGCTTAGTATCGGACAGGCAATTATTTTAGACGCGCAACTGTTAAAAGAAGGACAAAATATAGAAAGAATAGCAGTGACAGGTACAGCTATTCGCAGGGTTGATATGGGGTCATCGACTGCGGGGGTCACGTTTACTGACTCTGAGCTAAAAGTTATGCCAGTTAACACAGGCTTTGAGAGTATCGCTTTACTGGCCCCAGGCACTGCGCAGCCCGGTGGTGATGCGTTTAAAGGCGCATCAAGCTTTGGCGGTTCATCGTCAGCAGAAAATGGTTATTATTTTAATGGTCTTAATGTAACAAGCATTCGCTCAGGCTTAGGATCTATTCGCTTGCCTTGGGAAGCAATCGCGCAAACTCAGATAAAAACAGGTGGGATCAGCCCTGAATTTGGCGGAGCATTAGGCGGAATAGTGAACGCAGTATCTAAATCAGGGGATAATGAGTTTACACTTGGTGCTGAATTACGAATAGACCCCTCGTCATCACATAGTTATCACGATTCTACTTACCTAGATAACGGCACAATCCATCTCAATACACAACAGAATTATGATTCATTTAAAGCACTTCAAGTTTGGACAAGCGGTGCGATTATTGAAGATAGCCTGTTTTTTTACGGCTTATTTGCGCCCCGCAGAGAAGACAATCGCTGGGCAGGACAAACGACCTACAATGATAGGAGCCGAGATGAAGACCGTTGGTTCACAAAGTTAGATTGGTTCATTAATGAAAACCATTCTGTTGGTATTTCAGCTATGAACAACAAGCGAGAATGGACAAGGCAAACTTACACTTATGATTGGCAGCGTAATACCATAGGTGATAAGCAAGGTGTGGCAGCCCCGGGGGAAGATGGTGGTAAAGTATATAGTGTTAACTATAGCGGCTATCTGAGTGACTTCTTCTCGGTTTCAGCAGTGGTAGGCCGAGTGACTGAAAATGTCGAAAATATAGTCGCATCAACGGCTCCTGGGGTCTGGGACGAACGGGGAAGTACAGTAACGCTATCGAGCCACACCGCCAGTGGCGTGTCTGAACAAGAATTTATACGCGATCAAGCGCGGCTAGACTTTAATATCGATTTAGATTATCACGCAATTTTGTTTGGGGTTGACTACACAAAAGTACAAGTAGAGTATTTTGAAGGACAAAATGGACTCGCAGACGCACAAGGGTGGTGGACGGTAAAGACCGCAGGGGAAAATAGCATATCAGGCGCTGCACTTGGGCAAGACTATATTGAGCGTCGGGTCAGGACACGCACAGTTGACTCCGAGGTGAAATCATTGGCGTTTTATGTCAACGATTCATGGCAAGTAACAGAGCAACTGGTTTTCAATTTAGGACTTAGATACAGCCAATTTGAGAATACGGTTACAGATGGCCGCGCATTTGTTGATATGGACAATCAACTTGCACCAAGGTTGCAAGCAATTTATGACCTAAATGGTGACGGTGAGTCTAAGGTGTTTGTAACCTATGGACGGTACTTTCAGCCTGTTTCCGCGAATATGAATATCACTCAAGGCTCGGCATCAGTAGAGTGGTTTGAATATTTTGACCTAGACCAAATTGATGGTAATGGTTACCCCGTTTTGTTGCAAGATGGTTCACCAAGTCGTGGAGAAATGCTACGTGACAGGCGATGGCGACAACGGGGTATCACAGAGCCGGGGCTAATTGCTTCATCTTCTCTAAAGCCTATGTATTCCGATGAATTTACTTTGGGTTATCAAACCTCAATTTTTGATGATATGGCTTTTGGTGTGAGGGCAATTTATCGTGATCTTGGTCGTAGTGTTGAAGATACTGATGTCGGCCCTGTTCTTGCGAAGAAGTTGGCAGAGCTAGGTATACAGGACAATGTAGGGCAGGGGTCGTACTATGTGTTAAACAACCCAGGTGAAGCTATCACCATGAGTTATGACTTTGATGGCGACGGGCAGGCTGATGATATTACGCTAACGGCTGAAGAACTGGCACTTCAGCAGGCCGTTCGTAAATATCTTGCACTTGAATTCACTTTGGAAGGAAATATTTCCGATAAGCTGAGAATAAACGCCTCTTATACTTGGTCTCATAGTTACGGCAACACCGAGGGGTTGGTAAAGACAGACAATAACCAAGCCGATCCCGGTTGGACAACATCGTATGACTATGCTGATTTGATGGATAACGGCTATGGTAATTTGCCTAATGATCATCGCCATTCAATAAAGCTATCTGGATCGTACGACATTACTGATGAGTTTACATTGGGATTGGTTGCCCGTACCACCTCAGGACGTCCGATGAACTATTTTTCAAAACACCCAGTTGGTGTGGATAGCTGCCGAAATGGCAGCCCATGGGATGATTGTGTAAGTAAAGATTATGGCCATGTTTCTCATTATGATGAAAATGGTAAGGCCATACCTCGCGGCAGCGTTGGCGAATTACCGTGGGCGACAATAGTGGATGTATCATTGAGTTACTCCACTGACGTACTTGGGCATGATTTATTGCTGAAGGGAACAATTTATAACTTACTTAACAGTGATAAGGCATTGGACATCAACGAGCAACGCTCATTAGATGGAGACAATGGATTGGTGGTTAACCCCGACTATGGCCTAGCGACACTGCGTCAAACAGAGCGTTACGCTTCATTAGTTGCAAGGTTTACATTTTAGTTTTCTTAAAGATGCCAAAGCCAAACAGGTTTGTTTGGCTTATTTTCTCGACCAAAATTTGATACAGAGTGGACTTACGGGTACGGTTCACTCGCTTTATTTTAGTGAACATGACTTTTATTAAAACAGGTCAATAAAAAGGGTGCTGACTTCTATGCAGGTTAACTATTCAGCCAGACAACAACGTTTAATTAAGAAGTTACAACAACATCAAAGTGATGCTCTTATTGTTTATGGCTACGAAAATATTGTGTATTTGACCGGCTTTACAGGCCACGCAGCAACATTACTCGTGCGAGCTAATGGACAACACCAACTGATCACCGATTACCGGTATTTTGAGCGTGCAGGCAATGAAGCCGTCGGCGTTGAGGTTGTGCTAAGAAATCGTGACGAAGAATCTTTACCCAACTGTATTTTCAGGTTGCTGGGTAAGGTACGTCAGGTTTCATTTGAGGCGCATCACATTAGTCACGCAGATTTTTTGTCATTAAATACCAGCTCAAAAAGTCAGATGCTGATAGCCGCGCCGCTATGGGTGGAATCGCTTAGACAAGTGAAAGATGAATATGAAATCCACTGTATTCAACGGGCAGCAGAGATTGCAGACTCTGCACTTGCGCATACATTGCGTTTTCTCAAAGCGGGAGCTACGGAGCGAGAAGTTGCGATTGAGCTTGAATATCAGATGCAAAAATTAGGCTCTGAGGGTGTCGCTTTCGATACTATTTTACTATTCGGCGCGCGCTCATCTCTTCCTCATGGAAACCCAAGTAATACTAAACTCAACCTCGGAGACTTCGTGCTCATCGATTTTGGTGCTGTAATAAACGGTTATCGTTCTGATATGACAAGAAGTTATGTACTTGGTGAATCAAACCAACAGCAACAATCAATGTTTGAAACAGTGCAAGCAGCTCAGCACGCAGCGCTTGAGCTGATAAAACCTGGGGTCAATTGTAGCGAGTTGAATACAGCTTCGCATCAAGTGCTCAGTAATAGTCCATTCGCACAATACGCAGGTGAAGGTTTGGGACATGGTGTTGGATTATTTTTGCATGAACAGCCATTTATCAAACCTGGCGTTGACCACCAATTAGAAGTTGGCAATATCATCACCATTGAGCCGGGCATTTATATTCCAAATTATGGCGGCATAAGGCTTGAAGAGGATGTCTTAGTGACAGAAAGTGGGTTTAAATGTTTAACMCATGCTCCGCAAAACTTTCAGCTMGCGAACTAAGGAGTCAAGATGCAGATTATCTCTCGCCAAGAAGTAATAAATAACCTTAACTACTCAACGCTAATAAAGGCGCTTAAGCACGGTTTTGCACAAGCCGCGGGCACCCCTGCACGACAAGTTTTTGAGTTGGATGATAGCCGTAATAATCATGATGCGTTTGCTGTTTTGCCCGCGTGGAATGCAGACGTGATAGGGGTCAAAGCATTTACGTATTTTCCGAGCAATCCCCAGCATGATAAAGCGACACTTTACTCTAAAATAATGCTATTCGGGCGCGAGTTTGGTGAACCGCTGGCATTGGTGGACGGCACCGAGGTAACGTTATGGAGAACATCTGCAGTGTCAGCATTAGCTGCAGATTATCTGGCACCGAAGGATGCTAAGCATTTGGTCTTTTTCGGGTCAGGAAATTTAGCGAGTTATATGATAAACGCTCATTTAAGCGTCAGAAATTATTCTAAAGTTTCCATAATTGCACGTAATGAACACAAAAGTGGTCAGTTAGTAGAGTTGCTATCATCACAATATCAAGATATTGAGTTTGTGCGTTACAAGCGGGCAACTGCATCTGTTATTGCATCAGCAGATGTGATCAGTTGCGCGACTGGTAGTCATTCGCCACTATTTGATGGCGAGTGGCTAAGCGGGGGGACGCACATAGATTGTATTGGTAATCACCATAAGCATTGTCGAGAGTGCGATACAACAACCGTGGTGAGAAGCCGAGTATTTGTTGACAGTCGCGCTAATGTATTAAACGAAGCCGGCGAACTATTATTGCCGATCAGTGAAGGCAAATTCAGCGCCGAAAAGATAGTTGCAGAGCTTAGCGAAATGGCTAAAAATAATCTCAGGCGAAGTGATGAGCATGAAATTACTTTGTTTAAGTCTGTAGGAACAGCATTAAGTGATTTAATAGGAGCAAAATTAGTATATGACTTGGTTCAAAAGTAAAGAGCAAGGCAAAGTATATGAGGTCACCGCAGTAATTAAAGCCGCAGACAAACGCTTGGTTAATCCCTTAATATGTCACCAGTGCCACATGTTAGTCAGCTATCAAGGGGCGGGCGGTGATACAAAAAGTGAAAAGCTGTTGTATGATGACACCTTTTATAAAGCGTTCCAAAATCGTGATAGCTGTTACGTGATGGTGGATGATAATGGCATTCGGCATTATCATTCCAGTGAGAAATAAAATAAGCCGTAGCCCACAATAAATGCGGGCACTGCTGAGTAGAAAGTAGCAAATAGTGCTGCTCTTGGCGCCAGTGCAATTGCAGGAAATAACGCGTCACCATCGTTAGCTACAGCATTTGCTGCAAGTGCACTAAAGGGCACCACACCTTGAAGATACAGAGTCGTCACAACAATCTGTGGTCCACAACCAGGCAACAACCCGACAAGTATAGCTACAAGTGGTGCATAGATGGCGTAGTCTTTAAACCACATAGCCAGATCAAGCCCTAAATATGCGGTAGATAATTCGTAGAGTAAGAAGCTTGCAACCACCCAAGCGGTGACAAAATGCGTGTCCTGTAAAACCCGAGTAAGCTTAGAAGGCGGGTCGCATTCACCCTCTTCACAGGTGATATCTTTATAACTGACACCTTTTGAACTTAGTGCCCAAACACTGACGGCGAAAAGGCACAGTATAGCGCCTAGCCATATTATTATGTTTTCAAATGGTGCCATGTCAAAGTTAAACGCGATAGCCAGTGCAATTACCAGACTTGGAAGTAAACATAATTTCCAAACCTTACGGCTGACACTGAAAGCACGACTGACATGAAGGGCTTCTTCTTCGACTTTGTTAACACGCTGTGGTACACAAAAGTCGGGTTTATGAATTAAGTGCACGGCAACTCCGCTTGCAATGCCCACACCGACGCCCATTGTAATGATTATGACGGCTGTAAGCGGCTCCTTAGCCAATAGCAAAAACGCGGCATCTCCCATCGTTGCTGTAAGCACTGCCACAACAGAGGCAAAACTAGCTTGCTTTTTGGTAAATTGAGTAACAACGATGATTGCACCACCACAGCCGGGTAAAGCGCCTAATATTGACGCCATGATAATTTCAAGAATAGGGGATTTAGCACTGAGATAATTCAGGTTGAGTTGTGGGATCTTATCAACTAAAAAGTAATAGATAAGTAAAGTGGCCGCAACGAAGACGCTGACTTGAAAAAAAGCATCACTTAGTGCGCCAAGAACAATAGGTCTGGCTGTTTCAAATGCCAAAAGTACGATGATGAAAATCGGTAAAACCAGACGTTTGTTAAACAATAAACTCACCTTAGCTATGTGTGCTGGTTGAGAGTATCGAAGAAGAGATGAAAGCATAAAGTGCAACCCGTGTGTTATCTAAGTTGCACTTTAGATTTAAATTAAATGAAAATCAATATCATTTGTATTATTTTCTTTGGAACTCGGCGGTTGCTTTCCATTTTGGCCATTCATTTTGTTGAGACACATCATAACCAACTTTAAAGAAAAGTTGCAGGTCTTGTACCGCACCGCTTAGATCCCATTCGTCACGGTAGCGATCACATGGCTGATGATAACAACCACGCAATACCAGCCCCATGCGCTTGCGATACTTTTCAGTAGCGGCATCTCGAGCTTCAGTTCCGCCACCTGCATACATTGCAGGTACGCCCATGTTCGCAAACGCGAAATGATCCGAACGGTAGTAACCACCAGCCGCTGGGCGAGGGTCGCCTGAGACTGCACGGTCTTGCGCCTTTGCAGCTGTTTCTAGCATTTCGTCAAGCTCTGACTTTCCAATACCCACAACGCTGATGTCTTTTACTTTACCTAAAAGGTTTAGGCTATCCATATTGATGTTAGCAACAGTTTGCTTTGCAGGGATCACTGGGTTTGCAGCATAAAACTTAGAGCCTAGCAGGCCTTGCTCTTCGGCCGTCACCGCTAAAAATGTAATTGAGCGGTCAGGGCGTGTTGGTAGCTTAGTGAAGGCTTCAGCGACTTCAATCATGCCACCCGTACCACTTGCGTTATCATGAGCACCATTATAGATTTGGTCGCCTTTACGGTTTGGGTCGATCCCTAAGTGATCCCAGTGTGCAGAGTAGATGATGTGCTCATCAGATTTTTTACTGCCAGGAAGGGTAGCAATAAAGTTATATGAAGTAGATTTTTTAATCGTGTTCTTGACTGTGACAGAGGCACTGAGGTCGCCCATATCGACATGATATGCGCCTTGCGCCGCTTTTGCCTTAGCGGTCTCGAAATCAAGCCCTGCTTTTTCAAATAATTCTTTTGCAACGTCAACGGTTACCCAGCCTTCAACAGCCACGCGATCCATATTATTATTTTCTTTTTGGAAACCAAATTGTGGTCCACTCCAAGAGTTTTCCACTACGCTCCATGGGTAAGAAGCTGGTGCGGTTTCATGAACAATAATAGCGCCAGCAGCACCTTGGCGTGAAGCTTCCTCGTATTTATACGTCCAGCGGCCGTAATAAGTCATTGCTTCACCAGTAAACTTGCCTGAATCAGGGTTAGCAAACCCAGGGTCGTTGACTAGCATGACGACTGTTTTACCCTTTACATCTAGCCCTTCATAATCATTCCAATCGTACTCAGGCGCGTTAACACCGTAGCCAACAAATACAAGCTCTGAATCTGTAATTGATTCAAGTTCGCTGATCCGAGCAGAGCCCATCACCATATCTTTTTTATATTCGTAGCTTTTGCCACCAATTTCTAACGTCATATTAGGGTCTGCTTCCAGCGAGACAAGGGGAACCTCTTGTAGGAAGCTATTGCCATTACCAGGCTCATAGCCAAGTGCTTTAAAATGTTTGGTTAAATAGGCAAGTGTTAGCTCTTCCCCTTTAGTTGACGGTGCGCGGCCGCCAAATTCGTCAGATGYGAGTGTTTTGATGTGAGCTCTTAGTTGAGCATCATTAATACTGTTATACGCAGTGTCGATGTCTTGAGGGCTATTGCTTGTGCTAACACAGCCCGCAAGTACAGCAACAGAGAGTGCGCTGAGCGCCAGTCTAAGTTTCATAATTGCCTTTCTTTTACTTGTTAGGAACCCGTAACTTGTAACACAAAATACGGTAAAGTTCGAGAATAAGGAGACGTTCATCACTTTATAGAAGCGACTTACTAGTAGCTTGTAGGGTCGTTTTCAATCAGGTATCACCATCGCGATGTTATACCAATTTGAGTTAATACTTGCTCAATTTGAAGGAGTTAATCTGACGCTAACAGCGTTAAAAATTTCTCATTTAGAACAACTAAATAGCAAAATTTTTGCCTTGCCTATATGGATGTAGGTACCAAAGCGATAGCAGGACGCGGTAGCGGAGTTATCGACAAGATTTTCTCGCCTCAAAATAGACTACTTAATTTAGAAAATTGGTATTACTTGCGTTGTGTGCAGTTACGGTCATTTACAATTGACTTTTGCCAAGTATCGAACGCTTAAGTAAAATAGCCAGCTAATTGCATGTTAAGTATTTCAATCCTATGAAAAAGTTTACAGCGCCTGAGGCGTGGCAGGTTACATGTTTAAAGGCCGAACCCTTTTCCCATTTGAATCAGCTGTTTGATTTAAAAAGCCAATCAGACTGGCCAACACCTCAATGGCTGTCATCACACGCAAACACCATTAGCTCACAACAATATAATACTCGGTTTGTGGCCGACGAAACGCTGGACTTTGGTGAAAAATACTACGAAGAAATTATCTATGAAACTCACCAAGTACCGACACGCAGTCAAAATTGGCATGATTTATTTGGCGCGCTTATTTGGTGTTTATTCCCAAAAACAAAAGCACTGTTAAATGCGTTACATATCGAAGAAATAGAACAGTTTGGCTTAAAGCAGAGAAGTAAAAAACGCAATGCCCTTACGTTATTTGATGAATGTGGTTTGGTATTAGCAATAGATGATGACATGTGGCGAGATGCGTTTAAAGCCCACGATTGGCAGCGTGTATTTTATGACAACAAGTCCCAGTGGTTGCACAATTTAAAGCCTTTTGTATTTGGTCATGCAAATTATGAAATGCTAACGGATCCCTTTATTGGGTTGACGGGAAAGCTGGTGTGTATCAATGTTGATGCTACTTTTTGGCAGCTTTCACTTGCTCAGCAATATATTTGGCTCGATACCAAACTGGTTGAACTTATTAGTGACGGTTTACTTGAGGACAATACCAAAATGTCGCCAATTCCACTGCTGGGGATCCCAAATTGGTATGAACCACAAGACCTTGCATTTTATCAAAACACGGACTATTTCAGACCGAAAAGAAGGAAATAGCATGATAGCTATTAGCGGACTAAAAAAACGTTTTGCCCTAACTCGTGAACATAAAAAGAAAAAGAGTCAGACAGATCCTCGAGAGCGAGATGGCTTTTTCCATAGTGTGGAGGAGGTGAACCTACACTGTGGTGAGGGAGAGGTACTGGGTCTATTGGGGCCAAATGGAGCAGGAAAGACCACAACTTTGCGTATGCTCTCTACTGCACTAACCCCAGACGATGGCACTATTTTGGTTGACGGTCAGGACATTGTAAAAAAGCCAGTTGTGGCGCGTAAGGCAATAGGTTTTCTCTCTGGTTCAACGGGGCTATACGGCCGTCTTACAGCCAAAGAAAATGTAGAATACTTTGCTCGACTTCATGGATTAAAAGGAAAAGCGCTAAAAGCCAGATGCGATGCACTGTTTCAACGCTTGGAAATGGAAACTTTTCTAGATAAAAGAGCAGAGCATTTGTCGACTGGAATGAAGCAAAAAACAAATATTGCACGAGCAGTAGTGCATAACCCCAAGGTGGTGGTGTTAGACGAGCCAACTACGGGGCTTGATATTATGACTACGCAAACCGTAATCTCATTTATCCGTGACCTAAAATCAGCTGGCACACCCGTTATATTCTCAACTCATCATTTAGATGAGGTGGCACTGTTGTGTGACCGAGTGTCTGTAATTGACAAGGGGATAACCTGTTTCGATGGCAGCCTTGCAGAATTTAAAACCAAAGGCCAAAGTCACGAGCTAAACCAAGCATTTTTGAATTTATTAACGGGAGCTGCGCATGTTTGAAGTATTTTTGAAAGAGCTCAGGGAGCTTCTGCGCGACCGTAAAACACTATTTTTCGTGATAGCCCTACCCATGCTCGTGTTTCCCGTGATCATGGCATTAGTAGGGTTTATGGCATCACAAGCCGCGATGGAAGCAAAAYAGGAAGTGCATACGTACTATATTGTGAACGAGTCCTTTGCCGAAAAGTTTTCAGAACAAGTTTTTTATCATAAAAGTTTTAAAAAATATAATGGAGAACTAGCACTTGATAGTGTTGAAGCGCTCAGTGACGCTGTCCGTAATGGTGTGATTGATGTGGGGATATTTATCCCAGCTGATCCTGCGAAAAACTTAGAGTCGGGCATTAAAAGCGAATGGAAAATAGTGTTCAATGATGCCCAATCGATTAACTTTATTTATGACCGTTTATCTAAACTGGCAATGTCATTTTCCGATGAACTTAGAGCATTGAAATTAACCGCTTTGGGATTGTCTCAAGAGCAGCAAGCTGCTGTTTTACAACCTATTTCAATTACCAAGGTAGATACTGCGGATAAGCGTGAAAACTTAGGTGAAAAGTTAGGTGCATTTATCCCTTACATGCTTATCCCATTGGTGCTGATGGGGGCGAGTTATCCGGCAATAGACTTAGGTGCAGGAGAGAAAGAGCGTGGTACTTTAGAGACGCTATTATTGACCCCAATTTCTCGCACTGAATTGGTATTAGGAAAGTTTTTAACTGTACTGAGTAGTTCAATATTCTGTGCCCTTATTACGGTCTCTAGTATGGCGTTGTGGATTGGGATAGCGAGTCGTTTCGTCGAGCTTGATGTCATTAAAACTGCTTTTTCTTCGGTGGCCATGATGGACTTTGTCTTAATTTTTGCATTGCTACTGCCAGTTGCAGTTATGCTGTCATCACTGACATTGGCTATTTCCATTTACGCAAGAACCTTTAAAGAAGCACAAAACTATATGGGGCCACTGAGTATGGGGATTTTTATTCCCATAGTGATGTCTTTAATGCCAAATATGGAATTGACGGCTAAGACGGCATTGATCCCCATAACTAATGTTGCGTTGGCCATAAAAGAAATCATTAAAGGCACCGTTGATTATAGCTATGTTGCTCTGATATTTGGTGCATCAGCAGTATTAGCAGCAGGTCTCCTTGTCTGCTGCGTCAAGTGGTTTAATAAAGAAACTGTACTGTTTAGATAAAGTACAAGGCAGCAGTAATTATTGAGAATTATGGCGTTTTTCTGTACGATTAGCGCCTTAATACATGCCGGAGTTGTAGTTAACTTAAACTCGTCATAATGTTTACCCCGACTTCAGGTTAGTTAGTTTCAGGATAGCGGGCGGAAGTTTTAAGCTTCAATATTTGTCACTCAAGGAATGTAAAGATGACATCAACCACAGAACTAAAGTCTGTCAGTGAAACAGTAACTAGCGGCATTGCAATGTTATTGTTGTTATCGTCAGTGCTGCATCTTTTCACTTCAAGTTTTATCGAAGCGCTGGTCTACTTAATCATTGCCTTGGTGCTATTTTCATACTGTCATCGCTTAACGTTTGATCCTTTTAAAAAACAAGTTGTGATCACAAAGCAACTGTCGGTGCTAAGTAGAAATATTTGGACAATACATCAATCTCTAATACCACTTAAAACGGTAACTGACATGTCAGTGGAGGGGAATAAACAGCTCAGTTATTTAGGCATTAGCTACCTTGCTAATGGTAAGCGGCCTGCCATCTATTCGTTTTCGTGTTTGAGGCAAACCAGCCAACTTGACGAGATATTGTCAGGAGTAGGTTTTGATCAAAACAAAGGTCAAACTGGAGCTTCCTATACTGACGGAGCAGCGCGTGAGACCCCAGTAACTCTTGCTGAGTTATTTCCTTCATTTATGAGAAATAATAGAGCGATTGAGGCTTGCTTTCCAGTATTACGATGCGCACTACCAACACCACAAGAGAAGCGCCATATTGCTTGGATGGTAGTAGGGGGCTTTGGTTTTATGACTGGCGCTGTGCTTTACTCATCTCAAAATTATGTGGCGGGTTTAGTATTGTTGGTGCTCACCTATTTGAGCTACTGGTTGATGTGTGTGCTTATCAGTAATAAACACTATTTTGTTTATCATTCTCCCTGTAACGAAATTGAGGTTGAGAAAGACAGTCTATTGCTACCCGCGTTACTGTTTAAAGATAAACAGCCTCGAAAGGTAAACAAGGGCGAAGTTAAATGTATTAAAGCGCACTGGAATACATTCACGGTCAGTGACCTAGATAGATTAGCCGCTTCTACTCGTCGTAATCATATCGTTGAGTTAGTATTTGACACAGAATACGGCACGACGGTCTCACTCTCTGGCATGAGCGTAGAAGCCGAGCCACTTCTGCTAGCGTTAACGCATTGGCAGTATCCGCTGTCGGTAGCGCATACGAATAAAGCGGTTTTCCCAATAGTGAAACACTTTCAATATGGTATGCTTGTGTTTATTTTAGGTATAATTATTTGGGCAATGACGACATATGTATTACCAATCATTTTAAATAAGTGAGCTATTTTCTATCGCCAAAATAAGCACTTTGCTGTTTATTCGTTTTTTCAAACTAAGCAAGCATGAAGACTAATATAATACAGCCAACATGGCAAAAAGCTCGGATAAGTGCAAAAAATGCACTGTGCTAACACTAGGTATAAACACTAAATATGAAACACAATCAGGATTATCCTCAGGCTTTGGCTGAGGAAATGTTGCAAAAGGAAGCGACACTAAGAGAATTTAACTCGCTGCGGCCTAACAATAAACAGCGATTCTATCAAAGTGCAGGTATGCTAACGGCAGTAGTATTTTTGGTATATTGTTATCCAAAAATTATCGAACAACCTGTTTTATACATACTGCTGATCCTGATGATGAGCTCAAACGCACAGGCATACATGCAAAATAAGCGTACTAATAAGCGCATCGATTTACTGCATAAGCTATTAAAGGATGAGTGATTAAAAAGAAGCCGCTAATTAAGCGGCTTTAACATTATTGGTTTCCATACTTTCCATTTCAACGACACTGAGGACAGATTGTACGTCTGACCAATGTAGCAATTCGATACGACCAGCTTGGTTTTCTACCAATGCTGTGCAGTTCTCTATCCAATCACCATCGTTACAATAAACGATGCCATCTACGACACGGATCTCAGGCTGGTGGATGTGCCCGCAGATAATACCGTCAACGCCTTGCTTTTTCGCTTCATGAATAGCGGCATTTTCAAAAGCAGCAATAGCTTCTCTCGCCTTATGTACACGCTGTTTAAGCCAAGATGCTAGCGACCAATAATGGCCTCCGTATAACCGTCGTACACGATTGGTCCAACGATTTAAAAACAATAAAAAGTCATAAGCGGCGTCACCAATGAGGCTGATCAGTTTGTTGTAGCGAGTTGCTGAATCAAAGTCATCACCATGTAGCAGTAAAAAGCGTTTACCTGCCGAAGTGATATGAATGAAGGTTTTGTGTACTTCGACTTTAAAGAGTGTTTGTCCGCCATAATGCCTAAAGGTTTCATCGTGATTACCAGGAATGTAAATAACGCGAGTACCAGCCTCAGCTTTTTTTTGTATACATTCCAATACCTGATAATGAGAGGGATCCCAAAAGAATTGGCGTTTCATTGACCATAGATCAACAATATCACCCACTAGGTATAGTACATCACATTCTGTTTTGTTGAGGAAATCTAACAAGAACTTTGCTTTACAGTCCTTGTAGCCTAAATGGACATCTGAGATCCAAATACTCGGATAGTACGTTGTTTTCATGGCCTGACTCTTTAGCGTAATAATAATAATGCTAAGAGGAAAAGGTGACAGATACAGGGCAGTTAGAAGAAGGTAATATGACAAAGGGGCAGACAAAAGAATGCCCCTCTATTGGAAACTCAAGCGTACTTATTTGCTTTTAATTGCATTAACGATAGTGTCTACCGCAGACTCAATATCAAGCATTAACTTTTCGCCAGTATGGCGGTTTTTCAACTCAACCTTATTTTCATCAAGGTTGCGCTCACCTATTACTAAGGTATACGGTACGCCAATAAGCTCCATATCGTTAAACATAACGCCAGGACGCTCCTTACGGTCGTCAAATAATACATCTATACCCTTACGTTGCAGATCTGTATAGAACTTCTCTGCTATCTCAGGGATACGGTGAGACTTGTGCATATTCATTGGCACGATAGCAAGTTCGAATGGCGCAATGGCAACAGGCCACTTGATACCGTAGTCGTCATTATTCTGCTCGATTGCCGCGGCAACGATGCGTGAAACACCAATACCATAACAGCCCATGGTCAATGTTTGGTTTTTACCTTCTTCACCGAGGACACCGGCTTTCATCGCTTCTGAGTACTTTGTACCAAGCTGGAATACGTGACCAACTTCTATACCGCGTTTGATCAGGATTTTACCCTTTCCACAAGGGCTTGGATCGCCCTCGACTACGTTACGTATGTCTTCAACAGTATAGTCGTTTACGTCTCTGTCCCAGTTGATACCACTATAATGAACACCATCTTTGTTTGCACCAGCTACAAAGTCTGCCATTACTGCGGCACTGCGATCTACGATAATAGGCATTGAGAGACCAACAGGGCCCAGTGAACCAGGTTTTGCACCAATTGCCTTGACGATGTCTTCTTCGCTCGCCATTTCAAGTGGTGAATCGACTAGTGCTAGCTTTTCAGCTTTGAGTTCATTTAATTCATGGTCGCCACGAACAATAAGCGCGACAAGATCACGATGACCGTCTTCATTTGGTGCCCCATACACAATAAGTGTTTTGACGCCACGGTGCGGTTTCACGCCATGCTTTGCTTTTAGCTCTGCGATGGTGAAAGCTTCCGGCGTGTCAAATGTATTGAGCTCTTTATTTGGGGCTGGACGAGCTTCAGTTGGCGCTAGCGCTTCAGCCTTCTCAATGTTTGCCGCGTAATCACTTTCGTCACTAAATGCGATAGCATCTTCACCAGACTCTGCAAGTACATGGAACTCGTGCGATAAGTTACCACCAATTGAACCGCTGTCTGCGATAACTGGGCGGTAGTCAACGCCTAAACGATCAAAAATGTTACAGTAAGCTTGGAACATCTTATGATAGGTTTTTTCAAGACATTCATCACTCATATGGAATGAGTAAGCATCTTTCATGGTGAATTCACGTGCACGCATTACGCCAAAGCGTGGACGAACCTCGTCACGCACTTTTGTGCTCACTTGGTAAAGTGTGATTGGAAGTTGTTTATAGCTATTAATTTCGCGACGTACAAGATCCGTGATCACTTCTTCATGTGTTGGGCCCAGCGCAAAAGGGCGGCCGTGACGGTCATTAATACGTAAAAGTTCAGGACCAAACTGCTCCCAACGACCAGACTCTTCCCATAACTCTGCTGGCTGGATCACTGGCATGAGAAGCTCAATCGCTCCCGCTTTGTCCATTTCTTCGCGGACAATTCTTTCGACTTTGCGGAAAACTTTTAAGCCTGATGGCAGCCAAGTATAAAGTCCAGATGCAAGTTTACGGATCATACCCGCTCTAAGCATTAACTGATGGCTTACCACTTCGGCATCAGACGGCGTCTCTTTTTGAGTCGCCAATATATATTCACTTGTACGCATTCTTATTCCAGTATAAGTTACTTATTGTTCTCTTATTAGCGGCTATTCTAGCAGTGCTATTGCCGCTTAAAAAGCTTTAATACCTAAACATTTTCATAATTTAGTAGTTTATTGGTAAGCTGCGGCGTTCACTATTTAGCTGACGAAATCTCAGTGACATGATTGTGCTCACCATCTACGCTCCAGCGGATATTATAATCATATAAACTCATACCATAGCTCTGTTGTGATGCACGTTTTTTCTTGTATGCAGGGCGAGGATCTTGTTTAAGTACGTTCGTAATAAACTGTTTTAGTTCTGGGTATTGTTTTTGCTTTTCGATAAAGGTTGCAGCATCATCTGAAAAACTGACTGACATTTGTGTTTCAGGTCTGGTGTCTGCAAAGCCTGCGGTAGCATCCACCAAGGCATCTGAGTATGGAAGGTATGGCTTGATGTCAATAATGGGTGTACCATCTAATAGGTCAATTCCAGCTAATAATAAATCTAGTTGACCATTTTTGTATTCAATACCCTCGAGTTTTACTGCACTCATGCCAATGCCATTAGGTCTAAAAGTTGCCCTAGTCGCAAATACACCTTTGCGTTCATTACCACCTAATCTTGGTGGACGAACGAGAGCAGAATAACCTTTATCAGCCGTTTCATGGAAACGAAATAGCAGCCAAATATGCGTAAACTCGTCAATCCCACGAACAAATTCTTCGCGATTAAATTCGCCGACAAAGCGCAACTTGGCTTTTGCTTCAGGGACAAGCCTTGGTTGTCTTGGAATAGCGAATTTTTGTTTGTAAGGTGATTGAATATAGCCAATGGGCTGAATTTTGACAGGTTCCACCGTTTTCTCTATCTAAATCTAAGTAGCGTGAGTTTACTATCAATTGTGTTTTTCACAAAATCTCAAAAGGGTGCCATCGCTGTAATGTGGTGTAATTATTTTATTTTGATTTTTAGTATAAAGTTGTAAACAAAATAAGATTGGTTCTCTCTCTATGGATAAGCAACAGTTATTTTACCAACTTAATGACAATTCACAGCATCAGTGCGATAAAATTCTTGGTACCCGTGCGCACGAATATAAAAAACTCGTCGCTGAGATTAAGCCTATTCAAGGGCTAAAGGAAAAGCTTCGAGCGCAAAAAATAAGAAATGGTATATAGTTGTCATGGAATTTTATAAAAAAGTTCATCAAAGCTGCCAACAAGCCCTATGCCATTCGTCGCCACTCAGACCTATACTTATAAGCGCAATTTCAAATCGTCGCGCATCACTACAAGCTATCGTGTCAAACTTATCCGATGGTGTAGTTAGCCCCAAAGAATTAGATACTTTACTCAGTCAAGAAGCAGAAAAAGTGAGCGTACAACTACTAAAAGAAGGGAATTTAAGTAAGCAAGAGGCTATTGCTGCAAGTGAAAAGGTGATATTTACACTAGCGCGAAATCTACTTTAATACCAAAGGCGGAAGCTACTAGTGGGTTTAATGATCGTTATTGACTTCGTCAGGTGCTTGCTTATCTAAGAAGTCCAACAACGCGTCAACGCTAACTTGAGTTGTCTCTGAAAATGCCTCTAGATCAAATCTAACACCAAAGAGACAGTCCTTTACCCGCTCATCGTTTACTTCAATGCGCACGATAGTGCCGTGTAGAGCGGCTAAATTCAGTAATGTTAAGCCGGTATCGTGCTCGAATGTAACGTCAAACTTGGTCGTTTGGAATAATTTTAATGCCTCAGAATAAGGAGCTTGTAGCTGCATACCTGTTCGGCTAATGTTTGTAATTTGTCCATTGATAAGAGTGCGTCCCGAGTATATTAGCGCCTTATGTGGAGGTAGCGCTGAGTGTCGAGTAGATTGGCGTTTGCTTGCACTATTCCATGATTTGTTAACTGCTGCTTCTAGTTTTTCAGCTTTGAATGGTTTAACGACAAAATGGCTTACTCCGTTTTGTATTGCTGTAATGACAAAATCGCGGCCGCCGTTGGAGGTCATCATGATGAATGGAATATCTTTTAGCTGGTGATTGTTCCGGACATGATATAGTAGTTCCTCGCCATTCATTTCAGGCATATTCCAATCTGAAATAATAATATCAATCGGGTGAGACTCTAGAATTTGAATCGCATGCACACCATTAGTCGCTAGGATGACTTTGTCTGAGCCCAAGCGAGTGTGGATGATGTTACGTACAAGATTGCGCACTGTTAAACAGTCGTCTACTACTAAAAATTGTACATTTCTCACCACAAACCAACCTAAGCCAAAAAATTCGGCGCGGATCCTACCACAGCTATGACTAATTAGTAAGCATCAAGAACAAAACTTAAGCGTGAATGATGTCAAAAAATAAGCAACTTACTGATACCTAGTTAAATAATATGAGCTAAAATATTCTAGTGATTACTCTCTGTGTTGTCCTCGCTCGGGTTTGTCACACTTTATGCCAGTCAACTGTGGGAAGCGACTCTATAACTGGTTTGGCAAAGTAGTAACCTTGGAACAAGGTTAGTCCAGCCTGCTTGAGATACTCGTATTCAGCCCGAGTCTCAACTCCCTCTGCGAGTAGTTTCACATTGAGCATATCACAGGTGACGATCATGCCTTTGAGAATAGCTTGCTTAGCATGATTGTTTTGAATATCAGTGATCAGCGACATATCAAGTTTAATAAGATCAGGTTGAAACCCACTAAGCAAGCTAAGGCCTGCATACCCTTCACCAAAATCATCAATAGCAGTCTTGAATCCATTCTCTCTATATGTTTTGAAAATTGTTGTGAGAAAAGAGCGGCTAATCACTTGCTCTTGCTCGGTTACTTCAAAAATAATCTGTTTCGTTGGAAACTGGCATCGTTTGGCACTTTTTATGGTAGTCTCGAGGCAAGCTTGAGGTTCATAAATAGCTTGCGGCATAAAATTAATGTTGAGATTATCCGTTTGGCTCAGCGCTGAAAACGTCTCAATCGCAGTTACTCTGCAACGCTGATCAAACGCATATAGGTTATCTTCATTGACATTGCTTAATATCTCGAATGCGCTCTCTCCGTTTTTTCCTCTCACTAGTGCTTCATAAGAGAATATCGACTTGGAGTTAATATCAACGATCGGCTGAAAGGCCATGGTGATATCAAAATTAAGCTTTTGCTTACATAAGCAGCGTGTTGCTGAGGTATGTCGCATATAGTTAGCCTTTTTGTTGATGCCTGCCGGCACTAGACTCAGCAAGTATTTGATGCTTCATTATTCATCTTTTGAGCAGAATTATTTGTCGCTCAATGTTTGCTCTAGTAAAGACTCTGTTTGGATAGCGATTTCTTTCATTTTTACCGCATACGCTTCTAACTTTTTATCTTCTTCTGTTTTCGCCTTAAATTGCGGGATCTGAATGGGGTATCCTGCTTGATCCATGGCAATAAAGCTGATGATGCAGTGATTAGTTTCGACCAACCTTTGAGTTTTTGGGTCTCCACAGCGGACTTGTATAAAGATCTGCATGCTCGTATTGCCAGTATGCGCAATGCGCGCGGACACTTCAACGATTTGACCAACTAAAATCGGACGATGAAAACGCATACCTGCCACTGAAACGGTGACACAATAGCTGCCGCTCCAACCAGCGGCGCAAGCGTATCCAGCTTGATCTATCCATTTCATGACCATCCCACCGTGTACTTTGCCGCCAAAGTTGACATCAGTAGGCTCTGCTAAAAATCTGAAGGTGACGGACTGTTGCGACATAGGTTTAGCTCTAGTTCCGATGACTTTAAGCTAAGTATAGGAAAGAAAGGGGCATTTCGCCCCCGCAATTTAGGATAAATTATACCAATTTGCTTAATTAAGTGCTCTATTTTGAGGCGAGAAAATCTTGTCGATAACTAGGCAAAAATTTTGCTATTTAGTTGTTCTAAATGAGAAATTTTTAACACTGTTAGCGTCAGATTTACTCCTTCAAATTGAGCAAGTATTAAATCAAATTGGTATTAGTATTACATGTTGGGATAGTTTGGACCTCCAGCGCCTTCTGGCGTCACCCAAGTAATATTTTGGCTCGGATCTTTGATATCGCAGGTTTTACAATGAATACAGTTTTGCGAATTAATGACAAACTGTTTTTCGCCTTGCTCATTTTCATTGACTTCATAAACGCCCGCTGGGCAGTATCGTTGTGCTGGCTCGTCAAACTTCGCTAAATTAACTTTGATTGGAATATCAGAATCTTTTAATTGAAGGTGACATGGTTGTACTTCCTCATGATTGGTATTCGATAAAAATACAGAGGAAAGTTTGTCAAAGCTTAATTTACCATCTGGTTTTGGATAACTTATCTTTTTGGATTTCGATGCCAGCTTAAGCTGCTCATGATCAGCATGTTCATCTTTAATAGTAAATGGTAGTGAGCCTGAAAAAATATTTTGGTCGATCATATTATAGGCTCCGCCCATAATACGGCCTAACTTATGCATTGCTGGACCAAAATTACGAGACTGATAAAGTTCATCGTAAAGCCAACTCGCTTTGAACAGATCAGCAAAGCTTGCGAGATCTGATGGGGCATGCTCTTGCTCTAGGGCGTCAATGATAGCATCAGCAGCCAGCATGCCAGATTTCATTGCGGTGTGGTTACCCTTTATTTTAGCAAAATTGAGAGTGCCTGCATCACAACCGATAAGTAATCCGCCTGGGAAGTGCATTTTAGGCAAGCTGTGGAAGCCACCTTTTGCGATGGCACGAGCACCATATGCAACGCGCTCAGCACCCTCAAGAACTTGGGCAAAAGTGTCGTGATGTTTCATACGCTGGAATTCATCAAATGGACTCAAGTGGGGATTTGAGTAATTAAGGTCAATAATGAGTCCGACTACGACTTGGTTATTTTCTCCATGATACATAAAGGAGCCGCCATGGGTGCTGTTGTCAAGTGGCCAACCTGTGCCATGAACCACAAGGCCTTCTTTATGTTTGCTTGGGTCAACTTGCCAAATTTCCTTGAAACCGATGCCAAAGTGTTGAGGAGAAGCCTCTTTATCAAGCTCAAATTCTGAGATGAGTGATTTACCTAAGTGGCCTCGGCAACCCTCTGCAAAAATCGTGTACTTTGCTCTGAGTTCCATACCTGGCATGTAACTATCTTTTGGCTTACCCTCCCTATCAAGGCCCATATCTCCGGTAACTATACCTTTTACTTGCTTGTCCTCAATGATCAATGAATGGGCACTAAAGCCTGGGAATATTTCAATTCCAAGCTGTTCGGCTTGTTCAGCGAGCCAACGGCATACATTCCCCATTGAAACAATATAATTACCTTCATTCTTAAATGTTTTAGGCACAAGTAAATGTGGCAATTTGGTGGCGCTGTGCTCATCTTTGAATAAATAAATATCATCACCGGTGACTTTAGTGGTTATTGGTGCACCTTTTTCAGCCCAATCAGGGATCAGTTCGTCTAGTGCTTTAGTCTCAAATACGGCACCGGACAAAATGTGCGCGCCGACTTCAGAACCTTTCTCGACTACACAAATCATTAATTCTTTTTGTTTTTCCTGGGCCTGTTGAGCGAGTCGGATAGCGCAGGATAAGCCCGCGGGGCCTGCACCTACTATCACAACATCAAACTCCATGGTTTCTCGTTCGACCATAATTAACCTCACACTATTTGACGGTAGATTAACTAAAGAGAGGCTTTAGTTTGAATTTCGTTAAACTAAGGTTATTTGAGGTTGACGTTTACGTCAACAGGAAGTAGTCTGAATCCAGCAAAATAATTTGTTGACGTAGACGTCAGCTTAGAGAATAACCAGATGATGGAGTAACCATGAAAGTACTTGTGCCAATCAAACGCGTGATTGATTACAACGTAAAGGCAAGAGTCAAACCTGACAACAGTGATGTTGATTTGAGCAACGTAAAAATGGCAATCAACCCGTTTTGTGAAATTGCAGTTGAAGAAGCAGTGCGCCTAAAAGAAGCAGGAACCGCAACTGAAGTTATAGCGGTATCTATCGGTGACAAAGCTTGCCAAGAACAGCTAAGAACTGCACTTGCACTCGGTGCGGATAAAGCAATTCATATTGAGTCAGATGCAAAACTTGAATCTTTGCACGTCGCAAAACTGCTAGCCAAAATCGTCGAACAAGAGAGCCCAGAACTGGTTATTCTAGGCAAACAGTCTATTGATTCAGACAACAATCAAACGGGACAAATGCTTGCGGCGTTAACTAAGCGTGCTCAGGGCACTTTTGCCTCTAAAGTTGTAGTTGACGGCAATAAAGTGCAAGTGACGCGTGAAGTTGATGGCGGGTTGCAAACAGTGTCGCTATCACTTCCAGCTGTGGTGACAACAGACTTGCGTTTGAATGAACCGCGTTATGCTTCACTGCCAAATATTATGAAAGCTAAACGTAAACCACTAGATGTAATCACTGCGGATTCATTAGGCGTTGATTTAGCTCCTCGTATTGAGCTGGTAAAAGTTGAAGAGCCAGCCAAGCGCTCTGGTGGCGTGATGGTTGAGAGTGTTGAAGAGCTAGTAAACAAGTTAAAAACAGAAGCAAAGGTGATCTCATGAGCGTATTAGTTATTGCTGAGCACGAAAGTGGTGTACTAAAACCGGAAACCGCTAAGGTGGTTGCTGCTGCAACAAAAATCGCAAGCGACGTTACCGTATTAGTTGCAGGTCACAACATTGCCGAGGCTGCGGATCACTCAGCTCAGATTGCAGGTGTACAGAAAGTAGTAGCAGTTGACGATGCGTCATTCGCACACCAATTGGCAGAAAATACATCTGAGTTGGTTGTTGAGTTAGCAAGTGACTTTTCGCACATTTTGTTTTCAGCTTCTACCACAGGTAAAAATATCGCGCCACGTGTTGCGGCGTTATTAGACAAATCGCAGATCTCTGAAATTATCGATGTAATTGATGCTGATACTTTTAAGCGTCCAATTTATGCGGGTAATGCAATTGCGACCGTGAAATCACTAGACCCGCAAAAAGTCATTACTGTACGCGCATCAGCATTTGATGCCGCTGATACGCAAGCTGCATGTGATATTGAAGCGCGCTCGCAAAGTATTGCCTCTCAAGTGAGTGAGTTTGTGAGCATTGAACAAACTGAATCTGAGCGCCCTGAATTAACTGCGGCACCGGTTGTTATTTCAGGCGGCCGTGGTATGCAAAACGGTGAAAACTTTGCTTTGCTAAATGGTGTTGCTGACAAACTAGGGGCTGCGATTGGTGCATCGCGTGCTGCTGTTGATGCGGGCTTTGTGCCTAATGATATGCAAGTTGGCCAAACCGGTAAGATTGTGGCGCCTAACTTATATATTGCAGTTGGGATCAGTGGCGCAATTCAGCATCTTGCTGGTATGAAAGATTCTAAGGTCATTGTTGCTATCAACAAAGATCCAGAAGCCCCGATTTTTCAAGTGGCTGACTACGGTCTGGTTGCGGATCTTTTTGATGCGTTACCTGAGCTTGAGCAGGCGCTGTAACGCTTCTTTTTGTAGCTAGCCTACATCAAGAAAAATAATTCTGGTTGTTAAAGCCGTTGTACCTTTGGTCGCGGCTTTTTTCATTTGTAGGGAGATGAACATGCTAACAGGCTTAAATCACATAACAATAGCTGTATCTAACCTCAAGACATCAGTAGATTTTTATTCTGGCTTGTTAGGGTTTGAACTATGGGTATCTTGGGATAAAGGCGCGTATTTAAGTCTCGGTGATGTATGGCTTTGTTTATCTTTGGGAGAGCCCGCTCCGAGCTCAGATTATAGCCATATAGCGTTTAACATTACCGCTGAAGACTTTACGGCTTTTTCTAAAACGATATTAGAAAAAGGGGTTGGGGTGTGGAAAGAAAACAGCAGTGAGGGAGATTCTTTGTATTTTTTAGACCCAGATCATCACAAACTTGAGATCCATAGTGGTAGTTTGCAAAGTCGGTTAAAAAGTTTGCAGCAGCAACCATATTCAGGCCTCACTTGGCATAAAGCGGTGTGATTCTATTTTCTAGAATGCTTGTATCTTTAATTGCGCATTTTACTTCTGGTTACTGAGCTCCATAATAAAACAAAACATGATGGAGCAAAGTAATGGCAATTCAACTAAATGGCAAAGCACATGATATCGGTGGTCTTGCAGTAAACCGCGTACTTCCGCAGCGCGCCAAACGCATGGTGGGTCCTTTTATCTTTTTTGATCAAATGGGACCCGGCAAATTCAGTATTGGTGATGGTATCGATGTCAGGCCGCATCCGCATATTGGGCTTGCAACCCTCACTTATTTGTTTGAAGGTAACTTGCTCCATCGTGACTCTCTTGGGAATCAACTTGAGATCCATCCTGGGGATGTAAATTGGATGGTGGCAGGGCGTGGCATTGTGCACTCGGAGAGAGAGTCGTTTGAAACCAAAGCGCAACCCCATGCTATCCATGGTTTACAATGTTGGGTCGCGCTTCCTGAAGATTATGCTGAAATTGAGCCGAGTTTTTCACATGTCAATCGAATGCAGCTACCAACAAGACAACTCGATGGAGTGATGACAAGAGTCATTATAGGGAGTGCTTATGGATTGCATGCGCCTGTACCAACGTTTTCTCCAATGTTTTACGTAGATGTGATGGCAAAGGCTGGCAGCTATCTTGAAAGACCAAATCAATCACAAGAAATCGGCATATATGTGATCTATGGTGAAGTAGAGGTGTCAAATACATCTTATGGATCACAATCGTTTATATTACTTGAAGAGGACGATATAAAATTACACTTTAGTAAAAACAGTCGTGTGATATTACTCGGAGGACAAGCTTTTTCGAAAACGCCGTATATAGATTGGAATTTTGTATCATTTAGCAAAGCGCGTATCGAGCAAGCCAAACAAGATTGGCGAGGAGGGAGATTTGCTACGATCCCTGAAGATAAGCTCGAACATATTTCACTGCCTTAGCTAGGAGCGCAGCACCAAGAAGGTGAGCGCCCGAACGTTGCACTTAGTAGTCGTAACTTATATGTTGAAAGAAACGCACATTGACATCTTGTTTCTCGATATTGATGGGTAGCTGAGCGACGAAGCGTTTTATTGCAGTCTCTACGTGATTCATAAAACGGCCATAGCCCATGTCTTTTTTATCCTTGTCATTGGCGACAATAACAAAACGCAGAGTATCTACCAGGTGTGTTTCATCAAATAGTGAATAAATTTGGTGATCATCTGAGCTGGTATTAAAACTTAACTTTTGCAGTTCTCGATTAGTATCGGACTTATCGATTTTTGCACTTCTAACAATCGGTAAACGCCCATCTGCTACCATGGCTACCATATTGAGCTGTTTGTCCGCGCAGGAAGATAAAAACGCATCTTCAAGTGTGCGGTAGAATTGTCCGTAATCACCTGAGCGCATTTGGCTTTGAAATTCAGTTTTGATTGCACGAGACACAGGAATATTAAATGTTACATAAGTCATTTCACTGTGTACATCAGGCAAGGCACAGTGCCGAGCTTGATAACGTGGATACAAGGCTCTTAGCTTATAGCCATAAGACTCCTTGTCACCCTTTGCTTTTGCAAATACGTCGTAGGTCAAGTGTTGATGGTCTCGCACTCTAAACTGTGGCTCTACAGAAGAGAAGCCGTCTTTTAGCGCATCCAGTACTTTTTTTACTTTGTTATGAAAGTGTGCTGCATTGGCACGTAATTCATTACCTGTGGCTAAAAATAGCAAGCGAATTTTGCGTGCTTGATAACCATCACCGAGATAGGTTTGGTGCGCTTCATGAAATTTAGGGTTATAAAAAAACAAAATTTGTTTGTCGGTTTGCATGGTGTAGGCTTCATCATGATATCGAACGACTGGTAACTTATCATTGGCGATAACATGAACATTATGTAATTCATATTCATCACACAGTGCAAATAATTGGCGAGATAAGCGCTCGTAACATGCTGCAACAGAGTCAAAACACGCATAAAATTTATCGTCCGGCTTAAACTCGGCAAGAATATATTGGTTGTTTCTAGCTTTAGTTGAGATGTAAACACGATTTAAATTCATTGAAGCCATTACTTTGTCCTTTCCTAGGTAACGTAATTTAAGCAATACTCGGTGGTTGAGTACTTTAATGGCGCAACTATAGGATGAAGTTGTGAAGGAAATATTGCGCTAGAACAAAATTTGTCACAAAAAGCTGATTAATACTTAACCTAATGAATAAATCCTGATACAGCGCAGATAATTGCTGTAAGTTCGGCTAAGTTTTTGTAATAATGCCGAGGTTAACTTAGAGCATAATTCAGAGGAAAGATTTCCTATGGCGGAAACTGAAAATCGCCCATCAAACTTTATTCGCAACATTATTGATGCGGATCTTGCCAGTGGCAAACATGCGTCTACGCACACACGTTTTCCACCTGAGCCAAATGGCTTTTTGCATATTGGTCATGCAAAATCAATTTGCTTAAATTTTGGTATTGCCCAAGATTATCAAGGTAAGTGTAACCTACGTTTTGATGATACCAATCCAGAAAAAGAAGACATCAACTACGTTAAATCTATTCAAGAGGATGTTCAGTGGCTTGGCTTTGAGTGGGATGGTGAGATTTGTTATTCATCAAACTATTTCGACAAGTTGTATAGCTACGCCGTAGAGCTAATTGAAAACGGTAAAGCGTATGTTTGTTTTTTATCTCCCGAGCAAGCGCGTGAATATCGTGGAACGTTAACTGAGCCGGGCAAAAATAGCCCTTATCGTGATACGTCACCGGAAGAAAACTTAGCCTTATTTGAAAAAATGAGAAATGGCGAGTTTAAAGAGGGTGAATGTGTACTGCGCGCTAAAATTGACATGGCAAGCTCATTCATGGTGCTTCGCGACCCGATTATTTACCGAGTACGTTTTGCCCACCACCATCAAACTGGTGATAAGTGGTGCATTTATCCAATGTATGACTTTACGCACTGTATTTCCGATGCGCTTGAAGGGATCACGCATTCACTATGTACACTAGAATTCCAAGATAACCGCCGTTTGTACGACTGGGTATTGGATAACATCAGCATCGAGTGTCACCCGCAGCAAATTGAGTTTTCTCGCTTAAACCTCGAATATACAGTAATGTCAAAGCGTAAGCTTAATGATCTAGTTGTAAATAGTCATGTTGAAGGGTGGGATGACCCACGTATGCCGACGATTGCAGGGCTTCGTCGTCGTGGTTATACACCTGCCGCTATTCGTGAATTTTGTAAGCGTATTGGTGTAACCAAAATGGACAACATGGTTGAAATGGGTATGCTTGAAGCGTGTATTCGTGACGACCTAAACGAAAATGCACCACGTGCTATGGCGGTACTTTACCCTGTTAAGTTAGTGATTGAAAATTTTGACGCAGATAAAGTTGAAATGCTTCGAGCGCCTAATCATCCTACATTAGAGATGGGCGAGCGTGAGTTGCCGTTTACGCGCGAAATCTATATTGAACAAGAAGATTTCCGCGTAGAAGCGAATAAAAAGTTCAAACGTTTGGTGCTAGGTAAAGAAGTACGTCTTCGTAACGCTTATGTGATTAAAGCTGAACGCATAGAAGAAGACGAAAACGGTAATATTACGACAATTTACTGTAGCTATGACCCTGATACTTTAGGTAAAAACCCGGAAGATGGTCGTAAGGTGAAAGGCGTAATTCACTGGGTATCTGCTTCGCATTGTATCGAAGCGCCAGTGCGTCAGTATGACCGTTTGTTTACGGTACCAAACCCTGCTGCAGCTGATGATTTCACGGAAGTGTTAAACCCAGACTCTTTGGTAACTATTGCTAATGCTAAACTTGAGCCTGCACTTGCCAACGCAAAACCAGAGCAAGGTTATCAGTTTGAGCGCTTAGGTTACTTCTGCCGTGACAATAAGTCAGAAGCGCTGATGTTTAACCAAACTGTTGGTCTGCGTGATTCGTGGGCTAAGATAGAACAGCAAGGTTAACTCTTGATGAGGTCGACTTATGTCGGCCTTTTTTATAGCCTTTTCGTTATCCGATATTATGTCTGAAAAATCCATCCAGCACTTCTATATCAATGAGCAACAGTCTATTTATCTACTGTCTCATATTGACGCAAAAAAACACCGTCAGTGGCTTAATATTTGTAAAAAGCAACTGAGTCTACTTGGCTATAAAAACGTTGAGGTGATTGGATCTGGTGCATTTGGTTTTGTATTCGCAGGTACAAGTGATATTGGCAAGGAGTGGGTGTTTAAATTTTCTCGGATCACACTTGCCCAAAGTGTTCGCGACAGGCTTGAAGACGAAGGTTACATGTTGTCGCAACTTGACAATCCAATGATCCCTAAGTTTTATGCGTTTGAGCGAGCAAAAAAGCAAGGTATTTTAATGATGGAGCGTGCGCCAGGAGAAGATTTAGAGAAAATCTCGCTCAGGAAAGGTCGCTTTCAAGCGCATGAATTAGTAAGTCTTGCTTTGAAACTGAGAAACGTATTGGTTGACCTACGTGAGCGCCGCAATGGCATGTCTCCTCAGCCTATTGTACACGGAGATATAAAACCATCTAATATTGTCTGGGATGAGGCGACAGATAATTTCTCCTTAGTTGATTGGGGTAGCTCGGTTTATGCGCAAGTCGATATTTTCGGTGAGCCTATCGCGAGTAATATCATGGACTTGATGTCATCTGATGTGAGCACAACCAATGCTAGGATGGGAGATGTGTATTTTATTGGTGATGAGCAAATGTCAGGGGCGCAGTCTTCGCCACGCTTTGATGAGCAAGGAGTAGCATCAACAATTTATGCGCTGGCAAGTGCACAATCATGTCGGTTTGGCGCAAAGGTACTCCCAGCCAGCGCTCTGGGGCTTCCCAAGGTATTTGCCCAAGTGCTGGATGGCATGCTTAGCAAAGACAAAGCAACGAGAGACAGTGCAGGGGATTACTTTGTGCGTAACATGCCTGCAATGGCGAAAATGTATCTGCCAGAGTTAATCCTTTCAGAAAAAAAATCTCGCATCCCATTTTGGACACATGAGACTGAAGTAAAGCCAGAAACGGTAGTATATAGCTCCCGAAAGCAGTTTTTGCGCCGTGCTGACGATAAGCACAATCTAAGAGATGTAAATGATGCGCAGCTCGACAGATACTATAAAGAGTTTTTATTTGATACCGGCGACACCGAGAAAGCGTTTTTGGCGTCTATCAGCCGTTTGGCAAAATATCCTGTAGTAGGTGGCTTGAGTTTTCACTGGAAAGATACTCAAGTATTTGTCGAGTCAAGCCTGATTTTACACGATGAAACATTGAATCTGGCATTTAAAGACGCGTTGAACGCCGCCGTAATGATTGCACAGGGGATAAAACAAAAAGGTTTGTTTAAATGCTGCTTGTTCGACGCGCGTCAAACTATTCAATTGACTCGTGACGGCACTAGTGCTTTTCAATTTGAACAACTTCCTGAGCTCGAATATAGTGTCAGTGACACATCAAGTAATGAAATTACACGGCCACACTCCTATTTTGAAGACGGTAAAGACCCTGATGAGCAGCTTCAGCTGCCAAAACAGATCATCCAATGTGTGTTCGAACTCAATCAAATTCACCATACTGGTTGCATCATTTTTGAATCTTTACAAGATAGGATGAAAATTCATTATTACTACCGACTACTTGACGCCAATAAAGAAGCACAGTTTAAATCGTTATTGACTCGGATCATGCAGTACGCTGTTAGCATTCAAGATTATGGTGTAGCGGGCTTTATGAAACTGCCTTACAAGAACACACGTGAGTTTGACTTATGCGAGCGCCAACCTGATAGTTTTTTTCCAAAAAACCCAAAAGCATTTAACCTGAACTTCGGATAATTAATGCCTTTCTAGCAGCCAGTTTTAGCGCTAACTGTGTTGAATTCACTTCCAATAGCCTGCTATTGGTTCGTAAATTCGCTTTGCCTACAGGATTTAGGTCCCTTAGCGAGAGCAGGTCGCGTTAGCGGAGTTATCGACAAGGTTTTCTCGCCTCAATATAGACCACTCAATTAAGAGAATTGGTATTAATTTCCTCTACACAAGAAAATCAATTTTGAATACAAAAAAGCCAGCTTGACGCTGGCCTATTGCTTAAAGAGGCAAAAGATTTGGTTAATTACCATTTTCTTCTGCGTATTTCTTACAAGCTTCTTTATCTTCACATTCACCATACAAATAAAGTGAGTGGTTGGTAAGTTTAATACCATTATCGCTGGCAATTTCTTCTTGTCTTGTTTCGATGACGTCATCTTCAAACTCAACAACTTTGCCGCATTTTAAACATACCAAATGGTCATGGTGTGTGCTACCAGAAAGTTCGAATACAGATTTACCGCCTTCAAAGTGGTGGCGTGTGACAATCCCAGCATCATCAAATTGGTTTAATACTCGATATACTGTAGCGAGTCCAATTTCTTCACCTTTATCTAAAAGGATTTTATATACATCCTCTGCACTGATATGTTGATTATCAGGAGATTGAAGGATTTCTAAAATCTTGATACGTGGCAGTGTTACTTTTAAACCAGCCTTTTTAAGCTCTAAGTTGTGATCAGTCATTAAATCTGTCTCAATCTGTTGGTTATAATTTGTCTTAGGTCAATATTCACGACGCTAAACCTAAGAATAACTTGCTAGGGCAACAAGTGCAAAGCAAATGGATTAATCTTCCAACTCGCTTAGGCACATTTCATCGTATACTTGCGCACACCATTGTTTAACACGCTGCTCTGTCAACTCAGGCTGACGATCTTCATCAATACCAAGGCCAACAAATTTACCGTCTTCTACAACAGCTTTAGACGCTTCAAAATCGTAGCCGTCAGTTGACCAATGGCCAATCACAATAGCGCCACGCTCGGAAACGATGTCGTTGATCATACCCATTGCATCAAGGAAGTACTCGGCATAATCTTCCTGATCACCACAACCGAAGATAGCGACTAGCTTACCTTCAAAATCAATTTCTTCTAACTCTGGGAAAAAGTCATCCCAGTCACACTGTGCTTCACCGTAGTACCAAGTCGGGATCCCAAAAAGGAGTAAATCAAATTCAGCAATTTCCTCTTTACTGCTCTTTGCAATGTCCTTTACGTCTACCAGTTTTTTGCCCAGCTCTTTTTGAATCATTTTAGCAACGTGTTCAGTGTTACCAGTATCGCTGCCGAAAAAAATACCTACGCTTGCCATTAATTGCTTACCTTCTATCTATTAACCGCTAACTTTTCTTGTAAGATGGTCTCTATGAGTGCACTTCGACTAATGTTTTGCGACTCAGCCATATCACTTAGCGCTTGATATAACTCTGATGAAACCTTAAATTCTACTCTTTTTAGACCACGAGCACGATCTCTTTTTATTTGATTGCGCTTGTTAACCTTTAACTGCACTTCTCGAGGAAGCGGGTTTGTCTTCGGACGCCCGGGACGTTTTTCATTTTCAAATAAGTCAATGGTCGTTCTATCTGTCTCCGCTTTGGCCATTATCCCACACCTGCGCCTTGCCAAAATACTTGGATCAGACCTTTAGCGATAAAACCTGAACAGCCTAGAAACAATACGAGCCATACAATATAACGTCCGAACTTTGGTACATCGCCTTTTTTCAGTACGTCTTGAATCGCCATACCGATGAAAAAGAAGATACCTGCTAGCGCAAACCATAGCCCTAGCGTTTCAAATTCATTTATAAATTGACTGACCATCTGAGCTCTACTCAATATTTAAACGGCGGCTACTATATCACAATCTACATGCATAAATTAAGTTTATAACGGCAAATCGACTTGTTTTATTGAATAAAATCAATAATTGAACGATTTACCGCATCTGGTTTTTCTGCATGTAGCCAGTGGCCTGCACCTTGTATTATTTTTGCTCGGGCGTTTGGAAATAGACGCGCGATGTTATCTTTATGTTCTGGAAGGATATAATCTGAATTATTCCCTTTGATAAACAAAGTATCGCACAAACAAGAATGAGATTCATTAATGTTGTCTGTTATTGTGTCGTACTTTTCGGTAATTACATCTAAATTAAAGCGCCAGGCAAGCTGTCCAGCTTCATTTTTAGCTAAGCTTTTGAGCAAGAACTGACGTACGCCAGGGGTACCTATATAGGTAGACATAATGCCATCTGCTTCGCTGCGGCTAGATACTTGGCGTTGTTGTACTTCATTTAATGCGGCAATAATTGCATCATGTCGAGAGTGATAAGCTACAGGGGCGATGTCTAAAACAACCAATTTATCAACTTGCTCAGCAAATAACTGTGCAAACTGCATGGCGACTTTTCCCCCCATAGAGTGACCAACGAGATGTACTTTGTCTAGCTTTAACTCGTCAAGCAGTATTTTGATGTCATTGGCCATCACAGGATAGGACATATCAACATCGTGAAATGACCGGCCATGATTTCGCAAATCGACATTGATCACATTAAAATTCGATGCGAGTGCTCTTGCGACGACGTTTAAATTTTCAAGGGACCCAAACAGCCCATGTATAATGATAACGGCAGGGTTTGTTGCGTCACCAGTTTGTTGGTAGTTTACCAGCATGCTTCCTCCAAATTTGCGGGTAATTGTGACATTGAAGAGGAAAAATGCAAAGCCATAGAGTAATAAGCTAAATTTGGATATACTACGTGACAATTGAAATGAGTTGCTCCTAATTAGCATAGATGACAGGAAACGCATGAAAAAGATAGAAATAGATGACGAGCTATATCAATACATTGCAAGTAATACTCAAAGTATTGGAGAAAGTGCTTCGCAAATCTTACGTCGTTTATTAAAACTTAATTCTGGGACAGAATCCAAACCCGACTTACAGCAGGAAGAAGAGCAGGCTCAAACGGCTCAAACGGCTCAAACAGCAGAAAAAGAGGCTCAACCAAAAGTGCAAAGCCAGCCTGCAAAGCCAGCTGCAAATGTCTTTAATATTTTAAACAAAGAAGAATTAGCGATGCAAAAGGGAGTTGTAGGACGCTTTTTATTTATACTTTCAGCGCTACATCGCACCCACAAATCTGAGTTTAACAACGTGCTCGAAATTAAAGGTCGAGATCGGATTTATTTTGCAACCAGTAAAGAAGCTTTGCTTGAAAGTGGCAGCAGTATGAATCCAAAAAATATTGTTGATAGTGAATACTGGGTAATGACAAACTCGAATACAACGAGAAAGAAAATGATGCTTCATGAAGTAGCTAAGGTGTTAGGTTACACAGATGAAGCTGCCGAAAAAATCAGAGACTACCTATAAGTAAGGAAATCTTATGGCGATCCATCCGCAAGCTGGTAAGAAGGTAACGCAAGAGCAATTAGTTAATATTCCTAAGCTGGTTTCTTCATACTATTTGAATGAACCGGATTTAGAAGCACATCCCGAGCATTGTGTTGCTTTTGGCACCAGTGGCCACCGAGGTTGTTCACTTCATTTCAAATTTAATGAGTCACACATTCTAGCCGTGACTCAAGCTATTTGTGACTACCGTAAAAATAACAATATCTTTGGCCCACTGTTTTTAGGTAAAGACACGCATGCTTTATCGGAAGCTGCTTTTAATTCGGCTATCGAAGTGTTAGTGGCAAATGAAGTGCAGGTGATCACGCAAGAAAATGATGATTATACGCCGACTCCTGTTATCAGCCATGCAATTGTATCGCACAACTTAACACACCCTCATGAGCTTTCTGATGGTATTGTCGTGACGCCATCACATAATCCGCCAGAAGATGGAGGCTTTAAGTACAATCCACCGAATGGTGGTCCAGCGGACACCGATGTCACAAAGTGGATTGAAGATAGAGCAAATCAATTATTACAAGAAGACCTGGTTGAAGTTGAGTTATTTCCGTTTGCAAAGGCCAAGCGTTCAGGGTTTATAAAATATGAAGATCTGATCACCCCCTATGTTGCGGACTTAGGCAATATTATTGATATGGAGGCGATAGCCAAGGCAGGAGTCAATATAGGTGTAGACCCACTTGGCGGCTCAGGCATTAACTTTTGGCCAGTGATTGCTRAACACTACGGGTTGAATCTTAGCGTAGTAAATAATGTGGTTGACCCCAGTTTCGCATTTATGCCTCTTGATAAAGACGGCAAAGTGCGTATGGACTGCTCATCACCCTATGCGATGGCCAATTTGATAGCGTTAAAAGATGACTATGATATTGGTATTGGTAACGATCCAGACTTCGACAGGCATGGTATTGTCACGCCAGATGGTCTGATGAACCCAAACCACTTTTTAGCGGTGGCAATTGATTATCTGATCAAGCACAGAACTTGGAACAGCTCGATAAAAATTGGCAAAACTTTGGTATCTAGCGCCATGATTGACAAAGTGTGTGGTGCGAATGATCGTGAGGTTTACGAAGTGCCTGTTGGGTTCAAGTGGTTTGTAAGTGGACTTGCAACAGGGGAACTAGCGTTTGGTGGTGAAGAGAGTGCAGGCGCTGCTTTTCTGAGAAAAGATGGTACTACTTGGTGTACAGACAAAGATGGCTTTATCATGGGGTTACTCGCGGCGGAAATTTTAGCCGTAACCGGAAAATCACCATCTGAGCATTACTTGGCATTTGAGCAAGCATTTGGCGCGCCGGTGTATAAACGCATTGATGCACCAGCGAGCAGTGAGCAAAAAGCAAAGTTAAAGGGATTGAGCGCAGATAACATCAAAGCAGATACGTTAGCAGGTGATAAAATTACTCAGGTATTAACCAATGCACCTGGTAACGGCGCCGCGATTGGTGGTCTAAAAGTCGTCACCGAAAACGGCTGGTTTGCAGCGCGACCGTCGGGCACAGAAGATATTTACAAGATTTATCTTGAATCATTTAAAGGTGATGCACACCTAGCTGAGTTGGAGCAAGCGGCAAAAGCGCTTGTGGATTCGGTAATTAGTTAGTAATAAAACTTCTAAAGCCATACATTTTGTATGGCTTTTTTGTATCCCAATATGGGTTACTCAACAAGATCAATTTGGAATTATGACGTACTTAGCAGAATTAAAACAAAACGGTGACTTTCTTACACTCACAAGAAATAACGAATTTACTCTTGAACCTGTCAGTTTCACATTAAACAATGGTACCTTAGTTGAAGTGTTAGATACCGGTGTGATCCAATTTTCTCCAGTGGATGAAACGACAAAAGACATCGTATTGTCGAGCGCTGTGCATGGAAACGAAACAGCACCGATAGAGATATGTGACGAGCTTATCCAACATATTATCACTGGTAAGCTGACGTTAGCGCAGCGTGTGCTGTTTATTTTCGGTAACCCGAAATCCATAAACATTGGCCAGCGCTTTGTCGATGAGAATTTAAACCGCCTATTTAACGGCGCACATAATCAAGAAACAGATAACCCCGAAAAGGTTAGAGCGCAGAAACTAGAGGGGTACGTTCGAGCCTTCTTTGAAAAAGGTGGAAGCGAGCGCTACCGATGTCATTACGACCTTCATACTGCTATTCGGGGTTCGAAAAACGAAAAGTTTGCAGTATACCCCTTCTTACATGGTAAGCCGTGGAAGAAATCACAGCTGCAATTTTTATTGTCATGCGGTGTCAACACCGTGTTAATGATGCGCTCGGCGGCAACGACATTTAGTTACTTTTCTTCTTACCAGTTTGGGGCCGACGCATTTACCATCGAACTTGGGCAGGTAAAACCATTTGGTGAAAATAATATGGCGAGCTTTGCAAAAACCAAAGAAACGCTAAAAGCATTAATTAGCCAAAAAAATGTAGAATATAAAGAATTTAATGCAGATGAGTTCGAGTTATTTATGGTACACCGTACTATCAATCGGACACAGCCTGAATTTTCTTTCCCATTCTCTGATTCTGCGGTGAATTTTACTGGATTTGCGAAAGGCGAACTATTGGCTACTGACGGAGATCAACAATACTTCGCAGAGGTCGACGGTGAGGCTATTATCTTCCCTAATGCCAATGTTGCACTAGGTCAACGTGCATTATTAACGGTAGTACCATTAGAAGTGGATGAAAACTTTATATAAATCAACAATGTAAAAATAAGCCTTCCATCGTATCGAAATCTTTCCAAAAACATTGATGTATTTTAGCGGTTATTCATCTAGGATTAGTTGAATAACCGTTTACGTTAACGTAAAGTTGAATAGCTTTAATTTAATTTACTTACTTAAATCGCAAATATTATTCAGTCTTTGATAAGTTGTTAGACCAGTTACTCACGCTAACTACAAAAGTCATTAAGACCAATTAACACAATCATAAATGCGAGGTGAGTTATGGCTCTTTTCGTCTTACATCAGCTGTACTCAGGTTGTATGTGAGGGGGCAGGGGTTTAGCTCAGTAAGTTTGTTATGACAACAAGAGAAGGTAGGTTATGACTAACCCCAATAATATATCCTTAAATATCAGCCATGCGCTGGAATTTATAGATGGTCATGCACTCAATATCCCTACATTAAAGATTTTAAGTGACCAAGGCGATGTTTTAGACGGTGCAACAGCACCAGAAATTGATAAAGAAACGGCATTAAGAATATATTCCACAATGCGTTTTATTCGTTTACTTGACGAGCGCATGCAAGGTGCTCAGCGTCAAGGGCGTATTAGCTTCTATATGCAGTGTCTTGGCGAAGAAGCAGCCGTTACGGCAAGTGCCGCAGCGCTAAAAGAAGATGACATGATCATGGCTCAATACCGTGAACAAGCCGCAATCCATTATCGTGGTTTTTCATTAGAGGAGTTCATGAATCAGCTATTCTCCAATGAGAAAGATTTAGGTAAAGGTCGTCAAATGCCTGTGCACTACGGATCCAAGGCATTGCATTATTTGACAATCTCATCGCCTTTAGGCACCCAAATCCCGCAGGCTACTGGTTATGCTTATGGCCAAAAGCTGAAGCATATTGATAAAGAGACCGGGGAGTTAACGTCTGAAATAGAAAACGTTACTATTTGCTACTTTGGCGAAGGAGCCGCGTCTGAAGGCGATTTTCACGCAGGTCTAAATATGGCGGCTGTGCATGGCTCACCCGTCATTTTTTATGCTCGCAACAACGGTTATGCTATCTCCACACCAGCGGATGAACAATTTAAAGGCGACGGTATCGCTGCTCGAGGTGTTGGATATGGAATTAAAACGATTCGTGTAGATGGTGCTGACGCTCTTGCAGTATATGCTGCGACACAAGCCGCGCGTAAAATTGCTGTAGAAAATGGTGAGCCTGTGATGATCGAATCTATCGCATATCGTTTGGGTGCTCATTCTACTTCTGATGACCCTTCTGGTTATCGTACAAAAGATGAAGAAGCTGAGTTTAAAAACAGCTGTCCGGTAAATCGATTTAAGCAATGGCTCCTAAAGCAAGACTGGCTGGATGAAGCGCAGGATGATCTCGAAAAAGAAAAGATCCGCGAAGATATCCTAGCAGCGTTAAAGGTAGCAGAAAAAGTACAAAAACCTGCGCTAGAAGATTTGGTTTCTGATGTCTATGACACCCCAATTCCATCATTACAAAAACAATATGAAGAATTGAAGGCACATATTAAAACCTATCCTGACGCATATCCAGTTACCGCAGGGAGAATAAAATAATGGCTAAAATGAACATGTTACACGCCATTAATTCGGCGTTAGATATCACCATGGCAGAGCACCCACAGGCTTGTATTTTTGGTGAAGATGTTGGCTACTTTGGCGGTGTATTCCGTGCAACTTCTGGTCTACAAGAAAAGTATGGTAAGCACCGTGTTTTTAATACGCCGTTGACCGAACAAGGTATTTTGGGCTTTGCCAATGGCCTAGCGGCATTTGGTGCTCCTGCACTTGCTGAGATCCAGTTTGCTGATTATATCTTTCCTGCGTTTGATCAGATAGTAAACGAGTCTGCAAAATTCCGTTACCGCTCAGGTAATGAGTTCAATGTAGGTAACCTAACGGTTCGCACGCCATACGGTGGCGGAATTGCAGGTGGCTTATATCACTCACAATCACCAGAAGCTTATTTTGCCCATACACCTGGTCTTAAGATTGTCGTGCCTCGTAACCCTTACCAAGCTAAAGGCTTACTACGTGCTGCAATTAAAGACGATAACCCGGTTATTTTCTTTGAGCCGAAGCGCTTGTATCGAGCGTCTGTTGGTGAAGTACCAGAAGAAGATTACAGCATTGAGCTTGGCAAGGCGGAAGTCATCGAGGAAGGCTCGGATATTACGCTTCTTGCTTGGGGTGCGCAAATGGAGATCATCGAACAAGCAGCGCAAAAAGCAGCAGAGGCAGGTATTAGCTGTGAAATAATCGACTTAAGAAGCATTCTTCCTTGGGATGTTGAGACGGTAGCAAAATCAGTAATCAAAACCGGCCGTTTAGTTGTGAGCCACGAAGCGCCGATTACTAATGGTTTTGGTGCAGAAATCGCGGCTACCATTCAAAAAGAGTGTTTTTTACATTTAGAGTCGCCAATTGAGCGGGTTTGTGGATTAGATACGCCATATCCTTTAGCACTGGAAAAAGAATATGTGCCAGATGCACTTAAAGTGTTTGCTGCTATTAAACGTTCTATGGAGTTTTAAGGATAAGTTATGGCTAAAGAATTTATCTTACCCGATATTGGTGAAGGCATTGTAGAGTGCGAAATCGTTGAATGGTTAGTGGCTGTTGGTGACGAGGTAAAAGAAGATCAACCGATTTGTGATGTCATGACTGACAAGGCACTAGTGCAGATCCCTGCGGTACATGATGGTGTGATCACTAAGCTACATTACGAAAAAGGCGAAATTGCGAAAGTGCACGAACCTTTGTTTGCAATGGACGTTGCTGGCGAGCAAACATCACCAGCGGAGCAGTCGGCACCTCAGTCTTCATCAGGCACTTCAACAAACTCAGTATTAGAGGATTTTATTCTACCAGATATTGGTGAGGGAATCGTTGAGTGCGAGATTGTTGAATGGCTTGTCGCCGAGGGCGATGAAATCAAAGAAGACCAAGCCGTTTGCGACGTGATGACTGACAAGGCACTAGTGCAAATCCCCGCAAAATACGATGGCATAGTTGAAAAGCTATATTATCAAAAAGGTGAAATTGCACAGGTACATAGCCCATTATTTCAGATGAAGTTGGCATCATCACATGCTGGAAAATCAGATGATCCGGTGGCTGACATTCATAAGCCTACAGAAAGCAAAGAGCAATCTGCAACGGCGACTGGTAATGCTACGCGAAGTCTTCCAAAAAATGGTAAAGCAATTGCTTCACCAGCTGTGCGTCGAAAGGCACGTGAAGTAGGCATTGACCTGTGTGAAGTGCCCGGTTCTGGTAAAAATGGTCGTGTATACAAAGAGGACATCGAGCATTTCCTTGAACACGGTGTTAATCGCGATACGGTCAAGTCTGAGTCAAGTAAAGCAGCATCAGTTGAAACACCAAAGCCGCTTTCTACCTCGGAAGGTGGAACAAGGGTTGAACCTTTGCGCGGTATGAAAGCCGCAATGGCAAAGCAGATGGTGGCTTCGGTATCGACTATCCCACATTTTACATATTGTGATGAGATTGATCTGACAGATTTAATTGCACTGCGTGGCACCTTAAAAGAGCAATATGCCAAACAAGGTATCAAGCTGACGATGATGCCATTTTTTATCAAGGCGTTATCACTTGCAATCAATGAGTTCCCTATCTTAAATGCAAAAGTAAATGATGATTGCACTGAAGTGACTTACTTCGATGATCACAATATTGGTATGGCAGTAGACAGTAAGCTGGGTTTATTGGTGCCGAATATTAAATCCTGCCAAAACAAGTCTATTGTAGATGTCGCCCAATCAGTTACTGAGTTAACTGAGGCGGCGAGGGAAGGGCGAGTATCTCCTGATTCACTTAAAGGCGGTACTATCTCTATCTCTAACATAGGCGCAATTGGTGGTACGGTCGCAACACCGATTATTAATAAACCCGAAGTTGCTATTGTTGCACTTGGTAAGGTTCAGCAGCTACCACGTTTTGATGCCCAAGGGAATGTAGTTGCACGCTCTATCATGCAGGTAAGTTGGTCTGGCGACCACCGTATTATTGATGGTGGCACAATTGCGCGATTCAATAATTTATGGAAGTCCTTCTTAGAGGAGCCAGCTAAAATGATGATGGCAATGCGCTGATCGTTGTTTTTGCTAGTTTCTACTTGTTGCAAAGGGTCATTATGACCCTTTTTTATTGGCTGTCAGTTGATCATTTGTAGTTCTAGAAAGTATAAATTGTCATCATATACCGGTAAGCAATTCTCACGTCATAAAAGGTAAGCCATAAAAACAAGCGGATATTAACCTCCATAAGCGCCCGCAGTATAGATGCTTCTGTCAGTTATAACTGCCTTCTTGGACTCTAAGATAGTCCCAAGTTGGCTGGCAGTCTGTGCAGGTTCAATACTCATGAATTATATCAGAGAGAGTCACCCCGAGCGCGATTATATATCTCAGCCCGTTAATCAATCGTTCACTAGCAGTTTAGTTCGAGTGAAAAATTTGCAGTAGAAAATTTTTAGTGATCCATTGAAAACTTTTTATCGAGAACAGTGTGAAGCAGATTGTTCCTAAAAATAAAACAATTTCTATATCTCATCAAATAGAGTTTAATCCATATTTCAACTTGTTTAGATTTTACCGAATAGGTTTAAGGTCTGGCTATGTCTTAATCAGCCAAAATTATCATTCATAAATAAGCACTTCTATAGCTAGCTCTACATATTTGACAGTTTGTTAATTTTTACATTTTTACTACAGGCTCTGTGGTGTTTTTAAAAATATCCATCTATTTCATGTGATTAGAAATAGCTCCCATTTTGGTGGTTTTGTTTTGATAAGTTTACGGAAGTGAGCGTATATGACACAAAATGTGAGAAAGTGTGCTTTTATTTTGTTTTTAAAACAGGTAAAAAGAAAGGGTTAGTTTGGTTGTTACCAAGTCTAAACATCGCAAAAACATTATTTAAAATAATAATTAATATCAACAAAGGGAAATTCGATGTTTGCTAAAAATAAAATTCTTAGCTCCATTCAAATGTCTTTTCTTGCTGCGGCAACGTTGTCTGGAACGGCATTAGCCGAGCAGAATGATAACGAAGCCAAGGAGCTTGAAAGAATTCAGATCACTGGTTCTCGTATCGCACGATATGAGCTTTCTCAGCCTTCACCTACTATTACCTTAACCGGTGAGCAAATAGAACAAGCGGGTATACCTGATTTAGCACAAGTGCTTTCAGAGCTACCAGCAATTGGTGCGACAGGTACGTTAAGAGCTAACACTGGTAGCAGTGAAAATGCGGGTTCAAGTACAATCGACTTACGTCGTTTAGGTACAGATAGAACACTAGTACTTGTAAATGGTAAGCGTCACGTTGCAGGTCAGCAAGGTTCAGCCGTTGTTGACTTATCTACAATCCCAACATCAATGATTAAACGTGTTGAGGTAATCACAGGTGGTGCTTCAGCGATTTATGGTTCTGATGCGGTATCTGGGGTAGTAAACATTATTACCAGAGATGACTTTGAAGGGCTTGAACTAAAAGTTGGCTATAGTGATTCACTGCACGGTATTGGTAATAAAAACAAGACATTTAGCTTGGTGGGCGGCGCATCTACAGCAGACGGTAGAGGTAACGCTACAGTATATATTACTAAGGATTCTGTTGCTGAAGTAATGGAGCGTGATATGCGCCATTATACTGAAAGTAGCATTGCTGATAATCCAGCAGATACTGGAGAAGATGATGGTATTCCTGATAAGGTCTGGGCACCAAATGTTCTATCAGAGTGGATCAGTCAGACTTCGGTTTTAGATTACAACAGAACGAATTACACTTTTGATAATGCGGGTAATGGCCAATTGATGCCAACGAGAGGTTTGTCCAACTCAGCGGCATTTGGTAGTTTTCCTGATGGTTGTGAGCTATGTTTTTCAACAACGAGATATGAAAACTTCCTTCCAGAGCGTGATAAGGTCACAGTAGGCTCGTTCTTCAACTACGAAATCAATGATAACGTTAAGTTTTATTCAGATGTAAAATACGTACGCTCTGATATCACTCAACAAGGGCAGCCTGCATATCGCTTTAATGAAGGTGATACTGTTAACTTATTAGAAAATCCTTTTGTATCACAAGAAACCCTCGACTTCTTCACGGCTAAAGCTGCACAAGATGACAGTGTGAACCTTGAGAGCATATACATAAACAAGTTTTTTGATGAAATAGGTAACCGTGCAGCACACAATAAGCGTGAGACCTTTAGGCTATTATCTGGTATTAAAGGCGACTTTACTATCAGCGATACTTTATTTGATTATGACATCTATTATTCTTACGGCCGTACAGAAAATGATCGTGTTATTGTCAATGACTTCATTGAAAATAACTGGGTAGCTGCGCTGGATGCCGTAATTAATCCAGAGACTGGTCAAGCAGATTGTCGTGCAAACGTCCCATCTATGCAGGGCGAAGACTATGTAAACCCTGCAACTGTCGATACAAATAACTGTGTACCATATAATCCATTTGGTTATGATGTTGCATCGGAAGAAGCGAAAGCTTGGGTGAGTGCTGATGTAACTCGGCAGGACACCATAAAACAAAGATACTTTGGCGGTTCATTGTCATTTGATAGTGCTGAGTGGTTTGAGTTGCCTGGTGGTGCGATGGGTATGGCACTTGGCTATGAAAAACGCTGGGAGTCATCAGGCTCAGTTACTGATGAGTTAACTCAATCAGGTGCTTTAAGCCAATCACCAACACCAGATACATATGGTGAATATGATGTGTCTGAGTGGTTTATGGAAGTAAACTTACCAATTTTATCAGATGCTTTCTTAGCGCATGACTTAAGTATTGATGGTGCATTTAGACGAGCTGACTACTCGCATGCGGGAGAAGTAGATGCGTGGAAAGTTGGCTTTATGTGGTCACCTATTGAAGGGTATAGTCTTCGTGGTACCTATAGTGAAGCGGTACGAGCACCAAACGTAACCGAAGCATTCTCACCTCGTACACCAGGGTTTAGACAAGTTTGGGATCCATGCGATAAATCAAGACTAGGAAATAACCCAAATCGTGCGGCAAACTGTGCGGCACTGGGTATACCTGCGGACCATGTGGGTCAGGATAATGCTAGTAAGCGGGTAATCATTGGCGGAAATCCAAACTTGAAATCAGAAGAGTCTACCTCGTTCACGCTTGGTTTTGTTACAACAGCCTTTGAGGATTTCTCATTTAGTATCGATTATTATGATATTGAAATTGAAGATGCGATTCAATCAATTGCACCTCAAACAGTTGTGAACAACTGTGTTGACGGTCCTGCGCTTGACCCAATCTACTGCTCGCAAATTACACGAGATCCTAATAACAACTCTGTGACGTTTGTTGAGTCTGGTTACCAAAATACCGCAAGGCGAACGTTATCAGGGGTAGAGGCTGATTTTAACTACAATCTAGACCTTGCTGATTTCTCGTTACCTGGTACTACAAAGATTAACTTCTTTGTAAACCATGTGTTCGAGTATGATACCTACGCGTTCCAAAATAACCCCGATAAGCCAGACCGTCAAGATGGAGAGGTAGGCGATCCATCATGGCAAGCAACCTTCAGAGCAACATATAGTCTCGATGATTTATCAGTGACTTGGAGCAGCCGCTTTATTGACAGATCTGCCAATATTAACTTGAAAGAAACCTATACGGTAGATGGTAAAAAAGAAGGCGATACACCGGAAGATACTGCATACCCGTATGCACCGAGTATGGTATACCATGATTTATCAGCTCGTTACTTAGCAACAGACGACCTTTCCGTTGAGCTTGGTGTACGTAATATTTTTGATAAACTTCTACCTGAATATATTGGTGGTGCTGGTGTGAATTCAGCAATTTATGACCCGTGGGGCAGAAGAGCATTTGTTAACTTCACTTACAATTTCTAAGTTGAAGCATTAACAAAATAAGGCCACTTTGATGTGGCCTTATTTTTTCACTGAAAAGGGGTTACCTTTACTCAATCCCTTTTTTTGAATACAGCGTTACTTTATCTGAAAGCAGTGTAACTTTGATATGTTTATCGTCACTTCCCCAAATACAGTTAGTGTGAAGTGTTTTTTCTTCACAGTTATCTGCTGAACCGAGAATTYGCTCTAGTTCAGTTTTGTCCATGCCAACTTCTAGCTTATTGTAGTTTTCAAGGGTTACTTTAGAACAGCCTGTAAGGCCGAGTAATATCGATGCAAGTACTATTTTTTTCATTATGCTGCCCATCTAATGTTTATATTTTCTTATCTGGAAGATCACACCAAGTTTTGGGTGGTCTAAGTAATGTATATCTCCACTATACACGCGAGTATATTGAGACATTCTTGCGGTACGAGTATCTTGACCTTCTTCGTATCGTAAATCTAAGTTCGTTGTCACGTAAAGGTAATGCCTTACATGGATCTTGATTTGCCCTTCTAGTTGAAAATGCGCTTGAGGATTATGCGCTTCAACATCGAAAGGGCGAGTAAGGGCGGAAAAGCTATCGCCGCTTTGTGTGACAGTATAGCTCAACGGTGGCTTATGTTGCTTACCCGCGATGATTTCAATATTTGGTGCGCGTCGTTTGCTTTGTTCTGGAAAGCGCCACCCTGTATGTAATATGGGGTTTAACCCTTTGCGTTTCAGCTCATTAATCTTGTTTGTAAAATTTAGCTGAGTTTTGTCGAGCAAATAGATAGCATTCATATGCTCTTGTGGTTCAACACGGGGTGTAAGAGGTAACTCGTCAAACTTTGCAACATAGTCTACATCAGGGTTACAGATAGTAGAGTAATTGGCCTGTGTAAGGGCCTTTATCAAGTTCGGTTCTATAAATTGCTCGCTGCCTTGTAAGCACAATTGATGACCGGTGTTATTAAACCCCTCTAGCAATAGCGGTTTAATATTTTTGCGTGGCAGAGGCGTAAGTTCAATACTAAAGTCCTCTTTCAGTGCGTTGGCTGATGCTTGCTCAAACGCGATTAGTTCAACCTCAAACCAGCGTACAGCATGAGCATACTGGCTGCTAGCTAACGCCGCCAATAGGCTTATGCTTTTTATTATTTTCATGCTACCGCCTTTTTCTCAAAGTCATCTATCATGGCTTTTATTAGCTTTAACCTTTCTTGGCCATTCTTTTCTTCAATCATAAACTTCAGTTTATTTGCACCTTCCATCCTATAGGTTGACGGGCTACTTTGTATCAAGCCAATGATGAATGTTGGGTTAACTTTTGTATGACTACTAAACTCGAAGAAACCACCTTTAGGGTTTGCTTCAACTTTGTTGATGCCAAGTTGAGTTGCTTTTAGCTTAACAGATTGTACAGCAAATAAATTTTTCGCTGCATCCGGCAGTAAGCCAAATCGGTCTATTAGCTCTATTTGCAGCTCATCTAATTCTTGTAGAGATTTAGCACTGGCGATCCGCTTATACATGCTTAAACGAATATTAACATCATGAATATAGTCATTAGGAAGTAGGGCTGGGAACTTAAGGTCAACCTCACTTTGTTGTTGAAGTAAGTTATCAAGAGTTGGCTCTTTACCGTTTTTGAGGGCTTCAACGGCTTGTTCTAACATTTCCATGTAAAGTGTAAATCCAACGGTTTGGATCTGACCACTTTGATCATCACCCAATAGCTCACCTGCACCACGGATCTCCAAATCATGGGTAGCAAGGGCAAAGCCAGCGCCAAGATCTTCTAACTGCTCTATCGCTTGCAAACGTTTAACTGCATCTTTGGTCAACGCTTGAGCATTTTTTGTTAGTAGGTAGGCATAGGCTTGATGATGGCTTCGGCCAACTCGCCCACGTAGCTGGTGAAGCTGCGCTAAACCAAGCCTATCAGCTCTATCCATAATGATAGTATTAGCTGATGGAATATCTATGCCAGTTTCAATGATGGTGGTACAGACAAGGACATTGTACTTTTGATGATAAAACTCTCCCATCAGGTGTTCTAGTTCTTTTTCACGCATTTGCCCGTGTGCCGTTGTTACATTCGCTTCGGGAACTAGGGCTGAAATGTCAGCACTTATTTTATCGATAGTCTCTACATTGTTGTGTAAAAAGTACACTTGGCCACCGCGCTTGATTTCGCGTAATATTGCCTCGCGGATCAACTCGTCATTTCGTTCGCGGACAAAGGTTTTCACCGCTAACCGCTTTGCCGGTGGCGTAGCAATAATTGATAAATCTCGCATGCCACTCATGGCCATATTCAATGTACGTGGAATAGGGGTTGCTGTGAGCGTTAGAATATCAACATCGGCTCTGAGTTGTTTGATTTTTTCTTTTTGCCTGACCCCAAAACGGTGCTCTTCATCGACAATCAATAAGCCTAAATCAGCGAATTTTATATTTTCTTGAATAAGCTTATGCGTGCCAATAACAATGTCAATTTTGCCTTCTTCGAGCTTTTGCAGGGTCTCTTTTTGCTCTTTAGCTGAGTTAAATCGGGATAATACGCCCACTTCAACAGGTAAATCTGCAAACCTATCTTTGAAGTTCTCAAAATGCTGCTGAGCAAGCAAAGTGGTAGGGACTAAAACCGCGACTTGCTTGCTGTCATTAACCGCAACAAATGCAGCGCGCATCGCAACTTCCGTTTTACCAAAGCCAACATCACCACACACGAGCCTGTCCATTGCAAGACTTGACTGCATATCAGCCAATACCGCGGTGATGGCGTTGCGTTGGTCGTCGGTTTCTTCGAATGGAAAGCTGTCGGAAAAGTCTCGGTAGGCGTTTGCATCAACCTTAAAAGCATAACCGGGTTTACTTTGACGTTTTGCGTAAATATCTAGAAGTTCAGCAGCCACGTCTCTCACTTTTTCAGCAGCTTTACGCTTTGCCTTTTCCCACGTGTCATTGCCAAGTTTGTGCAGTGGTGCTGAGGCCTCTTCACCACCAGAGTAGCGACTGAGCATGTGCAGCGATGACACTGGCACGTACAATTTTGCTTCATTGGCATAGGTGATTGTTACAAATTCAGTAGCAACACCGGCGGCATCTATTGTTTCTAGCCCCAAGTAGCGACCGACACCATGGTCTAGATGTACAATCGGCTGGCCTGCTTTTAATTCAGCTAGGTTTCGGATCAGTGCATCTTGACCTTGTTCATATTTATGCTTTCGGCGGCGTTTTTGTGAAATTTTTACACCAAGCAGCTCTTGCTCGGTGATAATAGAAAGGGAGCGAGTCTCTTGCACTCTGACACTGGTCGCCAGTGGGGTGACGATAATGCCAACATCAGCATCACAGGCGATAAAATCCCCGATCCGCTTGAAGGGAGTTAGTTTTAGGCCTGTGGGCTTGAGTAGAGTTAATAACGACTCTCGTCGTCCTTCAGACTCCACGCTAAATAGCACTCTGGATTTTTGTTTCTTTTGTTGAGTGATGTAATCAAGCACTTTTTGATATGGATTACTCTGCTTGTGCTCAATACGGACATCATCTATCAACTCTGCATTGATGTTATGATGGCCAGCCTTTGTCCCGAGTTTTGCTTGACTTAGCTTTATTCTCGGAAATCGATTTATGCCTTCAAAGAGTGTTTCTATCGGTTGGTATAGCTTGGCAGGTGCCAACAGTGGACGAAGCGGATCTACTTTTCGGTTTTCATAACGTTTTGATACATCTTGCCAAAATGTGTGAGCCGCAGACTCAATATCCCCAAATGGCATAATAACGGCGTCGTTAGGTAAATAATCAAATATAGTAGCGAGTGAATCAAAAAACAGCGGCAAGTAGTATTCTATACCAGCAGGCCAGTTGCCTTTGCTAACCTGCATATAAATACTGTCTTTTTCACTGCTTGCACCAAAAGCTTCACGATAGCTGATCCTAAATCGCTCAATATCTTCGGCATTGGTTGGAAATTCGTGAGCTGGCAACAGATCTATCGCTTCGATTTCGTCATTTGAACGCTGACTTTCAATGTCAAAATGCCTGATTGAGTCAAGCTCGTCATCAAAAAAGTCTAATCGAAAAGGAAGAGGGCTACCCATAGGGTACAAATCTATAATCGAGCCGCGTACTGCAAACTCGCCATGCTCCATAACTTGTTGAACGTGTCGGTAACCTGCTTGCGTAAGCGTCTCACGGAGACTTTGGGCATCAACGGTATCTCCCTTTTTAACCTGCAAGCTCATACCATGAATAAAGCTCGGTGGCGCTGTGCGCAGCATAAGTGTTGACACAGGAATGATCAGCACTGACTGCTTCTCATGCTTTAACGTGTTTAGTGTTGCTAGGCGCTGCGAGATGATATCTTGATGCGGTGAAAAGTGGTCATAGGGCAGAGTTTCCCAGTCTGGAAACATCATCACTGGCGTGTCGTTTAACAGGTACGCCAGCTCATGCTCAAGACGAAGTGCAGAAGGAGTATCAGGAGTAATGAGCACCACGAGGTTATCGTGTTTTTGAATGCTTTCACTTAAACAGAGTGACAGGCTACTACCGACTAGGTTACCCCAAATGATTTTGTCCTTATTAGATTTTACCCATGGTAAATTATTCCACTGCACGTTCGCCATTGACTACTCCTATTTATTAATCGCGATAGATTTTACAAAGATCTTGGTAGTGATCGATTCGTCTGTCTCTTAAATACGGCCAGATCCGACGAACCGATTCACTACGAGCCAAATCTATGTCTACCACACAGACGGCTTCGTCTTGTTCCGAGGCATGTAATAGCATCTCACCTTGTGGACCTGCCACGAACGAGTTACCCCAGAATTGGATCCCTTCGCTTTGTCCTGAAGGATCCGCTTCGTGACCAACACGGTTAACACTGATCACCGGAACACCATTAGACACGGCGTGAGCGCGTTGAGCAATGATCCAGGCATCGCGTTGGCGTGTTTGCTCAGCTTTGTCGTCTCTTGGATCCCAGCCTATTGCTGTTGGGTAGATAAGAAACTCAGCTCCAGCCATCGCCATCAAGCGTGCACCTTCAGGAAACCACTGATCCCAGCAGACTAAGACGCCAAGTTTACCAACTGAAGTTTGGATCGGTGTAAAGCCCATGTCGCCAGGCGTAAAGTAAAACTTTTCATAAAAGCCTGGGTCATCGGGAATGTGCATCTTACGGTATTTACCAGCGATAGTACCGTCAGAATCAAGTACAACCGCAGTATTGTGGTAAAGCCCTGTTGCACGCTTTTCAAACAACGAGGCAACAATAACTACATTCAACTCTTTGGCTAATGCACCCAAAGCTTCAGTGCTTGGACCTGGGATAGTTTCTGCCAAATCAAATAGATCGGTGTCTTCTGTTTGGCAAAAGTATAAGCTGCGATGTAGTTCTTGCAATACAATTAGTTTTGCGCCTTGCGCCGCCGCGGCTTTGATTCCATCACAAGTCTTAGCAAAGTTGCTTTTTAGATCAGCCGAGTTACTATGCTGCACAACACCGACTTTTATGTTTTTTTCAGCCATGATACTTACCTTAAAAAACCTTTGGGTAACTGCATAGTAATACAATGCAAGCTACCGAATTGATGAATGATTGGTAAACAGTTTACGCCTATTACTGTTCTTTCAGGGTGGGCAAGGGAGATTTTATCCAATGCTTCTTGGTCTTTTTCATCACCATAAATTGGCACTAAAACCGTTTTATTTAAAATAAGGTAATTTGCATAAGTGGCAGGTAATCGCTCCCCGTCACTATCATACTTAGCACTAGGCCACGGCAGGTCAATCAGCTTGTAGGGATTGCCGCATGGCGTACGAAACGAGCGTAACTGATGTTCCATTTTATTCAGCGCATCGTAGTGCTCATCACTTTTATCGTCGCATTTTACGTACACTAAAGTGTTGTGTGGTGCAAAGCGCACTAGGGTATCGATATGGCTATCTGTATCATCTCCTGCTAGGTAGCCATGATCAAGCCACAAGAAAGACTCTGCACCGAGTTCTTTTTGCAATACCAGCTCTAACTCTGTTTTACTCAAATGTGGGTTACGATTCGGATTCAACAAGCACTCAGATGTTGTCAGTAATACTTTATGCTCGTTTATTTCAATACCGCCGCCTTCAAGTACAATATCCACAGGTTCAAAGGTGCAGTCGGGGTTTAACACTTGTGTGGCAAGCTGTTTATTGATTTTGTTATCGAGTTCAGCGGCAAACTTATCACCCCAACCTGTAAACGTGAAGTCTTTTACACACAGTTCCATGGTGCTATTTTGTGTTGTTAGCGGGCCATGATCACGTGCCCAAGTGTCATTACAGGGCGTAACGACAAACTGGCATTGGGCTAAGTCAACATTGGCGTCTGCTAATAAACGTTCAATGTGTTTTCTTAGCGATTCATCATGCGCCACAATAACCACTTTTTGAACTTGAGTAATATGTTGGCAAAGTACGACATAGACAGGCTCTACATCGCTGAGAATATCTCTCCAGTCAGTTTGCGAATGCGGCCAAGTGAGCATCACGGCATCTTGTTCTGCCCATTCAGGGAGTAAAGTAAAACTCATTAAATCATCACCATAGAATAATAAGCCTATAGTTTATCATTAACCTCAGAGGTGTCAGTAAATTTTGACGCGTTTAATTGAGGTTGCTGAGTTTGATTGTGTGATTTTTACTCCTTTTGCTGTTTTTGTTTTAGTTGTCTGGTTTGTGCATGTAAACTGGCGCGAACCAATAACTCTTGATCAGCTTCTCTGATAGCGGTGAACACTAAGGTATACTTTGATTGTTGCTTGGCCAATACTTGGGAGTAGCAAAAAATAGCACTAGCTTCATTGCGTAAAAATACTTTCGTTCGCAGCGACTGACCTACTTCATACTCGTCTTCTAATGTAACCGTTAAGCCTCCACCACCATAGCTGTCACAGTATAAGCTGCTGTCGTCAGGCTCTTCAGTGGCAAGAATGTGGCTAATGATTAGGTCAATTTTACGTGATTGTGCTTGTAAGTAGGCCGCGAGTTCATTAGCGGTATCGCCTAGGTTGCGTAGGGGCCTCAGGGCATTAAGGTCCAGTGCATTGATTTCATTGGCAAGCTTGAATAGTGGGGGAATGGCAGCCTCTAATTGGTACTCATTTTCAGGTACCATATTATCGTCTACTGGGTATAGGTTTATTTGAACCTGCTCCGCTACTTGAAAGTACTGTTCAAATAATTCCTGCAAATTTGCTTTCATTTTAATCTCTTGGCACTACGGCGCTTACTGCCTCTATTACCTCTATAGTAACGGTTTAGTTTAGTGATAATCAAACTTTGAATTGCTCAAGTAATTGCTCTTGACCAGTAATTTTATCAACTTGTGACTGCATGGTTGAATCAACACTTCTCGCTTCACTGTATACTGACTCAGAAATTTCTTTTATTGATGCGCTACTATTATTAACGTTGCTTACAATGTCATTTTGCTCGTGTAGCATATCGGCAATACGAGAGTTAAGTTCAACAATATGGCGAATAGCACTTCTCATATCCTCTAGCGCGTGGCGAGTTTGCTCAGCTTTATCTACGGTTTTCTCTACATAATCTTGGCTTTGCTTCATAACGGTAACTGCGCTCTCAGACCCTGATTGCAGTTGGTTTATCATGCCTCTGATCTCGGTGGTGGCCTCTTGAGTGCGCTGAGCAAGCGAACGTACCTCATCGGCAACCACTGCAAAACCTCTACCTGACTCGCCAGCTCTTGCGGCTTCAATTGCTGCATTTAAGGCAAGCAGGTTAGTTTGCTCTGCGATACTGTTGATCACAGAAAGGATTTGTTCGATGGCAGTAGATGAACTTTCAAGCTCTGTGACAACATTCATCGCTGAGCTGATTTGATTCGATAATGCTTCAATAGTATTGGTAGTTTCTGCAACGATAGCCTCACCCTGAATAGCAACCTGACCGGTGTTTTTTATCGCTTGTGCTGCCTCTTGGGCGCACTTAGTTACTTGATGCTCTGTTGCAGACATATGTGTCGTCGCATTATTTAATACCTTTATCGTTTCTAATTGTGTTTCTATGGCTTGACGAGACTGAGCCGCGACGTGAGATGTGTGCTGGGCATCGCTCAGCACTTCATGCCCTGAGCGTTGAATATTCACAATAAGTGTTCTTAATGTGTTGGTGAAGGCGTTAAAGTTCGTTGCTAAGGCAGAAAACTCGGGTTCATGGTTTGTGTTTAGTCGTACCGTTAAGTCGGCATTGCCTTTTGCAATGGCAGCCATTGCAGTGTTGATTTCATCAAGAGGTTTTAGTAGCCAATTTATAACGAGCGACAACAACAGGGTTGCCAGCACAACGGAAATAAACGCAAACACGGCTGCATTTCTTCTTAGTTGCGAGAGAGCGGCAAATACAGTATTTTCGTCTAGCATGACCCCTAAATACCAGTCTAGGTCTGTCACTTCTTTAAATAACAGCAACTTATCTTCGCCATCGACCTTAACGTATTGTAACGACTCAGATGGTTTGATTTGGCCGAGGAATTCTGTTGAAGGCTTGCCATTCAGGTTGACATCGGGATGTGAGATGGTTGAGCCATCTTTGCTCACCATAAACGCATATCCTGCACCGAGCAGGTTAAATGAGTTAATCATCTCGCCAAGTTTAGCTAAACTCACATCATAGAAAATAGCACCGCTAAATTGTCCTTGTTTAAAAACGGGCGCGCCTATCGACACAACGATTTCATTGCTGACCGCATCGGCATAGGGGGAGGTAATGATGAGTTCACGTGCGTTTTTTGCATCGGTATACCAAGGCCGTTTTCTGGGATCCCAATTAGCACCTGGGTTCCAGCCGGGGTCGCTGGCAACGTATCGACCCGTTTGTTCTTCGCCATACCCGATAAGTAGAAAAGCATTGGTAAGCTGTGGTTGAGAAAGTATGGGAAAAGCGCCTTCTAAAGTATCTGTTGCAGCGACTAGGTTGGTTGTGAGCGCAGCTAAGTCTGTTGCCCCTTTCATTTGCGCTGTGACGGTATTACCAATCCCTTGAATTATCTCATTGATGCTTTGCGCCGTTTGGGTTTTTATTGCTGCACGTACTGATAGGTACTGAATAACAGATAAAACGAGTAACGCGAATAAAAGTACAAACGCAGAGACGGATACAACTTTGTGTTTAAACTTCACAGCCATACTCCAACAGTATTGATACATTAAAGTTATGACAGTTAATGAGAAAATGCCAAAACTTCTGCGTGACATTTAAAGGTATTTTGAATTATTGCATTTTTATTAATTATTTATTCATTGTGCATCTCCTATTCTTTAAAACTTAGAAGAGGAGAAACATCATGTATAAGCCATTCTTAACCGCAATAACCTCAGCAGTGATACTCGCTGCATGCGGTGGCGGTTCAGGTTCCGACTCAAACGACACCACCACTACGCAGCCAACCCAAAAAACCACCGTAAGTGTTGGTGTGTCAGATGCTGCTGTGAATAATCTTGCTGAGGTAAACTTGGTTATTCAGCGGCTGACATTTCGAGCATCTGGAAAAGAAGATGTCATATTTGATACCTTGGACACACAGGGTAATCCAATGAAAATCAACCTGCTAGAATACACAGGAGATGATATCTATTTAGTGGTAAACGACCAAGAGATCGATGCTGGTGATTACGAGTGGATCAGAGCCGATGTTGTAAACGGTAGCGTGGGGTCTAACTTTGATTTAACCTCTAGCGTGCGTTTTTTAGATGGTAGCCAAGCACCGTTAGCTGTGACCCGTAAAGGTAACGATGGTGTCGGTGAAATTCAACTTAATAACTTCTCATTAAATGAAGGTGAGAATCAAATCGTATTGGAGTTTGACTTAAATAAGGCCTTGTTGAAACGCGGAAATGATGACACCGTTTATCTAAAACCAACAGCTGTGCGATTGGAAAATCTATTAACCAGTTTTGAGCTTGAAGGCATGGTTAGTGAGTCTGTGAAAAATGCCTGTATAGCAGACAACGCGGATCTGGCTCCAGTAGCAGGAGAGTACAAACATGTTGTTTATCTTTATAAAGCGGATGTTGCGGTGCCAAGCGACATCAATGACGAAGATTCAGCGCCGATAGCAACCGCAAACGTGGATACCGAGAGTGAGTTTGAGATTGCATTTATTAGCTCTGGAGAGTACAAAGTTGGGTACTCGTGCTTGGGTCATATAGATGATGCCGAAACAATAGATACAGATTTTAGTTTGCATCAAACAAAAGACGTTACGGTAACGCAAGATACAGAAATAAATTTTGCGACAAACTAGTATCAGCTAGTCTTTTAGGCGCCTAGTTTTTTAGGCGCATTGCTACGCATTAATAAAACAGGGCTTCATTGAAGCCCTGTTTTATTGTTTAAGGGGAGGTAAATACTTCAGTTGATATTACAGGCATGTACGTGATTACTTCATCCAAAACTTTGATACTCACTAATTGCGCTTGAATGAAGGGTTTGACTCTATTTGTAACCTTCGATGTTTGTTGAGCATCGCTTAATACCTCGTGATCTAACCTTTAAACACTCGCTAACAGGAATACTAAGCTGTTGGGAAGTTATTTTATTACGCAATCTAAATGATTTATTACTTCTCATGGATCGCTAAAAAGCGAGGCTATTTGTCATAGAGGGAAGTTGAGCTTTTTTAATAATAAACAATGAGGTGTAATAGGGTGTAATTGACATTATCAAAACAATGCTATTTAATGGGAAAATCAAAATTCCTAATTTTTATCAACTAATTCATAAGGTTAATGTGGGTGCTTTTAATGTCATTGAATCTCGTTGATACGATATGCTCGCGCTACTTAGAATAAGGTTACTAAAAAGAATTATCGCACATGAAAGTTTATATGGTTTAACTGGCTTTAAATCATAATGCAAGTGTGCTGCTGTGTGTATTGTCATATAGTGTCCACACCTTCACGAAGCTTAGGAAAGCGAATATGAAAAAAAGCAACGAACCTTCTCAAACTTGGGGTGAAAAGCAACAGCTCAGTTCTGTTGATCCAAGCTTAGAGCGACTATTTAACCAATCACTGCGTAGTCAACTTACCCGCCAATTAAAAGGCGATGCGTTTGCTAGCAGCAGCGTCTTGATAAAACACTGCTGTAGCGTTGTTGAAACTTTACTTGCAAAAACACAAACACATGATCAGCTGGTGGCGGTTTTTGCTGACTTCTCAGAGTCTCTACTAGAACTTTATCAAGAGCTTGCGCTTCCCGAAGAAGAAGTGACACATTCCTATGTCAATGCCACAGGATTAGTGATGGCTGTCAAAGATGCGGTGTCGACAGTCAACGATATTTATCGGGTCAAAGCGTTTATTCGTGGGCTTGATAAAGTGCTATCAAAGGTTGAAGGACAAAGCCAAGAGCCACTGCATCTGGTTTATCCTGCTTGTGGTCCATTTGCCCCCCTTGTTTTACCGCTTCTGTGTTATGTCAATGCACATAATCGTTATCAGCGCCCGTTAAAGATTACATTAATAGACATTCAGCCCGGTGCCAAAAAAGTGCTGGAGCGTACTGTAGAGAGTCTGGGTCTGGGCACTGACAATATTGAGATACTCTGCATGGATGTAATGGAGTATAAGCCAAGTGAGCCGATTGATATTTTAGTGATAGAGGCGATGCAGCATGGTTTGAGTAAAGAAGGACACATGAGCTTTATGCGTCACCTTGCAACGTTTCTAGCTGATGATGCTTACCTCTTACCAAACGAAATAGTTGTGGAAGCGCTACTTACGGTGCCTCAACGGGAATTTGTTGATCAATGGAAAGAACAAGAGCGTAGTCATTCAAGTTTTATAAACGAACAGATCCGCGCTGATCGTATCTCCCTTGGCACCATTTTTACACTTAATATTACCACCTTAAAGCAACTTGCCATTATGCCTTTGGGCGATGGTTTTGATTTGATTGAGGCAAATCAAGTGACCATTCCACATAATGTGGAAGATATGTCTAAGCGTATTTTATTGCTCAGTGCCAAGCTATTTGTCGATGACGAAGAGGTGATTGATCAATACGACTCTGGGATCACGCACCCGTTGGCGGATATGTCGGTGTGTATTGATTTTAAACCCAAGGCGTCTGAACCAGACGATTTACTCGTTAAAGGTGGCGATAAGCTCAAGTTTTATTACAAACTCTGTGGCATGCCTGGCTTTTTACCTACTTTGGCGTAAGGGATTAATATGGAAAAAGTGATTTTATTGGCCAGCTCACCAGCTGCAACTCCGGCAATTGAATGCTTAGCTCAGATGAATGCTCTTGCTGGTATATTAAGCGTGTACTGCCCTGAGTCAGTTGCTCAACAACATGCTGCGGCGGCGCAGCACTTTGATGTGCCACATGCCTATCATACAAATTTAGATGAAGATATTTTGGCTTCTGCTCAGCAAACTTGGCAAGGGAGTCGATTCATTAGTTACCATTTACCCTATGAACCTCTATGTAAGTTGCAAAGCGCACAAAATATTGTGCAGGTTCAAGTTGCACAAAACAGCAATGCAACTGTTGAACATGCAGTGTTTCATAGTATTTATAGTCAGGAACCTAGCTGCGCGTTGATAGCGGTGTGTGTAAAAAAGCAAACCGTTTTATTAAGCCATGATGTCACGATAGATAGCCACGATACTGCGGGCACCCTACACAAAAAGCTAATCATGCAATTGCCTAACCTGTTAGAGCAGTTAGTTAGTGATGTAGACAGCTTGAAGCAAACTGCGCTTTGCCGACCATTTGCCCCAAAGAGTTTGCCCACTCTGAATGAGGCAGACTTGTTTGTTCATTTGCAAACCGACAGTGCTGAGCAAGTCGTTAACTTAGTTCGTGCTGCAAATCCGTATTTTGGTGGCGCACGGTTACGTATTGGCCACGCGGTTTGTCAGTTATTACAAGTGACTATTAGCCCGCAGCCAACTTACGGTGTAAAAGCGGGCACCATTATTACTTTATCAACCTCTGGCGGCCTAGTGCTTGCCCTAACAAATAAACAAGCGGTAAAAGTAGACGTGGTGAGCAGCAGTGAAGGGGTGTTTGATGGATACCGCTTTGCTATGCAGGCCAACTTACAAGCCGGAATGAATTTAAAATAAAAAAGAAGGATAAAACAATGAGTGCAGCTCCATTACTTGGTGATATCGAAATGGCAGGGTACAACTTTGTACCACGTGGTTATTATAGTTGCCATGGTGTAATTGCTGATATAGGAGAAAACCCCGCTTTATACTCTTTACTGGGAATATCGTATGGTGGAAATGGCCGGACAACATATCAGCTACCCGACTTTCGTGGCGTTGTGCCTATGGGAACGGGGCAGTTACGCAACACTGGGGCAAACCGTCAAGTAGGGTGGGCTCTTGGCTATGAAGAGGTTTCTTTAAGTGTATTACATTTACCTTCACATACCCACACTGCAACTGCTGAAGCACAGACGACAGTGGGTCAGGTCACGGGCAATTTTACAGCAAGAGCGAAAAACGGTTTGGGAAATACCGATAATCCAAATGGAGCATATTGGGCAACCGGTGAGACGGTGAGTGGCCGTGAGACTTTCTCAGTAAAAAAAGCTTACTCGACTACCGCTGACACGACAATGGCTGCCGGTGCAATACAAATGTCAGGCAATATAAATGCGGATGCTACAACATCAGTAAAAGTGACAAATCTTCCTACTGGTGGAGGATTGCCGGTACCGATTCTTCAACCTAGCTTAGTTACTAACTTTATTATCTCTGCTGACGGTACTTATCCAAGTCGTAGTTAGTCGTATTTTGGCGCTTTAATCAAAGCGCCTTCTTGGTTTTAATTCACAAAGTAATTTATATGTATTGCAACCAAATTAAGGTAGGCAAGCCAACGCATACCTTGATAATAAATCAATCACAGTAGGGATCAAGTAGATGAGAATAAGATACTTGCTCAGCATGGCAGTAGGGGTGCTATTTGGCTTTGCATCGCAATTTAGCTTTGCAAGCACCGAGCAAACGATGCGTTTTGCTGGTTTAGGTACATCAAGCTCTGGTTTTAAGGCAATAACAACGCAAAGCAACACAGTCGGTTACTTGGCATCAAGCAATTTGATATACGCATCAAATGAAATTTATCCTTCTGATAGTTCGAGTTTACAAACCTTTATATTTAAGGCAAATGGTAATGAGGTAACACATTTTGACTTCATCAATTTGGGGATTTACTCAGTTGCTAATGATAAAACTCTTTCACTTAAGGGGGGGACGACAAAAGTAGTATTTAAAAATGCCAGCGATAATCAGATTTCGTCACTCACGTTGGCACAAGATACCGATTTATCGACATCAAGCTCGGCTAAGTTAAGTGACTTGTTTGGGGCTTTTTCGCCTATTAGTGGGGTGACTTCAATAGAGTTAACTCTAGATGTTACCACCCCGCTAGTTAGGATGATAAATGTGACTTTTACCAGCTTAACTGTCGACAATGTCAATGCGCAACCCGACACTGACACCACGCCCCCCGTCATCTCATCGGTTGCCGTGTCTGGCACGCCAAGTGAGAATGCATCTTCGGTTGGTTTTGATTACACCTATGACGCAATACCAGTGATGTATGCACTCAGTGATTTTGAGCTTGTTACTACGGGTACGGTGACTGCAGAGCTAGAATATTTTTCAACTTATTCTGACAATACTCAAATTTTGAGTGTGTGGGTAAAGGTCAAATCAGGTACAGGGACAGTCGGTGTTCGACTCAAATCGGTTAACTCACTAGAGGATGCCGCAGGTAATGGCGGTGGTAATAACGGATATACAACGCCGTACTCATCACAGGTAACGCATACCGTTGATAGAGACAAACCTTCGGTGACTAATGTTTCTTCGTCTCCAGATGGTACGTTTATTGTTGATGACCAAATTGATATAGTTGTGACTTTTGATGAAGCAATAACAGTAACGGGTACACCAAAACTAACATTAGAAACGGGTACTGTTGACCGTGAAGCCGTTTTCAGCAGTGTGTCTGACAAGGCTGCGACGTTTGTTTATACCGTTCAAGCTGGTGATAGCAGTTCTGATCTCAGTTACACCTCTACCTCTGCTTTGTCGCTATCAGGTGGTACAATTAGAGACTCGGCAGGCAATAACGCAACACTGACATTAGCGACTCCGGGTGCGGCTAACTCATTATCTGCAAATGCCGCGATTGTTATCGATGGTATGGTACCAACAGTGACTAACGTATCTTCATCGACCGCGAATGGTGCGTATAAAGCGGGAGATAGTATCGGGATTACGGTGACGTTGGATAAAGCAGTGACAGTCACTGGCACACCGACGATTAGATTAGAAACCGGTACTACAGACAGAGTCGCAAGTTATGTGAGTGGCTCAGGCACGAACGCCCTAAATTTCCAATATACGGTACAAGCGGGTGATAGTAGTAGTGACTTGGCTTACGTGAGTACGTCTGCTATCTCTTTAGCAGGTGGTACAATTTCAGACTCTAGTGGCAACAATGCTACGTTGACACTACCTACGCCGGGCGCGAGCCAATCACTTTCTGCTAATAGCAATATTGTTATTGATACTTCGTCTCCAGTTGTGTCTGGCGTATCTTCGCTTGTACAGGCTGGCACATATAGCACAGGTACGACGATTGCCATTAGAGTCGCATTTTCTGAAGATATTGTTGTAACAGGGACACCTACGCTTACTCTAGAAACAGGTGTGACAGACAGGCAAGCAAGCTATTCCTCAGCAATTGGGTCGTCGATACTTGAGTTTAGCTACACGATTCAAGCGGGTGATACCAGTGCAGATTTAGCGTATATTTCAAGTAACGCATTAGCACTGAATGGCGGCACCATTCTAGATACCTCTGGTAATCCTGCGATACTGACATTACCAGCACCTGGGGCTGCCAATTCACTGTCAGCCAATGAAGCATTAGTTATTGATGGTGTAGCACCGAGCCTTGATACTGCGGGCTCCTCTACTGCCAATGGTGGTTTTGGTGTTTCAGCAACTGGTGACTTAACGCTGAAGTTCACAGAAACGATGCAACTTGGCACTAGCGGCACTATCACTTTGGTAGATAGTAACGGCAATGTAATTGAAACCTTTGCAGTTGATAGTCCTAAGATCACCTTATCAGGTGACACCTTAACCATTAACCCAAGTGCTGATCTGTCAGCAGGGTTGCGCTATGCCATCCGTATGGATTCAGGGTTTTTAACCGATAATGGCGGTAATGCCTTTGCAGGTTTCAGTAATAATACTGGTTTTGCCTTTACGGTTGCGCCGAATGTAGCGTTGAGTGTTGATAATACAACGGTCAGTGAAAAAGGCGGCATTGCAACGTTAACGCTTTCTTTGAAAGATTCAGCTGGTAACGCGGTAACCGCAACTAATGCGGTAACGGTCAGTATCAATGTAACAGGCACGGCTACAGGCTCAGGTACTGATTACAGTGTCTCTGACAATATCAGCAACAGTGTGACAATTGCCGCAGGCAGCGCCTCTAAAACATTTAAAGTAACTGCGGTGGATGACAGTGTTGTTGATGATAACGAAACTGTGATCATCGACATTGCAGCAATCACAACAAATAATGCTGTTGAGTCTGGTACACAAACGGTGACTATTACGTTGGATGAAAACGATGCGCCAGTTTTTGCTGATCTTGATGGCACCCCTACTTTTACTGAAAATGGCTCAGCAGTGATCTTAGATGCTAATGTATCGGTATCGGATACGGAGCTTGATGCACTGAGTAGTAACAGTGGTAATTATGATGGTGCAAGCCTGACTATCACACGAAGCGGTGCGGCCAATGCCAGCGATGTTTTTGCCAACACAGGTGCGTTAGGGGCATTAGTGCAAGGCCACAATGTTGATTACAGTAATGTTGTCGTAGGTACGGTTACCACTAATAGCGCAGGTACCTTGAAGCTGACCTTTAACAGCAGTGCCACAACGTCCATTGTTGCAGGTGTATTGCAAAGTATTACCTATTCAAATAGCTCTGAAGCGCCAGGTACATCAGTCACGCTTGTGTGGACATTTAACGATGGTATTGCAACTAGTACGGGTACAAACCAAACGGTTGTTAGTATTACAGAAGTGAACGATGCACCAACATTAGATGATACCAAAACGCCTGTATTTACATCAATTATTGAAGACGTATCAGATGCCAATAACGTTGGTGTTGATATTGCTACGCTAGTGGTTGATAACTCAATCGGTGATGTTGATGGCAGCGCCGTTGAAGCCATTGCGGTGGTGAGTATTGATAACACCCATGGTTTTTGGCAGTTCAGCGTTAATAACGGTGATAGCTGGCGTAATTTTTCTAGCGTAACTGGTGGTGTGCGGAATATGAGCACGGCTGCATGGTTGCTCGATGGTACGCTTAGCGGCACGAATACCCATAAAATCCGTTTTGTACCAGAGGAAAACTACCATGGCTCATCGAGCATAACGTTTGTTGCTTGGGATAAGTCATCAGGTACTGCGGGCAGTATTGCTAATACGACTACAACTGGTGGTACAAGCGCATTTTCAAGTGCATCAGATATCGCAACTATTACGATTACCGCAGTCAATGATGCGCCTACCGTTGCGACAAATACAGGTGTTACACTCCTTGAAGGTGGTACATCAACTATCTACAACGACCATCTGAATGAGGGTGATGTGGATGACTCAGGCACAGGGTTGACCTATACCGTAACAACACTACCGAGTAACGGCACTTTATTTGTGGATGCGAATAATAATGACACATTAGATGCAGGCGAAGCGCGTAGTGTGAATGGCACTTTCACTCAGCAAGATATCGACAATGGCAACTTGATGTATACGCACAATAGCAGCGATACTACATCAGATAGTTTTGTGTTTACCCTTGCAGATGGTGGAGAAGATAGTGCTGCGCCGCTTACAGGACAAACTTTCAACTTCACCGTAACCCCTGTAAACGATGCAATTTCAGTAACTACACCGCCAACAGATGTTGCAGTAACAGAGGATGCGAGTTCAAACCTAGATCTATCTGCTTTGACGCTGATTGATACGGATAGTAATAATGTCACACTTACCATCGTGGTAGATAAAGGCTCTTTTGGTACACCTGCTGATGGTTCAGCGATTGGTGTAACTGCTACCTTATCATCAGATGGGAAAACTATTACGCTCTCAGGCTCTCCAAGTGCGATTGATACCTACCTCAATACTGCTTCAAACCTTACATACACAGGTGAGGCTAATAGCCAAGGTAATGATCAAGCACTTATCACTATTACAGGAAACGATAATAGTGGAGCAGATCCGGTAAAACTTGCAGACGTGAATGTTGATATTACCGATGTCAACGACGCACCTGTTATCAATAACCTTAATGGTGATCAGTTTGATTACAATGCCTCCGCGCAAAACTTTGTGATTGTTAATCAAAATAGTGCAGTTACTGTTACTGACATTGATACTGACACCTTCAATGGTGGGATGTTAACCGTGTCGATTGCCAGTGGTGCACAAACTGCGGAAGACATCTTAGCAATTGATGATAGTAGTACTGAAATCTCGCTTAACAATGGCCAAGTTGAATACAACCAAACAAGTGTGGGTAGCTACACAGGTGGTAGTAACGGCAGCGCGCTGACCATTACGTTTAACAACAATGCGACCAATGCGATTGTTGCAACCGTGATTAACGCAATAGAGTATGATAACAGCCAAAACTCTGCGGGTACGGCGGGCGAACGTGTCGTGCGTTTTGTCCTAACTGACGGTGAAGGTGGTACTTCTGCTAACGCTGATGTGACGATTAATGTCTCAGTGAACACAGCGCCTACTTTGGTTTTAGCAGATTCTGTAGAATACACAGAAAATGCTGCAGCAACAGTACTTGACTCTCAAGCAACTGCGGATGACGCAGATGGAGACAATAGCTGGCAAGGCAATGGGGCTAAACTAGTTGCCTCAGTGACAACGAATGGATTGGCGCAAGATAGCTTAAGTATTGCCACAGATGGCGACTTTAGCATCAGCAATGGCAACATTAGTTACCAAAGCACAATCATCGGCACTATTGAAGAGACAAGTGGCACCGCGAATGACGGTATAGTGACTGCGAGCGATAAGTTAACTGTGCACTTAAGCGCAGCGAATAATGCTATCGTACGATCGCTCGTTAGAGCACTTCGCTATGAGAACACATCAGAGAATCCTTCCACATTGAACAGAAGTGTTACCGTGGAACTGACTGATGTACTCGCAGGTACTGTTTCTGATTCAATCAGTATTGTCATTAAGGCGGTGAACGACGCGCCGACGATTACAGGTACCCCAGTGACGACGGTTGCGCAAGGGGCTGCATATTCCTTTACTCCTACCGGACAAGATGTTGACTCAACTCAGCTTACTTACTCTGTTGCTAACAACCCTAAATGGCTAAGTATCAATAAAAACACTGGTACTTTGACAGGTACTCCAGGTAATGCGGATGTTGGTGAGAATAGCGCCATTGTTATTACTGTGTCTGATGGTGAACTAAGCGCTAGTCTGGCGGCATTCAATTTGACTGTCACAAATGTCAACGATGCGCCAACAATTACAGGCTCGCCAAAAGTACAAATCAATGAGCGTCAGTTATATACCTTTACACCTGAAGCGGTAGATATTGACGGTGACAAGCTGACATTCACCATTACCAATAAACCAAGCTGGCTTACTATTGATAGTGCGACAGGTACATTGTCTGGTACGCCAGGGCAAAGCGATGTAGGTAAGACCGGTGAGATGGTGATGACGGTGTCTGATGGTACATTACAAGCAAGCCTTGAGGCCTTCTCTGTGACAGTAATCAATGTCAATGATGCGCCTACGATCTCAGGTCAGCCTGCACGTTCAGTAGTTGAAGGAGACCGTTATAGCTTCACGCCTAGCGCATCGGATATTGATAGCCAGAACTTAACGTTTAGCATCACAAACAGACCGTCATGGGCATCATTTAATCCGCAAACTGGTGAGCTATCAGGCACGCCTACGGGTAGTGATGTTGGTGTGACAGCTAATGTGTTGATCAGTGTATCAGATGGGGCACTGTCAGATTCATTAGCGCCATTTAACCTCACAGTGACTGTACGAAATACAGCGCCAATTGCAGATGACCAAGCAGTACAGGTTAATGAAGACAGCCGTGTGAATATTGTCGCCAAGGCAAGTGATGCACAAAACGATAGTTTGACATTAACGGCGCAAACGCAGCCTCAAAATGGTGTATTAAGCGCAGTTGAAAATGGCTGGATTTATATTCCTAATGCCAATTTCAATGGTCAAGATAGTTTTACATACGTAGCCCGTGATGAAGCGCTTACGTCTGATGTTGCAACGGTCACAATTACAGTTAACCCTGTGAATGACGCACCGACTGCACAAGACGATAGTTTAACACTCAACAAAACGGCTAATGACAACTATACCATTGCGGTATTGGGCAATGACGCTGATATTGATGGTGATGTACTGAAAGTTGAAGGGGTGACAGCAAGTATTGGTACCGCAACGGTAAGCGGTGCAACAATAAGTTACCAAGCACCTGACGACTTTACAGGCTCAGTGTCACTGTCATATTCGGTAACCGATGGCAATAAAGGTCGCGCGAGTGCGAAAGTTAACTTGGTGATAGAGGGCAATGATAATACTCAAGCACCAACCCTTACAGTACCGGCGGATCTGACGGTAGATGCCACAGCACYTTACACCAAGGTAAACCTAGGTGTTGCCTCAGCAAAAGATGCACAGGGTAATGTACTGCCAGTAGCTTTGGTTGACTCAAAAATGGTATTTGCTCCGGGTAAACATGATGTCTATTGGCGTTCTGTGGATAGCTCTGGACTTGAGTCTATTGAACTTCAAAGGCTGAATGTAAACCCGCTTATCTCTTTGAGTAAGGATCAAATTGTATCTGAAGGTTCAACGGTGACTGTACAGGTACTGTTAAACGGAACTTCACCGACTTATCCATTAGAAATCGGTTATACCATTGGTGGTACTGCATCTTTTGATGACCATACTGCACGAAGTGGGACAGTTGTCATAGATAAAGGAACACAGGCGGAAATCAGTTTTGATGTGGCAGCCGATGGTGCATCGGAGCAAGACGAGACGGTAACGGTTAGCTTGTCTTCTGCATTGAACTTGGGCAATAAACATCAAACTACGATTACTATTCGTGAAAGTAATGTGGCACCAACGTTAGATCTCAACGTTTGGCAACAAAACGAAACGAGAATAAAGGTAAGTCAAGCTGGTGGACTTGTGACCATTAAAGCAGCGGCTAAAGATGCTAATAAAACCGATACATTAACGGTAAGTTGGTCATCAGATTTAAGTAATCTCAGTACCGAGCCTGCGCAATTTGTGTTTGATCCAACCGCTACAACGCTTGGGGTACACGCGGTGAAATCAATGGTAACTGACAATGGTTCACCTAGCTTAAACACCTCTGAGACAGTCTATGTTGAAGTTGTCGAGCAGTTAGCTGCCTTGAATGATACTGACACAGATGGTGATCTTATCCCGGATAGCGAAGAGGGCTACCAAGATAGTGATGGTGACGGTATTGCCGATTATCTTGATGCGATTAACGAGTGTAATGTCGTACCTGCACAAGTTAATAATCAAACTGCGTTCTTAGCTGAAGGTGAGCCAGGTGTTTGTTTACGTCGTGGAGCGGTGTCGGTACTAAGCAGCAGCGGTGGCTTACAAGTTGAATCTGGATCGCAAACCGGTCTTGTAAGTGATACACAAGCGACTAATGTAGGTGGTATTTATGACTACATCGCTTATGGATTACCTGAGCAAGGTCAAAACTATAGCTTGGTGCTACCGCAGCAGTTACCAATTCCAGCAAATGCAGTTTATCGTAAGTATACTCAAGCCAAAGGCTGGAGCGACTTTGTTGAAGACGAAAACAACCAAGTGTTCAGCTCTGCTGGTGCTATCGGTTACTGTCCTCCACCGGGGGCTACGCAGTGGCAACCGGGTCTAACAGAAGGTCATTGGTGTGTTCAGATTGTCGTACAAGATGGCGGACCAAATGACGCAGATGGAGAAGCTAATGGTACCGTGGTGGATCCAAGTGGTGTTGCGGTTTACCACAGTGATAATGCTAAGCCAGTAGCTAATGCAGACAACGCAAGCTTACCTTGGAATAGCAGCATTGAAATTGATGTGTTAGCGAATGATAGTGATGCTGATAACGATAGTTTATCTCTGTCTCAAGCTTCTGCTCAGTTTGGTGAAGTGACAATTACTGCACAGCAAACACTGATGTATGTTGCAGCAGAGCAGTTTGTTGGCACAGATGTCATTACTTATAGTATTACTGACGGCCAAGGTGGTACTGCGCATAGTCAGGTAGTGGTGGAAGTAATGGGTAACCGAGCGCCTGTTGTACAGGGTGAGCTAGTGACAGCCATGCATCACAAAGCGACAGTGATTGATGTATTAGCAAATGACAGCGACCCAGATGGTGATAGCTTGACCGTTAGCTCAGCTTCAGCGACTAATGGTAAAGTAACAATTATATCGGGTGAGAAGCTCAGCTACTTGTCTAACCTTGGGTTCGCTGGGGTTGATACAGTTAAGTATGTAGTGAGCGATTCGCAAGGAGCAAGTAGCAACGGTACGGTGCAAATTCAGGTAATTGCTAATCGTCTACCAGTTGCAAAACCAGACTTAGCTCAGGTTAATGCTGGTGCTAGCATTAACATTGATGTGCTAGCAAATGACAGTGATGCTGATGGAGACACGCTAACGATTATCGAAGCGTCAGCGGCTCAAGGTACGGTCAGCATTTCTCAAGATGGGGTGTTAACCTATATTGCAAAAGCTGGATTTGTTGGTGTTGACACTATTACATACATGCTTAGTGATGGTTATGGTAACGCTGTTGCTGGTACCGTTAGTGTGACTGTAAAAGCTTCGGACAACCATAATGTTAAAGTGCAAAACAAATCGTCTGGTGCGGTATCGATATGGATATATTTGATCATGCTACTGGCGGTATGTAGAAAGCGCTCAACAAACCGCTTTCAAAAGTGGTGAGTAAGACAGCGCGACACGTAGCTTGATCGGTTAATCGAACAACGTTACTTTCACTGCTAAAAGGCTGCAACTAAGGTTGCAGCCTTTTTTATTGGTAGCGGATCACCATCGTCCATTATCTAAAGAGCTTGGGCTTGCGTGTAGTGTGATGACTTTTAAAAAAGTGAGCTTTGCGAGAGGAGGTTGGTAATTTAGCAGGTGTGCAAGATTGTGTGCTCTTGTGACTAGTAAAAATAGAAAAACCAGATAAGCACATAGAGCAAGACGCCGGTTAGCTTCTACTTCAAAGTTTTTATTCTTTTAATTGGAACGAATGACTGGGGATTGGAAAAATGACAATAAAAAACACCACAGATCCGAGGATAAGTGGTGTTTTAAGGTGTGTTGTATCAATCGCGATTAAGCGTTTTCAAGTGCCGTACGCGGGTCAACATATTCCATGTTGAAGCCTTCAGCTACTTCTTTACACGTTATCTGACCTTTTAGAACGTTTAAGCCGTCCATGAAGTGCTTGTCATTTAGTAACGCTGCTTTGTAACCCAAGTTTGCAAGCTTGATGATGTAAGGAAGCGTTGCGTTATTTAGCGCGAATGTTGAAGTGCGAGGTACTGCACCAGGCATATTAGCTACACAGTAGTGAACTACGTCATCAACAATATAAGTAGGCTCTGCGTGTGTTGTCGCTTTAGACGTCGCAATACAACCGCCTTGGTCGATAGCTACGTCAACAATTGCTGCACCAGGCTTCATTGCTTTGATGTGTTCAGCAGTCACAAGCTTAGGAGCTGCTGCGCCAGGAATTAGTACGCCACCAATGACAAGGTCAGCTTCTAATACGTGCTTCTCTAGTGCATCAGCAGTAGAATAAATAACTTTAGCTTGGCTACCAAACTGTGCATTTAGTGAACGTAGTACGTCGATGCTACGGTCAAGGATAGTAACGTCTGCACCTAGACCTACCGCCATTTGTGCTGCGTTACGGCCAACCATACCACCGCCGATCACAACAACTTTAGCGGGTTCAACGCCTGGTACACCACCAAGTAGCATACCACGACCTTCACGTGACTTTTCAAGCGCTTGAGCACCAGCTTGGATAGACATACGGCCAGCCACTTCAGACATTGGTGCTAGTAATGGAAGACCACCGCGTGTGTCAGTTACTGTCTCGTAGGCTATACAGACTGCACCGCTCTTAACTAGATCTTCAGTTTGAGGAAGGTCTGGTGCAAGGTGAAGGTAAGTGAATAGAATTTGGTCTTCACGTAACATCGCACGCTCAACAGCTTGAGGTTCTTTAACCTTAACAATCATATCTGCTGTTGCAAATACTTCAGCTGCAGTGCCTAAAATCTTAGCACCAACCTGAACATAATCTTCGTCAGTAAAACCAATGCCGATACCAGCATTGGTTTCAACAACAACTTCGTGACCGTGATTGATTAGTTCACGAACGCTCGCAGGAACCATACCAACGCGGTATTCGTGATTTTTTATCTCTTTAGGTACACCAATAATCATAATATTCGCCTCAAAATAAGAACGGAGTAAAATTTTTGACTATTATATTTACCTATAGCCAGTGTGTCTCACTGTTTTAATATTTTAAGGTAGTGATATACTCTAAAATAACAAACTATTCAGGATAAAAAACTACCTTATGCACCAACAACTAGACAGAATCGACAGAAAGATTTTAGTCGAACTTCAAAAAGATGGCAGAATTTCTAACGTAGAATTAGCAAAACGCATTGGTTTAAGCGCAACACCTTGCCTAGAGCGGGTCAAAAAGTTAGAACGCGAAGGTTTTATACGTGGTTATAAAGCCGTAGTTGATCCTGCTAAACTCGGGCAAGGGCTTTTAGTGTTCGTGGAAGTGACAGTGAATAAAAATTCACCAGATGTGTTTGATAGATTTAATCAAGCGGTGAAGCAACATGACGAGATCATAGAATGTCATTTGGTTTCTGGTAGCTTTGACTACTTACTTAAAACACGCGTAACCGATATGTCTGAATACCGTGGGGTATTAGGTGAGATACTCCTTAAATTGCCAAATATAAGTGAGAGCCGTACTTTTGTAGTGATGGAAGAAGTAAAAGGAGAGGAAGGAGAAGTAATAAAACCTTGTGCACCTTGAGGTATTTCTTGGTAAGGTGTAAGTATATACAGCAATACTAACGCAAATCACTAATTTGCTGACATTTTGGGCTTGATATGCCCAGAAAAGAAACAAAAAAAAGGTTTAATTACAATGCGCTTAAATGGTGTGCAACGCCTCTTAGAGACAGGTCTGATTGTAAGCACGGCAGCAGCAATATTTATGTTGTGTGCGTTGATAAGCTTCGACCCAGCAGATCCTGCGTGGACTCAATCCGGCGAATACGTAAAAGTAAATAATATAACCGGTGCTGCTGGTGCATGGTTAGCAGATATTTTGTTGCTGAGTTTTGGGTGGCTGGCATTTTTGATCCCCGCAGCAGTGCAATTTCTTGGCTATTTACTGTTTAAAAAGCCACATAAGCTCCTTCAGCTAGATTATACAACCCTTGGGCTACGCCTTATTGGTGCGACACTCTTCATCACCTCAGCAAGTGCCATTAGCAGTATTAACTTTGATGATATCTACAACTTTTCATCTGGCGGTGTAGTAGGGGATGTTGTCGCCGGCGCCATGATGCCTGCCTTTAATTTTACGGGGACCTCTATATTACTGTTATGTTTTTTCTTTGCGGGTATGACATTACTTACCGGTGTTTCTTGGGTGGAGTTTGTTGATTATCTTGGAGAAAAAGTCGTCGCTGGGCTACGCTGGTTGGTAAACAAGCTTACCACTAAAGATGAGCAACCAGCAGATAAACTGGATACTGTAAAAACTGAGCCGGAATTATCAACTGCTAGCGCGCCTGTTGATGAACCGAAATTCAGTGAAGGTCTTGGTGATGCCATGGAGCCTGTCTTAAACGATGACATTATCCACCAGGAGTCAACAAATGATGAAGAGACACCAAGTGGTCTTGGCAAATTAAAAGATAAATTGTTCAGAAAAACCAACGATACAGCGATTCAAACCTCAGTGTCAGACACAGTTACAGAGGCGGCACCTAAGCAAGAGCCATGCGTTTTCGATGAGCTTGATGATATCTTGGAGCAAGAGATTAATTTTTCTGCAATTGAGGATGAACCATTAGATACCGTAGCTGCGCTTAATGCGCTCGACGAAGCGCCGGTTCATGAAACTAAGGTTGTATCCCCAGCACGGCCACTCAAAACAAAAAACAGTGAAACAACGAGCACAAAAGGGTATCAGCCACCACCGAGCGCAAAAGAGCAGTTCGAAGCATTATTAGAAGCACAGCCTCCGGCAGACCCATTACCGTCACTGGAACTTCTAGACAGGCCAGATAAAGCTAAAAACCCAATATCACAAGAAGAGCTTGATCAGGTTTCACGGTTGGTAGAAACCAAGCTGTTAGACTTTAATGTCCAAGCCAGCGTGGTGGGGGTTTATCCAGGTCCTGTAGTAACGCGCTTTGAACTTGATTTAGCACCAGGTATTAAAGTTGCAAAAATTACTGGTCTTGCCAAAGATCTCGCTCGCTCTTTGTCAGCGGTGAGTGTGCGAGTGGTAGAGGTAATACCAGGTAAGACTTATGTAGGTTTGGAGTTACCTAATAAACACCGTGAAATTGTACGTTTATCTGAAGTGATAGACGCGCCTAAGTTTGAACAAAACCCATCACCGCTGACCATGGTGCTAGGTAAAGATATCGCTGGACAACCCGTAGTGGCAGACTTAGCAAAAATGCCACACCTGTTGGTTGCAGGTACCACTGGCTCTGGTAAGTCAGTGGGCGTTAATGTCATGATCTTAAGCTTGCTATATAAATCTCCTCCAGAAGATGTGCGCATGATCATGATAGACCCAAAAATGCTTGAACTTTCTGTTTATGAAGGGATCCCACATCTATTGTGTGAGGTTGTCACTGACATGAAAGAAGCTGCGAATGCGCTACGTTGGTGCGTTGGGGAAATGGAACGTCGCTATAAGCTGATGTCAGCGCTTGGTGTGCGTAATCTAAAGGGTTACAACCAGAAGATTAAAGAAGCAAAAGAAGCGGGACACCCCATAGTTGACCCACTTTTTAAAGACACTGATGGTATGGCGGATGAGCCAGAAATGCTAGATAAGCTCCCGAGCATCGTAGTGGTCATCGATGAATTTGCTGACATGATGATGATTGTTGGTAAAAAAGTGGAAGAGCTAATCGCGCGTATCGCTCAAAAAGCACGAGCTGCTGGGATACATTTGGTGCTGGCAACACAGCGCCCTTCGGTTGATGTAATTACCGGCCTAATAAAAGCAAATATTCCGACGCGAATGGCCTTCCAAGTATCGAGCAAGATTGATTCACGAACTATTTTGGATCAACAAGGCGCTGAAAATTTACTTGGTATGGGGGATATGTTGTATTTGCCTCCGGGTACCAGTGTACCAATACGTGTCCATGGCGCGTTTGTTGATGACCATGAAGTGCACGCGGTAGTTAATGATTGGAAAGCGCGAGGTAAACCTAATTACGTCGAAGAGATCCTATGTGGGGAAGCAACGGAAGACATCTTGCTACCAGGAGAGGCACCAGAAGGTGGAGATGACGAGTCTGATCCGCTGTACGATGAAGCGGTTGGCTTTGTAATAGAAACAGGTAAAGTGTCAGTGTCGAGTGTTCAGCGTAAGTTACGAGTGGGCTATAACCGTGCTGCTCGACTGGTAGAGCAGATGGAAATGTCTGGTGTCGTGAGTGCACCTGGACATAATGGCGCACGAGAAGTATTGGTAAAAGGCGGAGCCAATTAATGAAGAAGTTTAATAAAATAGCATTACTTGTGATGCTATCTAGCATAACGATGCAACCAGCTTGGGCCGATGAAGCCGCAATGCAGAGCCTAAAGGCCAAGCTTGCTAATTTAACCAGTTTTCAAGGCGAATTTTCGCAAGTAGTTAAAGATCAAGAGGGCAATGAATTACAGTCAGGCACAGGTAGCATTGTACTTGCACAGCCTTTGAAGATCCGATGGCAGCAAGAGATGCCAGACGATACGCTTTTTGTCTCARGTGGCACAACGACCTATTATTATGATGCCTTTGCAGAACAGGTTACGATTTTAGATACAACTAAACTGATTGATACAACACCTTTTGTTCTGTTAACAACGCAAGATAATAGCCAGTGGTCTAAGTATGCGGTAAAACGCGAAGGCGACGCGTACTTAATCACGCCCAAGAACAGAGTTGACTCTCAAGTTGAGCAATTGGCGTTGATGTTTGATGCTACCAATGAGGGGCTTGCACAATTAACGGTGAACGATATTTCAGGCCAAATCTCTACATTTAATTTCAGACAAAGCAAAGTTAATGTGCCCGTCGCTGAGCGCACTTTTGAATTTGTTATCCCTGAGGGAGTGGTCGTGGACGACCAAACAGGCGTTGACTAGTTTAGGCTTTGATTTTACCCCAGATGTTAGACCGTTGGCCGCTAGAATGCGGCCAACCACGTTAGCGCATTATGTTGGCCAGAGCCATATTTTATCAAAAGGCTCTGTATTGTATCGAGCTATCGCCTCAGGTCGCTGCCATAGTCTTATTCTTTGGGGCCCACCAGGTGTTGGTAAGACCACGCTTGCACAAATTATTGCTAATTACGCAGATGCGGAGCTTATTCAACTCTCAGCGGTCAGTGCTGGAGTAAAGGAAGTACGCGAAGCGGTGATTGATGCCAAAAATCGACTTGCTCAATCTGGTAAACGAACATTATTGTTTGTCGATGAGGTTCACCGATTCAATAAGTCGCAGCAAGATGGCTTTTTGCCCCATATTGAAGATGGCACCTTTACTTTTATTGGCGCCACCACTGAAAACCCATCTTTTGCACTGAATAATGCTATTTTATCGCGAGCACGGGTATATACTTTACAACCCCTAGATGAAGCCGAATTAATACAGGTACAAAAAGATGCACTAGCCAGAGATGTGCAACTTTCCAAACACGCAATTGAAATCGACCATGATGCGCTAAATCTGATAGCCAAAGCTGCCTCAGGTGATGCCAGAAAAGCACTTAATTTACTGGAGCAGGCGATAGACTTAGGATTTGACCCAGATATAAATCGCTATGTAGTCAACGAAGCAATATTGCAGCAGGTATTGCCAAGTCAACTATCAAACTATGACAACAAAGGCGACCTCTATTACGACCTAATCTCTGCGTTTCATAAGTCCGTTCGCGGCAGTGCTCCTGATGCTGCACTTTATTGGTACTGTAAAATATTAGCAGGAGGGGGCGATCCTTTATATGTTGCCAGACGGCTACTTGCCATTGCCACGGAAGATATTGGCAATGCTGACCCAAGAGCCATGCAAGTGGCGCTCAATGCGTGGGATATTTATCATCGTGTAGGTCCAAGCGAAGGTGAGCGTGCAATAGCACAGGCCACGCTATATCTAGCCAGCGCCCCAAAAAGTAATGCTGTGTATATGGCGTTTAATCAAGCAAAACACGACGCTCAGAGCGACCCTAATTATCCAGTGCCGGAACACCTTAGAAACGCACCGACAAAATTAATGAAGGAAATGGGCTTTGGTGAGGAATACCGCTACGCTCACAACGAGCCTGGTGCCTTTGCAGCAGGAGAGAACTACTTTCCTGAAGCCATTCATGAGCGCCAATACTATCAGCCTACGCAAAGAGGCTTGGAAAAACAAATAGCGGAAAAACTTGAATATTTGAAAGCGCAAGATCTACAAAGCACTAACAAGAGGTACAAGTAAGGATGTTTATTAATTACCTTACAATTGCGCTTGGTGGTGCTTTGGGAGCCATGTTACGGTTTTTTATCAGCGATATATCAATAAAACTCTTAGGTAAGGGATTCCCTTTTGGGACGTTGATCGTTAATATTCTTGGTTCATTATTGATGGGTGTGCTTTACGGTTTAATTGAAAAAGAAGTAATTGCAGTTTCACCCGCTAAAACGCTAATAGGTATTGGCTTTTTAGGGGCGCTGACTACTTTTTCTACATTCTCAATGGATTCCTTGTTGCTACTCCAACAAGGGCAATATATGAAAATGGCGTTTAACGTCACCCTAAATGTGGTGGCGTGTATCTTTATGGCCTGGGTTGGTCTCTGCCTCATCATGCAAAAAGGTTAAAAAAACAATGTTAGATTCTAAATACTTTCGTCAAGACATCGAGGAAGCCGCTGCGCGTTTGAAAAAGCGTGGTTTCGAACTTGATGTTGCTAAGATCACTGAATTAGAAGAAAAGCGCAAGGCGCTACAAACCAAAACTCAGGAATTACAAAGCGAGCGTAACAGTTCTTCCAAAGCAATTGGTCAAGCCAAAGCGAAAGGTGAAGATGTTCAGCCGTTACTAGATGCTGTTGCTAATCTTGGTGATCAGTTAAGTGCAGCCAAAGAAGAACAAGATAAAGTATTGGCAGAGCTGAATGATTACGCTATGTCTTTACCAAACCTGCCAGCTGAAGATGTTCCAGCAGGTGCTGATGAATCTGAAAATGTAGAGATCAGCATTTGGGGAGAGCCAAAGCAATTTGATTTTGAAGTAAAAGATCATGTTGACCTAGGTGAAGCGTTGGACAAAGGTCTAGATTTTGAAACGGGTGTTAAGTTAAGTGGCTCACGTTTTACAGTGATGCGCGGTGGCGTTGCGCGTATGCATCGAGCGCTTGTTCAGCTGATGCTAAACACGCACACTGAGCAAAATGGTTATACAGAAATGTATGTACCATATTTGGTAAATAAAGCGAGCTTATTCGGTACGGGTCAACTACCTAAATTTGCAGAAGATCTATTTCATACTGAAGCCTTGTCTGAAGATCAAGATGGCTTTAGCTTGATCCCGACTGCGGAAGTTCCGCTCACAAACTGCGCTCGTGATGTAATATTTGATGAAAAAGAGCTACCTGTAAAAATGACAGCCCACACACCATGCTTTAGAAGTGAAGCTGGTAGCTATGGCCGTGATACTCGTGGACTTATTCGTCAACATCAATTTGATAAAGTTGAGCTTGTGCAGTTAGTTAAGCCTGAAGATTCGATGGCAGCATTAGAAGAGCTTACAGGGCACGCAGAACAAATCTTACAGTTATTAGACCTACCATATCGAAAAGTAGTCTTGTGTACTGGCGACATGGGCTTTGGTGCAACTAAGACTTATGATTTAGAGGTGTGGTTACCTGCACAAAACACATATAGAGAAATTTCTTCTTGTTCAAATATGTGGGATTTCCAAGCTCGTCGTATGCAGGCTCGTTTCCGCCGCAGTGGTGAAAAGAAACCAGAACTATTACATACATTAAATGGTTCAGGGCTAGCGGTTGGCAGAACTTTGGTTGCAATCCTTGAAAACTATCAACAAGCAGACGGTTCGATTGTTGTTCCTGACGCATTAAAGCCTTATATGGGCGGGTTGGAAGTGATTAAGGCGAGCTAAGTGCCAAGCACTTAACCGAGCAAATGCTTGCATTGAGATACAAGTTATTGAAAAAAGGCTGGATCTATCTGGCCTTTTTTTATGACTATCTTATGAATGTTTTTTTACAGGAATTACAATAAAAACAAGCCCAGATTAAATGCAAATTTAGCTTGCCTATCCAACTTATGATTAATCTGAAGCAAATTTATGCTTTTTGCTGCTGTACACCCAAGAATTACAATTATGATCATTGCATGACTCCCCTAGATATGATTTATTGAAGGTATGGGTTTGGCCAAATCTCATCGGTAAGTAGCGCATCTGTATTTTTATGATGTGGCTAGTGTTTAACTTTTCTCAATAAAATCTAAGTTTTAGTTTATTAGTTAGATGAGCAAAACCACGTTCGTGGATATACGGAAAAGTGAGTTTTGTTCTAATCAAGTTTGAACTACGCAGTATCAGTACACTCAAAAGCTGATAGAGAAAAAGGTGAGGATATTACCTATGAAGAGACAGAAAAGAGACCGTTTAGAAAGAGCACATTCACAAGGATTTAAGGCAGGATTAGCCGGACGGTCGAAAGAAAATTGTCCCTATCAACAAGTAGAACACAGATCAGAATGGTTAGGCGGATGGCGAGAAGCGATGGACAATCGCAACATCTTTAAAACCTGATACCGAATTTTAGGAGAACAAAGCCCCGCTAGGGGCTTTGTGCGTTTTACAGAAAATCGTGAGATTATACCAATTTGACTTAAGACTTGCTCAATTTTAAGGAGTAAATCTGACGCTAACCGCGTTAAAAATCTCTTATTTAGAACAACTAAAGAGCAAAATTTTTGCTTGCCTACAGGCCTTAGGTACCTCGGCGTAAGCAGGGCGCGGAAGCGGTGTTATCGACAAAATTTTCTCGCCTCAAAATAGACTACTTAAATAAGAAAATTGGTATTAAAAAGCGCTGGTGTCTTGGAAAAGGCCAACTTTTAAGTCTTTTGCTTCATAAATAACACGACCATCTACTTCAACGATGCCATCAGCAAGTCCCATAAATAGTTTTCGCTTTATTACACGCTTCATTTCAATACGGTAAGTCACTTTTTTTGCTGTCGGTAATATTTGTCCTGTGAATTTTACTTCACCAACACCAAGAGCGCGACCAAGGCCAGGGYCACCAGACCAACCAAGGAAAAAGCCAACTAGCTGCCACATTGCATCTAAACCTAAACAACCAGGCATAACCGGATCACCTTTAAAATGGCAATCGAAGAACCATAAATCTGGATTGATATCTAACTCTGCTATGATTTGGCCTTTGCCGTGTTCACCGCCATCATCGTTAATTTGGACAATGCGATCCATCATGAGCATGTTGTCACTTGGCAGTCGGCAGTTGCCTTCACCAAACATTTCGCCGCGACCACATAAAATAAGTTCTTCTTTTGTATAGCTGTTCTTAGGTTCCATAACTTTTCTTCTTAGCTTGCAAATTGACGCTACTTTAGCGTACAGATGTACGCTAAACAACTCCGAACAGTTAAAAAGCGTACGCTGATTTGTAAACTTTGCGCTAAGGATATGTCTATTTGATTAAATTTCAAAAAATTGAAGAGATTAAATGCAAATCAGTTCTGATTAGGGGCGATTTATAGTGGGAAAATCATTATAATCAACATTGATTTTTTGTAGGCTATTTTGGGTAATTTATGATCCTTTTTGTTGACTCTTTAACCGTGATTGATTTTTCGTACCTTTGCCCTCGTCGTGGTGCGGTAGGGGAAAGTTGGATCACGGATATCGTATTACATGGCGACTTAAACGCTGAGTCTATGGTGCTAGATTTTGCGAAAGTCAAAAAACAAATCAAACAAATTATCGATGAAAAGCTAGATCACAAATTAGCAATACCTAGCGCGCTTAGCGCTAATACCAAACACACAAATGGTCGATTTGAGCTTGATCTTCATATTGGTGATAGTCATTTAGCAATGAGTGCGCCAGAGCAAGCTGTGTGTATGATTGAAGGTGAAGAAGTCAACGAAGTAAATACAATTGCCTATCTCAAATCAGTGATCTTGCCTCACTTACCGGATAATGTGAAAGATCTCGATATCACTTTACGACCAGAGGCGACAAGCGGCTTCTATTATCACTATAGTCACGGTCTTAAAAAACATGATGGTAACTGTCAGCGTATTATTCATGGTCACCGTTCACTGATTGGTATCAAGCTAAACGACGTCAGTATGCCGAGATTGCAAAAGCAATGGGCAGATAAATGGCAAGATATATATCTCGCAAGTGAGGAAGATTTGATATCCTCAGCAGAGCTCAAACRTATCGTAGCGGAAGAGGGAGATTACGCGTTTGCTTATACGTCATCACAAGGCTACTTTGAGCTTGCGATAAGTAAATCGCGCTGTGATATTTTGCCGTGCGATACCACCGTTGAGTGCATTGCCGAATACTTGGCAGGTCAGGTAAAAGTGCAGCACCCTAACGATCATGTGCAAGTGCGCGCCTATGAAGGTGTGGGTAAAGGAGCGATTGTG
>NZ_RDBW01000070.1:0-1379 GCF_003934235.1 Pseudoalteromonas sp. J010 | reverse complement strand
GGTCCTGGTGCTTCTTCGGCTTCGTCCTCAAGTAACGCCTCGTCTTCAAGTAAAGTATCTTCATCAAAGTCAGCTTCTAACTCTGGGAGTAGCTCCGCGTCATCTTGCGCTGCGTCTTCGTCAAGTGCAGTTGGCACGTCAGGTCCTGGTGTTTCTTCGGCTTCGGCCTCAAGTAACGTTTCGTCTTCAAGTAACGTGTCTTCATCAAAGTCAGCTTCTAACTCTGGGAGTAGCTCAGCCTCATCTTGCGCTGCGTCTTCGTCAAGTGCAGTCGGCACGTCAGGTCCTGGTGCTTCTTCGGCTTCGTCCTCAAGTAACGTTTCGTCTTCAAGTAACGTGTCTTCATCAAAGTCAGCTTCTAACTCTGGGAGTAGCTCCGCGTCATCTTGCGCTGCTTCTTCGGCTTCGTCCTCAAGCAAYGCTTCATCTTCAAGTAACGCCTCGTCTTCAAGTAAAGTATCTTCGTCGAAGTCAGCTTCTAACTCCGAGAGTGGCTCAGCCTCATCTTGCGCTGCGTCTTCGTCAAGTGCAGTAGGCACGTCAGGTGCTGGTGCTTCTTCGGCTTCATCTTCAAGTAACGCCTCGTCTTCAAGTAAAGTATCTTCGTCGAAGTCAGCTTCCTGATCTGATAATGGTTCAGCTTCACCCGGTGAGGTCACTTCTTCAAGCTCTGGAAATGCGTCTTCGATTTCAAGATCTACATCACTCGTTAGCTCATCATCAAGGTTTCCCTCAATATCAAAGTTTGAATCGCGTTGCAGCGCTTCAGAGAGCGCTCTTTCAGTCTCTGTTTCAATATCTGTTGTAGCATCTTCCCCAAGCTCTAACTCAGGATAGCTATCTAACTCAACGCTTGCTTCGAATTCCTCTTCTGGGAGATCTTCATCTTCATTCAAATCAACTTCATCAGAAAGCGGATCATCACCAAGTTCGATTTCTACTTCATTATCAACAAGTTCATCATCAGCGCTTGGATCTAGATCTAATTGTTCCTCGGCTTGAAGCTCTTGAAGTAATTCGTCAACGCTCTTTAGCTCTGGATCTTCAAATTCACTGTTGTCATCAGCTTCAGCGTTTTCTTCATTAAACGCCTCTTCGTTAGCCAAATCAGATAGCAAATTATCTTCGCTTTCATCAGGAGGCTCGGGAATTACTTCTTCATCATCAAGTATACCACTTAAGTGACCTTCCTCTGTCCTGTCAACAGGATCATCTAGTAAGTCGTCGATGTCATCGTTTGCATCAACCTCTAATTCATCTTCAAGCTCAGGTTGAGGTTCTACTAACGGTTCGTCTACTAGGTCATCGATGTCACCACTTGTGTCAGCGTTTAGTTCATCTTCATGCTCGGCCTGAGGCTCTTCTAATGGCTCGTCCAA
>NZ_RDBW01000069.1:0-1720 GCF_003934235.1 Pseudoalteromonas sp. J010 | reverse complement strand
AGTGTGATTACCAAGGGATACTGACGGTATAAGTACCAAGCGATTTTGACGTAATCACACTATCAATGTTGCCGAGTTTCGGCAAGTTTTGCTAACCGTAACGCAGTAGTATTCATATTTTCTCTTAGCCAGATATTGCGAACGCCGCTGGCATGTATGTCGACGTTTTTTTCAGACTTGAGCAGTCGTGACACTTTGGATTGTCCCATGTGTGGGTTAGCCAGTGAGAATTCTATGACGACTTCCTCAATAGCTCTATCAGTACGATTTTTGTGGTGAAGATTTGGCGTTTCCTGACGTTTTAACGATTCGATCCCACCTTGTTTTATCAGCTTACGATGGCGGTAAATAGTATCGCGGGAGACACCACTTAGGCGTGAAGCTTCTGCCACATTTCCTAGCTTGTCAGCCAGTGCCAATACATCAAGTTTCTTCTGGATTTCATAGTCTTCAGAGGATAGCTTATCAGGCTCCTTGACTTCGGTTACCTGTAGTTTTCGCCCAGCGAAGTACGCATCGAACTGCTGATTTTTACCCGTACGAATTTCAATTTTCTGGTTAGCGATTGAGTGCTTAAGCGGTGAGTCGATGAAGTAGAACTTTCCCCTGAAGCTAAACGTATGGTCGTTGCGGATCTTCCGGTAGACCTTGGTGATGCAGATATCATCTAGATTGATGTAGCGTGATACAGGCGTATATTCGGTGTTTGATATTTTAGATTTTACCATCAGGTTTTTACGCCAAAACTGCGGGATGAAGACGTGTTGGAGGTAGCTATTAGCGCCCGTCATGTCAGTAATATTGTTGAGCCGTAACTCTGGTATCAACCTGTCTTGCAGAGTATCGAAGGCACGTTCAATACGACCTTTTCCTTGAGGAGAACTGGCAAAGATGATTTCAATTCCTAACTCCTCACAGGCCCGTTGCATCTGAGAGAAATTACAACGCTTAGGTCCACCGAAGATGCCTGCTCTATCCACATACAGCGTTTTAAACATGCCGTACTTCTCAACAACTGAGCGCATAACTTTCATACACCCTTCGGTCGTTTCTGACGGAAAAAACTCTGCATGGATATCGCTGTTAGCATCATCAATCATAGCGATTAAGCACGACTTTTTATCACCGAACCAACGATGTGTACTGCCGTCCATTTGCAGCATTAGTCCTGGTKCTTCCATCCGCTCTCTGCGTTTGTGAACACGGCTACGCCTACGCTTGGCTCGTTTTACATGGTGGATATCATGTGCCCACTTACGTAGTGTCTCGCGCTTAACAACAATGTGTTCGTGAGCCTCTAGCATCTCGGCGAGGTGCAACAGGTTCAGGTCATAGTATTTCTCGCGGATCAGCGACTGAACTTGCTGCTTAAGCCTATCTGGAGTTTTATTAATTGGCTCGCTGCCTGTATTCCCGTGAACAACGAATTGTAGACCTTGGCTTCGGTAACGCTGCAAATAACGTTCAATAGTACGCCTGGATTTATTGAGGAGCTTAGCGGCATTAGCTATCGTAATTTTACGCTCTGCCACTTTAGCAATGATATCAACTGTTAATTGAGCTTTAGAATTCAAAACAATCACCCTTAGCGCTCCTCAAATGCTTATACAAAACATTCAAAGAACACGGTTAAAGATAACCGTCAATTTCCCTTGGTAATTAGCGACTACGACAAAGTCGCGTGGTAATTAAAGTACGACAAAATCGCTTGGTGTTAACA
>NZ_RDBW01000068.1:0-2714 GCF_003934235.1 Pseudoalteromonas sp. J010 | reverse complement strand
GCACTTGAGCAGTTAGTTGCAAGGCACGCCAGTTTACGTACGACTTTCCCAAGTGTAGAAGGAAAAGCTGTTCAGCAAGTACAAGAGCAAGTGGTACTAGACTTTGAGTTGTATGACGTGAGTCACTATGACAATCAAGAAATGCGCAACAGTAAAGCATCGCAATGGTGCCATAAAGAAGCCGCGACTCCCTTTGATTTAGCACAGGGGCCATTATTTAAGGTACGCGTAGTAAAGCTTGCAGAGGAAGAGCAYATTKTATTGCTGAACATGCACCATATCATCAGTGATGGCTGGTCAGTAGAAGTGCTAGTAAAAGAATTAGGACAGTGTTTAGCAGCACAAGCAGAAGGCAAGCAGGCAGAGCTAGAAGCCTTACCAATCACATACGCAGACTACGCAGTGTGGCAGCGCCAGTTATTAGAAACACAGGGAGTAATGGAGCAGCAGCTAGGATATTGGCGACAGAAGCTAGCAGGACATGCAGAGCAACTGGCGTTAGTGACCGACTATGCGCGGCCGGTGGAAGCGATGTTCACAGGAGCGAGCGCAACATTCAGTTTAACAGCGGAGCAGACTCAAGCATTAAAGGGCTTAGCAGAGCAGCAAGGCGGCACGCTATTTATGGCGTTGATGGCGGTATTTAAAGTACTGCTACACCGTTACACGGGACAAGAAGACATTTGTGTCGGCACGCCAGTGGCGAATAGACAATATGCAGAAACCCATGGTTTAGTGGGCATGTTTGTCAATACCTTGGCACTGAGAGATGAAATCCAAGGGCAAGATAGTTTTATCGCGGTATTGGACAAAGTAAAAGCAACCTGCTTGGAAGGATACGAGCATCAAGATGTACCGTTTGAGAGAGTGGTCACTGGCAACAGAGGTGAGTAAGTTTGACTTAACGTTAGAGTTTGTGGAGGACGAAGGAGCACTGAGTGGCGCGGTAGAATATAGCACGGCGCTATTTAAGCACGATACGATAACGGCCTTAATGAGACACTTTGTGGCATTGACAGAGGCGGTGTGCCAGACACCAGCGGAGCCGATAGGGAGGCTGGATTATTTAAGCGACACAGAGCAACAACAGCTGATGGCGTTTTCTGACACCAAGCGTGCATATAACGAGTTATTGGTAGGGCATGCGTTAGCTGAGCGAGAGCCGCATAATGCCTACATTTTAAATGCCTATCTACAATTACAGCCTGTTGGTGTACCAGGAGAGTTATGGCTATCGACAGATGGTACCAACACTGCGACTCAGGACAGTATAAGTAACCCGTTTAAAGCTGCACAGACATTAGTTAAAACAGGTTGTTGGGCGCGTTGGTTATCAGACGGCTCTATTGATTTCATCGGTAAAGTAGGTGACGTTCACTACTTTAAAGGACACCGAATTAATACCACAGATGTTGCCGAGTGTTTGTTGAGTCATCCCAGTATTACATCTAGTGCCGTGATTTTAGCAGGCACGATCAATAAAGCAGAACTGTGTGCATTTTATACGGTAAAAGAGTCGGCAAGTGCGCTCGATATTGATGAACTCAAGCACTATGTAAAATCCATTTTACCTGAATATACACAGCCAACGTATTACAAGGCGCTGGCGCAGTTACCGCTAACACAACAGCAGCAAGTGGATCAAAACCAACTCAAAGCACTGATGCTGAGCGAGCCTGCCACGTCCAAATATGTTGCCCCTAAGAGTGAGGTTGAGCGTACGCTGGTAAGCCTATGTGCTGCACTTTTAGACCTAGATGAACAGCATATTGGGATCAATGCCAACTTCTTTGAGTTAGGCGGTCATTCATTACTGGCAACCCAGCTTCATGCGCAGATTAATAAGCAGTTTGAGCTTTCTCTCAGCTTACAAATGATGTTTGAAACTCGGGATTTAGCAGAACTTGCAAATCTTATTCAAGTGGCCTGTGGGCAAAAGCAAACATCACTTGATCAGGCACCACAAGGTGAAAGTGAGGAGATCGCGCTATGAGTCTATTGGCATTAATGAACACCGTGCAGGAAAAGCAGATCAAACTCTGGATTGATGGTGATGAGCTCAAGTTAAAAGCACCGAAAGGCGCGCTAGATGCAAAGTTAAAGGCGTCACTGATAGAGAGTAAGCTCGATATAATCGCGCTTCTCAAAAAGATTACTGCCGCGCAGTCCCAACCAGATATTCAGATAGGTAAACGTACGGCAACAGAACCTCTAGTGCTGAGTTCAGCACAGGAGCGGTTGTGGTTTATAGATAAACTGAATAACGGCTCAGCAGAGTACAATTTACCAGCAATATTTACTGTGTCAGGCGAATTAAACTTATCGTTATTGGAGCGAGTATTTCGAACCATACTAAAGCGCCATGAGGTACTCAGAACCGTTTATTACCATGAAAATGGTCGTACATATCAACGTATCACTGACTTCGATGACGCACTTTTTAATATTAAACAGGTGAGCTTATCCCACCTTAAAGGAACAGAATTAACCACTGCTATCGCTGAATATATTCAAGCTGAGCTAGAGCAAGAGTTTGACCTAGCACAGGATTTGATGCTGAGAGTRCGTTATGTCGAGACTGGCAATGCCCAAGGCGTGCTGCTGTTTAATATGCACCATATTGCGTCTGATGGCTGGTCAATGGAAGTGTTGGCGAAGGAGTTCTTCTCGCTGTATCAGTCTTTCAGTGAAGGGCAAGGGGATAACTTACCTCC
>NZ_RDBW01000067.1:0-2282 GCF_003934235.1 Pseudoalteromonas sp. J010 | reverse complement strand
ACCCGAGCTTCGGGGTAGTCTGGTGAAACAGGGACATAGGCACCACCGGCTTTGAGCACAGCCAACATAGCAATGAGCATCTCGCTGCTGCGAGAAAAGTAAAGCGCGATAGGGGTATCGGCAGGCAATAGGCCAGCTTGGGCTTTGGGATGCTGAGCAATGATGTGGTTGGCAAGGGCATTGGCTTTACCGTTTAGCTCGGCATAAGACAGCGCGTCACCGCTGCTGGTTAATATGGCTGTGTGTTCAGGGTGACTCGCGACATGCTGCTCCACGATGCTTGCCAGATCTGTATCGCTGGCAAATAACTCGGCGTTGTCGTGCCAAGTACGAAGTGTGTCAGTCTCCAATTTATTTTGTAGCGCTACTTTTGCAAGTGGCTGTGCGGTTCTGGCGATTACCTGATCGATAATATTAATAAAGCGCTCAGCAAGGGTTGCGATCCAGTCACTGGGAAATAGTGCGGTGGCGTAGTTAATATCACCAAATACTTCTTCGTCACCATTTTGTAGCAGTAAACTAATGTCGAACTTCGCGACTTTATGGAGCGCTTTTATTTGTGACTCATCCACAGGCGTAAATAGCTGTTGACTGTTGTCATCACTATTATTTTTAAACTGCTCAAGTGAAAACATCATCTGAAATAGCGGATGGCGAGACGGATCTCGTTGTAATTTCAGAGCGTCGACCAATTTATCAAATGGTAAATCTTGGTGTGCTTTGGCCGCTTTTAGAGTTTGGTGCACTTGTTGCACTAAGGCATTAAAGTCGAGTGCGTTATCAATATGAACTGGCAGGGCTAAGCTATTGACCAAAAAGCCAATAAGATTTTGCGTCTGACTTAGATGGCGGTTGTCAGATGGGGTGCCGATGACTAAGTCTGACTGACCACTGGTCGCCTGTAAGGTCAGTGCCCAGCTGCTAAGCAGCACAACATAAAGGCTAGTTTGCTGCTTTTTGGCTATGGTCTTTAAGGCTTCGCTTCTTTCCTTACCCAAATGAATACGATGATCGGCACCGCGATATTGGTATTCCTTTGGCCGTGGTAGGGGTGAGTGTAATTCGAGCTGCTCAGCGCCTGAGAGCGCCTCAGTCCAGTGCGCTAAAAGCGTAGTTAAGGTATCGCCGCTGAGGTACTCGCGCTGCCATTTGGCGTAATCCTTGTACTGTAACTCAAGCGTTGGTAGCTCAGGCGTTTTGCCTGAAGCTAACATAAAATAGGCTTGATGTAGTTCACGCATAAAAATTTCTGTAGACCAACCATCAAACGCAATGTGATGCCACATAAATAGCACGTAACGTTCAGCGCCCAACGTCCAACAGCAAACCTTGAACATAGGCTCATCAGCTAAGTTAAATGGTGTACTGATCGCTTTTTTCACAGCCGAATTAAGCGCCGCTAAGTCAGCCACTGAGCTCGGCGCAATATCAATACTGGCGCTCAATACCTCTTGATAGTCATGGCCTTGCTCATCTTGACGATAGACACTACGAAGTACTTGATGTCTATCTAACACGATACTTAGCGCGTTTGCTAAATGTGTCAGTTCGGTGTGCTCAGAGAGTCTCACCAAAAAGGGAATATGATAAGCGCTGGTGCCACTTTCTAAGCGTTCGATAAAGAGTAACCGCTCTTGCGCAAACGAAAGCGGATAGCGGTTTAATTCTGGTAATGTGTTAAACGCATCCTTTGAAAAAACTGCTTTTGCTTCAAGGTAATCCATTAACTGCGTTTTGTTTGATTTTAACTTTGCAATAAGCGCTGCATCTGGCGCTTGCGCGCCAAATGACAGCTCTAGTCCACCATCTTGCAACCAGATTGAGAGATTGTGATCTTTGAGTTCAGCGAGCAATGACAACATGGCTAAATCCTCATGCTATTAGTTTGTTCTTGTTGTGATCCCGAGCCTGCTTTGATCTCGATATCGGCGCTCAGTGTTTCTAGGTTGTCGACGATTGCGGCAATATGGGTATGCTCAAACAAAGCCGAAATTGGGATGTTTAAATCCAGCTCCTTATTACACGCATTCATCAACCGGATAGCCGAGATAGAGTCACCGCCGATTTGGAAGAAGTTATCCTCAATGCCCACTTGCTCAAGGCCAAGTACCTGCTGCCAAATCTCACAAAGCTGGGTTTCTAAAGTATTGCGCGGTGCCACATAGAGGTTATCGGCTTGAAGCTCTGGTGCAGGCAGAGCCTTACGGTCAAGCTTGCCGTTACCGGTGAGTGGAATATGTTCAACTAGGATAAAGTGACTGGGCACCATGTACTCTGGTAAC
>NZ_RDBW01000066.1:0-2365 GCF_003934235.1 Pseudoalteromonas sp. J010 | reverse complement strand
GTCTATTTTTGAGGCGAGAAAATCTTGTCGATAACCCCGCTAACGCGTCCTGCTATCGCCAAGGTACCTACATCCGTGTAGGCAAGGAAAAAATTTTGCTATTTRGTTGTTCTAAATAAGAAATTTTTAACGCAGTTAGCGTCAGGTTTACTCCTTCAAATTGAGCAAGTATTAAGTCAAATTGGTATTAACTAAGGTCCCATGATATTTTGTAAGTTGATACATTTTTAAGCGCGACTAACTGTTTATCCCTATTCCAACTTAAGTATAGAACAAAAACCAAAACAACATTTTTATGTTTTCTTGGCTAAAATCACACCTATAAGATCAAAAAGGTACGCGCTAATTCTCTCTCGAGGCAGTTTGGGCTATTTGGTGTAAATCCGTTGGGTTTCGTCTGTGGACGTCCTGCCGTAACCAATGTACACAAAGAGATTAACAAGTACGCCCTAGTTCTCTTTCGAGCCAGTTTGAAAATTGATGTAATTCTGATGAATTTCGACGGTGAGCTGTCTTTCTTGACCAATAGCTGTATCCCACAAAGCTCGATATATTTTCATATTGCTTTAACCAGCCAGATTCAACCGCAGATCTAGCCAGCACATTGCTTACTAAGGCAACCCCTTGTCCGGCCAGTGCGGCTTGCAACACAAAGTGCTCTTGTTCAAAGTACTGAACTTCATATAAATTTTCATCTACATGGTTTTTCCAAGGAATATTTTTTAACCCCTCGTCATCACGCCAATGTGTGACAAAGAGTACCGGCTTTCTGCCAACCGGTGGTTGATAATTTAAACTACAATAACCGCCTATTTGTTCTGTGACCAAACATGTTTCTTCGGCGTTAGACTGACTATGCCCATAACGAAGTGCGATATCTATATGCTTATCTTCATTTAAGTTTATGAGTTTATCACTTGCACAAATCACCACCTTTTGGTGCGGAAATAAACTCGTAATGATGCCCATCTTTGGCGCTAGCCACAACGCAGCAAATGAATTACAGCATGAAATAAGCAAGTCCTGCTGGTGAGGACTAAACTCAACAAACGCATTGTCCAATGTATTTAGCGTATCAAAGCACGTTTTGGCCAGTGCTTGACCTTGAGCCGTTAACTTTATTGCACGAGTATGGCGTTCAAATAGTGGTACTCTCAAATGAGATTCAAGGGCCTTGATCTGATGTGATACCGCGGTCGGCGTAACATTGAGTACTTTCGCAGCTTCTTTGAAACTCATAAGATGAGCAGCTATAGCAAAAGTTTTAACGTTGTTTAGAGACGGTAAATTTTTAAGCATAACGAACCTATAGTTAAGTTAACCTCATCTATCCAATTGATCTTCTCATTTGTTAAAAAGCTTTATTAACAAGAGAATAAGCTTAATTAATAAATGGAGATAACTAATGAAAAACATTCTATACATAAGTTCAAGTGCAAGAAAGTATAATGACCATAATCCACAACATCAGTCTATTTCACGGATGCTGGGCGAACATTTTTTAAATGAGCTATCGGCTGATCTGCTAGATGTAGAGGTAGTGCATCGAGATCTCTCGATTCATCAACCCGCCTTTATCGACGAAGCCTTTCTTGCTGCTGCATTCGAAAAGCATAGCTTGAGTGAGGAGCAACAACAGATCCTTGCGGCATCAGATCTAGCTATAAAAGAAGTCAAAGATGCAGATGTTATTGTAATTTCAAGCCCTATGTACAACTATGGTATGCCCGCTGTATTGAAGGCATGGTTTGATCTGGTCATTAGGGTCAACCAGACTTTTAGCTTTGATTTAGCCAGGGGGGACAAGCCGCTATTACCAATACTCTCAGGTAAGTCAGTCGTCTTGTTAGCATCATGGGGAGAGTGCGAGTTTAAAAAAGGAGGAACACAGCACCATTTAAACCATTTAAGCAGTCATATAGAGCAACTTTCTCCTTACCTAGGTGCTGACAATTTTTACGAAATTGCATCTGAGTATCAAGAGTTTAACGACCAAAGGCATCAAGACTCTAAGCAAAAAGCAATTGAGGATACCATTGAGCTTGCGAAGTTATTAAAAGCAAAACACGTGACAGGTCATTAACCTGTGATCAGACCAAACAATAAGCTAACACATTGTTTTTATGTAATAAAGTTTGCTCAGTTAGTTTCTTAAAACTAAGCATGTACTAAGACAATTTCAGTGTGATAAAAGTAAAGCGTACATAAGATGAATAAGTGTGATTACCAAGGGATACTGACGGTATAAGTACCAAGCGATTTTGACGTAATCACACTATCAATGTTGCCGAGTTTCGGCAAGTTTTGCTAACCGTAACGCAGTAGTATTCATATTTTCTCTTAGCCAGATATTGCGAACGCCGCT
>NZ_RDBW01000065.1:0-2476 GCF_003934235.1 Pseudoalteromonas sp. J010 | reverse complement strand
CCCTTAGCGCTCCTCAAATGCTTATACAAAACATTCAAAGAACACGGTTAAAGATAACCGTCAATTTCCCTTGGTAATTAGCGACTACGACAAAGTCGCGTGGTAATTAAAGTACGACAAAATCGCTTGGTGTTAACAACATAAGATGAATAAGTCTTAATTTGATCTGTCAGATTCGAATAATAAAACTCAATCAAATCTGACAGTCGCATATGTGCCAACAACTGCCGCTCTATAGCTCTTAATATCTCAAATCTAATTGTGATAGCGGACGCTCAAACCAAACTTTTTTGGATATAGCAATTTTTAGCCAATCGGAAGCCTAGAGGAAGCTTTTAGTTCTCGCAGTGATAAGCTTGAACGAATAGACGAAACCCCTGGTAATTTACGTAAGGTATTATCGATGAACTGGCTATAGTCATCCAAATCTTTTGCAACAACCTGTAATAGGAAATCAGCGTCACCTGTTGTATTGTGGCAAGAAAGTACCTGATCGCAATTTTGGATAACTGCTTCAAAAGTGGTGGTTGTTTGACTGTCATGCTCTGTGCAAGTGAGCTGTACGAAGGCCAATACACCAAACCCTAGCTTACGTCTGTCTAAATTGGCTTGGTAACTTTCGATATATCCTTCCTCCTCTAAACGCTTTAACCTTCGCCAACAGGGGGACTCACTCATCGCCAGTTCGTTGGCTAACTTCGCATTCGTCAAGCGACCATCTCTTTGCATATGCCACAAAATATCATTGTCTATCTTGGTTAGCTTACTCATAGGGAGACTCTTTCTTTAAGTGGGTTATATATGAAAGAGTATTTCCTTATTTGGCAGCCTTCAAGTTAATTTAGCAAGGTAATTTCAGTTTTAACTCGTAGTATAGTCCTAGGTAACAAACTCGATACATAAGGTGGTTGGTGATGAAAGCAGTTGTTTACGAAAAATTTGGTCAAGCACCAAAAGTAATGAATGTTAAAGAGCCGGAATTGGCTGATGATGGCGTTATTATCAATGTTAGAGCTACAGGCGTGTGCCGCAGTGATTGGCATGGCTGGAAAGGTCATGACTCAGGTATTGAGTTGCCTCATGTGCCGGGACATGAATTTGCTGGCGTGGTAGAAGCGGTTGGCAAAAATGTTCGTCACTTTAAGGTGGGTGAACGTGTAACTGTACCGTTTGTAAATGGTTGTGGAAGTTGTCCGGATTGTCATTCTGGTAACCAACAGGTTTGTTCAACCCAAACGCAACCAGGTTTTACTCATTGGGGGTCGTTTGCCGAATATGTACCGATTAATAATGCCGATACAAATTTAGTTCACTTACCTGACGATATGGATTTTGCTACAGCAGCAAGTCTTGGTTGTCGATTTGTAACTTCATTTAGAGCCGTGGTCGACCAAGGTAAAGTGAAAGCTGGGCAGTGGGTTGCTGTTCATGGCTGTGGGGGCGTTGGATTATCTGCCATCATGATCGCCAATTCCATTGGTGCAAATGTTATTGCCGTCGATATTGCTGAAGATAAACTTACGCTTGCTCGCTCTTTAGGTGCCGTTGCCGTCATTAACGCAAGTAAGGTTGACGATGTTGCTGAAGCAATTATGTCACTTACCCGAGGTGGCGCTCATGTCTCGCTAGATGCACTTGGCCACAGTGTGACTTGTGTCAATTCAATCAAATGCCTGCGCAGCTTAGGTAAACACGTCCAAGTAGGCTTGCTACTGGGGGATCAAGCAGCTCCCAATATCCCTATGAGCAAGGTAATTGCTCAAGAGCTAGAAATCATTGGAAGTCATGGGATGCAAGCTTTCCGTTATCAAGACATGTTGGCAATGATGCTTTCTGGGAAACTGGCACCTGAAAAACTAATAGGTCAGCGCATTAATCTTGAGCAATCGATCGATGCTTTAACCACCATGGATTCATCTTCTGTACCTGGCGTAACTGTTGTTACTGAGTTTTAAGTGGCAATGTGAATAATTTAACTGCTTGAATCAGGTTGATTTCATTAATTTGGAAAACATGGCAACCAGTATGAACACAGGTTTAATGGCTCATGGTGTTATTGCCATTAATATTGTTATTTCCAAATGTTCTGATAAGAAACGTTAGCTTCCACAACCACAGCTTGTTTTAGCGACAATAACGACTTCAGTTAACTTTTAAGGTGATGTTAGTAACTTGGCTGAATGTCTGCTTTGTGGAAGTGAACCAATGACACCAAATAACTGCGACCGTCTCAAATTCGCTTGAAACTGTCTGTCAGATAAAGTCAAAACCTATTCATCGAAACTGTAAGATCAGATATGAGCTACTACACACAAGATTGTTAACACCAAGCGATTTTGTCGTACTTTAATTACCACGCGACTTTGTCGTAGTCGCTAATTACCAAGGGAAATTGACGGTTATCTTTAACCGTGTTCTTTGAATGTTTTGTATAAGCATTTGAGGAGCGCTAAGGGGCGCTAAGGGTGATTGTTTT
>NZ_RDBW01000064.1:0-3674 GCF_003934235.1 Pseudoalteromonas sp. J010 | reverse complement strand
ATGCAACAGGCATCACGATATTTGTAGCATCATTGCGCCCACCTAACCCTACCTCTAACAGTATATAATCAACATTACAACGCTTAAAAATACTTAACGCACCCAAGGTGCCAAACTCAAACTGAGTGAGCGAAGTATCGCCACGCGTATCGTCAATTTGCTTAAAGGCATCGATATGATATTGCTCGTCGAGCTCGACACCATTAACTCTGACACATTCTGTATATCGAATTAAATGAGGAGAAGAGTAAGTTCCAACAGAAAAGCCTTGATTAAGCAACAAAGCTTCCAAACAACGCGCTGTGGTACCTTTACCGTTTGTACCACCAATCAAAATGATTTTACTGAATGATTCAAGCAGACCGACTTGCTCAGCAACTTGAGTAATTCGCTCAAGTCCCATGTCAATCGTGGCGGGGTGAATAGCTTCTAAATAACAAAGCCAATCATCAAGGCATGATGATTGGCTAGGCTGTTTAACTGTCATGGTTTGAATAGCTCAATCTGAAAAATTTACGCTACTCTATGCTCTTGTTCAGTAGAAGGCAAGTCCATAAACTTAGCTAAGATACGCGCTAACGTATCACGCATTTCACGACGGTCAACAATCATGTCGATGGCACCGTGCTCAAGTAAAAACTCACTACGTTGGAAACCTTCTGGTAGCGTTTCTCGAACCGTTTGCTCAATAACGCGAGGGCCTGCAAATCCTATCAATGCCTTAGGCTCAGCAACGTTAATATCCCCAAGCATAGCAAGTGATGCAGAAACTCCACCCATTGTAGGGTCTGTCAATACAGATATGAATGGCAACCCACGTTCACTCATCTTAGCCAATGCAGCACTCGTTTTAGCCATTTGCATAAGCGACATCAACGCCTCTTGCATTCGAGCACCACCTGAGGCTGAAAAGCAAATTAACGGCATGTTGTGTTCAAGACAAACGTTAACTGCGTCAACGAATCGAGCACCTACCACCGATGCCATAGAGCCACCCATAAATGAGAACTCAAAAGCAACCGCTGCTACAGGAATACCTTTAACTCGACCTTTCATCGCTACAAGTGCATCTTTTTCGCCACTGGCTTTTTGCGCTTGAACAATTCGATCTGAATACTTTTTGGAATCTTTAAACTTGAGCACATCTTTTGGTTCATGCTCTATTCCCAGCTCTTGACGATCTGCATCATCTAAAAAGCTTTCAAGGCGCTTACGTGCTGTGATACGCATATGATGATCACACTTAGGACACACACTTAACGACTTTTCTAATTCTGCTTTGTATAGGATTGAATCACAATCTGTACACTTCGCCCAAACCCCTTCTGGGATCTCTTTTTTACCAGAAGATTTCGTGGTTTTAGGTAAGATCTTTTCTAACCAACTCATTTGCAACTCTCTATCGTGCTTTATTCTGTTCCGTCAGCAAAGACAGACATCTTTTCCCAATTAAATCATGATTTAGCTATAGGTGATATAAAAAACTGGTCTTAAGAGTATAAGGTAGTACCTAAATATGACCGTTATACTAGCGCTTCCGGCAAAAATAGAGGCCCTAAAGGCATTTTTTCTATCTGCCACTGCTCAGGGTAATCTACGTCAACCAAATAAAGACCATTAGGTTTTGCCGTCGCACTTGCTAGCGTACGATCTTTTGCAGCCAATAATTCAGCCATCCAACCTGGCTCTTGCTTGCCAACACCAATATCCAGCAAACACCCTGTTATATTACGCACCATATGGTGTAAAAACGCATTGGCTTTAATGTCAATGACGATATATTTACCTACGCGTTCCACTTCTAAGTGATGGATATTACGAAATGGCGTATTAGATTGGCAATGTACTGCCCTGAAGGATGTGAAGTCTTGTTCTCCAATCATGGCAGGACATGCCGCTTTCATTCTTTCTACATCAAGTTCATGATGGAAGTGCGTTACACCGCTGCGTAAAATACCTGGTCGATATGTATGATTATAAATGACATAACGATAACGACGAGCAGTTGCAGAAAAGCGTGCATGGAACTCTGGGTGTACCTCTTTAGCAAACCGAACGGCAATATCATCAGGGAGCTGTGAATTCATACCCAATGTGAAGGCACTCATGTCTCGAGCCGACTCAGTATCGAAATGAATGATCTGCCCAGTAGCATGAACACCAGCATCTGTGCGCCCTGCGCAAGTGATCTCAACCGGATGATTACAAATATTCGAGAGCGCTTTTTCTATTTCTTCTTGGACACTGCTAACGTGGCTTTGTCGCTGCCACCCACTGTAATTTGCCCCATTGTATTCAATGCCTAACGCTACTCGCATACTATTTCTATCGCAACCTATAACAAAAACACCATTTTATGCGATTGCTGGCTTTAATTAAAGCGCTGAAGTGAAAACCAGTACCTGCCAAAAATACATCTTTTTATTTGGCAGGCCTTAAGGTGGCAGCCTAATCACCGTTTCCGCTAACTAGTAAGGCTAGATTTAAGCGCTTTAGCTTCTGCTTGAACAGAGTCAGGACCATTGTCTATCACGTCGTCCAGCGTAGAGATTGCAGAATCATAATCTTGGATCTCAATATATGCTTTGGCTAAGTCCAGTTTGGCAGAAAAGCCCTCGTCTTCTAAATCAACATCAGTGGTGTTTTCACCCGCCAGTAACTCATCAAAGTCACCTAGCCCAACATCCATATTCGCACCAACATAAGGCTCTTCATCTGAGACTAAATCATCGCTTTGCTCCAGCAGCTCCTCTATTTCCAAGTAGTCACCCTCACCAATCTCTTCCGTAGGAGCGTCTTGAGGGTCATGGGCTTCGAGTTCATCTTGCAATAAGCTATCAAAATCAACTTCAAAATCTTCACTATCATTGGTGTCGAAGGTAGCTGGTTCATCAAGTTCACTCAATAGTGCATCAAAGTCCTGTTGAGTAAAATCGGCCATAAATTCTTTTTCAATTTCGGCTTCATCAACCTGCGGCACTTCAACTTCCGAGTCAGACTCACTTAGCAATGTATCAAGTTCGTCCCCATCAGCCAGTTCAGTGATCACCTCTTCAAACGGAGCAGTTTCGTCATTTATGAGGTCTTCTTCGTCAAGCGTGTCTGACGCTAACTCAACTTCGTCTTCAAGTAACGTGTCTTCATCAAAGTCAGCTTCTAGCTCTGGGAGTAGCTCCGCCTCATCGTGCGCAGCGTCTTCGTCAAGTGCAGTTGGCACGTCAGGTCCTGGTGCTTCTTCGGCTTCGTCCTCAAGTAACGTTTCGTCTTCAAGTAACGTGTCTTCATCAAAGTCAGCTTCTAACTCTGGGAGTAGCTCCGCGTCATCTTGCGCTGCGTCTTCGTCAAGTGCAGTTGGCACGTCAGGTCCTGGTGCTTCCTCGGCTTCGTCCTCAAGTAACGCTTCGTCTTCAAGTAACGTGTCTTCATCAAAGTCAGCTTCTAACTCTGGGAGTAGCTCCGCGTCATCTTGCGCTGCGTCTTCGTCAAGYGCAGTTGGCACGTCAGGTGCTGGTGCTTCTTCGGCTTCGTCCTCAAGTAACGCYTCGTCTTCAAGTAAAGTATCTTCATCAAAGTCAGCTTCTAACTCTGGGAGTAGCTCCGCGTCATCTTGCGCTGCGTCTTCGTCAAGTGCAGTTGGCACGTCAGGTCCTGGTGCTTCTTCGGCTTCGTCCTCA
>NZ_RDBW01000063.1:0-5916 GCF_003934235.1 Pseudoalteromonas sp. J010 | reverse complement strand
GCGGCGTTCGCAATATCTGGCTAAGAGAAAATATGAATACTACTGCGTTACGGTTAGCAAAACTTGCCGAAACTCGGCAACATTGATAGTGTGATTACGTCAAAATCGCTTGGTACTTATACCGTCAGTATCCCTTGGTAATCACACTAATTCAATTTAAGCAAAATAGAGTGAACCAAGGCACTTTTATGGTGGTTCACTCGATACTTAATACTCAAAGTAAGTCAAAAAGCTCCTCTCTGTGGGATTTTGAATAGAAATCTAGGTTTACTAGTTTATACCTTATCTGATAACCCTTTAGGGTAAATTATTAAGTTTTTGAAAACTGTTGGATCAACCGAGTTTGTTGTTCAATTTGCGCAAGCAACTCCTTACTTAACTCAAAAGATCTGTCTCCATGTTCAGTACCTTTTTCAGCCAATGTGGTTACGCTCTCGACGTTAATACTGATTTGCTTGGCAACACAGCTTTGCTGTTCAATAGCTGCAGCTACACTGCGATTTAGATCGGCCAAGCGGATAACATGGCTCTGAATTGTGTCCAGACTAGAGCCATTGTTCATCGCTAGGCTGACACTTTGGCTCGACAGATTATTACTTTTTTGAACTGATTCGACTGCAGAATTTGAAATCTCGTTCAGTTCTTGTAGTAATTGAGTTATTTCTTCTGTGGAAGACTGCGTTCTTTGTGCCAAAGTGCGAACCTCATCGGCAACTACTGAAAACCCTTTACCGTGATCACCTGCTCGTGCAGCCTCAATAGCGGCGTTCAGCGCCAACAAATTGGTTTGGTCAGCTATTGAATTGATGACACCGAGAATATTTTGTATTTTGTCGTTTCCCGATACTAAGCGGTTAACTGCATTATTTACTTCCATTAGGTGGGTATCAAGATAATGAATTGAATCTATTACATCTTTGACTGCTGATTTCCCCAGTCCTGCTTGCTGTTCAGACTTTGAGGCTGTATCGGCTGCATGATTCACATTTTCAGAGAGTTCATCAATCGTCTGTGAGAACTCACCCATGCACGTTACCATCTCTTTTGTTTCTGTAGTCTGTTGTTTTAGTAACTCAGATACAAATTGGCCACTTTTTGTAGTGAGGCGAGCATTCTCACTCACTTGTATTGATACATCATTTACGCGTCCGACTACGGCGGCAATCTTGGCCTTTTGCATTTCAAAGGCAAGTATAATATCTGCAACCCTATCTTTCGAACCACCATATATCGTCGACATAATATCATTATCAAAAATACACTTTGCTTGGGCAAGAACACGGACATATTTAGCCCTAAAATTAAGTGTAAGCAGAGTAACTATTAGTAATAAAAAAGCGGGAAATAGTGTAAACCAGTGACTATTAAATACGGGCGCGAGGGCAAGTGAAAGGATGGTTGCGACTAACAGGTATAAGATAATTAATGTACTGTCAAACCTGTAAATTTTGGATTTATTATCAAGAGTTTTATAGGTGCTCTGTGCTCGCGCTACTACCTCAGGACTTGGTGCTGTCCTCACAGACTGATATTCAACAATTTCCCCCTTAGTGTCTTTTATTGGTGTAACAAACGCATTGACCCAATAATAATCACCATTTTTCGCTAAATTTTTAACTGGACCCATCCAAGAATCACCACGTTGAATAGTAGACCACATATTCTTAAAAGCAGCTTTTGGCATATCTTTATTTCGAACTAAATTATGTGGCTGGCCTAACATTTCCCCAATGGTATATCCGGCAACTTCGCAAAAAGACTGATTTGCATAAGTAATACGACTATCCAAGTCTGTTGTTGAAAGTAAAATACTATGCTTATCCAACTTTATTTCCCTACCTACTATTTTTGGCATTATTATTTATCTCGGTAGCTTAAGACTGGAGAAATATAAATCTAAGACTTTATAGTCAGAAGTATTTTTTACAAAAGTGGGATACTAAAGCGATGTTCTATGATTGAGATCATTATTTGGTAAGTCATCTACAGCCAAGCAACTTTCAGTATTGGATTAAGCTGCTTAACTACGTCAATGAAAAGAAGTTGAATATACAGTCGCATGTGCCAAAATTGTCAGATATTCGGTATGTTACTAATACATTGCGAGTAAGTGTGAAGATATAAATAAAGTGGCGTAAGGCTGTACAGCAGCATCCTAGTAGAAAAAATTAAAACAAACTCGTTATTGAGTAAACATCATCATAATGGGGGTCTAAAATTTATGTAAAGCCTGTGCTGTGAGTTTAAAACCGATATCGGCTTTCCTCGCACTGCTGCTCGAGACGCTAAATTTCGTGGTATCTAGCACTTCAAACAGCAGTTTGGATAACTATATTTGTTATCTATTCTATCTACTTAAAGAGCAATTTTGAGGTTGGTCGTTAAATAAATTTGCAGCCCAAAAAAGGCAGTCGGTTTGTGCCTGTAAATCTATATAGCCGCGGATTCCATGTTCATTGTAATTTTCATACACTACCCGCTGGAGTGTTAGGTGCTGTACGTTCGCCAGTTTTTCAGCTTTTAAATAAAACTTATTGTCTGTGCCTAAAGAAGTATCACCAAACTTGCCAGAGCCAACCTTTGACTTTTGAAGAGCTGGGTCATTTTCATTGAATCCAATAAAAACTCTTGAATTCTGATTCAAAATACTTGATGGATCACCTAATGGGTGCCCATTTCCAACGGCTGGAGCAATCGCGACAATATTTAAACTAGATATATTGTCCCCTGCATAATCTTCGAATTCGGGAACAATAATATGTTTGTCGTACACTGGGTTGGAAATAGCACTAAAGGCAACTCCAGCTCCTCTACTATGGGTAATTATGGTCAAGTTAGTATTATGGGGTAGTCTATTGAGTAATTTTCTCAGCCCGACCTGTCCAGCAATATTTGAATATGTGAGGGAGTCAAACCAATATGCTAGTGGAAGAGGCGAAGAGAATGGCCCTTTGAACAAACCATCCCAATAGACTTCTATAAAAATAAATTTCGAGTCAGATTTTGAATTAAGATGACTCTTAATATATTCAAATGATAAGTTAGCTTCTTCATATGAGTTATTAAAACCATGTATGAGTAAAACAAGCTTTGACTGTTTATTCATCTTATCGGAAATAGATGACACCAACTTTGAATAGTGTGCTTCTATTGTGTTTTCGTTATATTCTTGATTTGTATTTTTCATATAGGTTCGGATACTGAAAGCATAATTTCGGCCAAATGTTTTGCGTTCCGGCATAATTGCCTCTGATGATGACGGGTATAGGTCCCCGTATTGGTCAAAAAAAACTCTATACGTCGACTCGTCGTCAGTATGCGAGTAATTTTTAGGTGGCATTGAATGCAGCCCAGCACAGCCTGCCAAAGCTAAAATAAATAACAATAGAATATGTTTCATACGTTCCCTCAATTTAGTAATGTTGAGTTTTCTCTCATTTGAACTGCTAGGTGCAAATAATGTTGAAATATGAGCAACTAAAAACTAATCGACAGCACTAATTTAAGAATGATTCGTATCTGCGGGAGCTAAACGTAGAAAGTAACTTGCCAATCATTCAAAACTTAAATGGCTGAACGGACGCTCTTTGTTGTGAGATCACAATGGAAGCAACACATTGATTAAACCTCTCTGCAAATTGTAGCTTTTAAAAGCTATCTTAACTTGATTGTTTTTTAAGCTTTGCTATTGAACTGAATACCTTTTGAACCCGCCAATCCCAAATAACTCTATAAATTAAGCTCTTGTGTTCAATAACAGTAGATGTTCGATTTTTATACGTGTTAAAACAAATAGGGGTAAAATACTGCGTATATGTTTAGTATTTTGTAAATTGAATAGCTCTGTGAGAATAAATAAACCAGATACTGTATAATAGAATGTTGCTGATACGGAGTAAGAGACTGTGTGTTTGGAAAGTGCTATAACTTATTGATTAGGGTAGGGAAAAGCTGGTCGGCATAGCAGGATTTGAACCTGCGACCCCTGACACCCCATGACAGTGCGCTACCAAGCTGCGCTATATGCCGACTTGGTGACTACTATACGGATTTTTTTTTGAAAGGCAATAAGTGGTTGGTTTGTTTGGACATTAAATGAACTCAAGTGCGTATTTTTGTGTTCGTTTTCATTAACGTTGGGTCGTATAAGAAGAAAGCGCACTAAATATAAGCATTAGTGCGCTGTATTGGTCTACTTAGTCCAAATACCTTTTGGTAGTGTTTTTTCTACTTCAGGGTTGGTACTCGGATCAAACTCGGGGGTTACTCCAGCTTTAAGCTGCTTTTTATAATCGGTAGCAAGCCACAGCACAACCTTGCGAAGCATAAAGAGTGCAACCACGTTAACTACAGCCATTAACCCCATTGAAATGTCGGCGAGGGTCCAAACTAATCCGAGTTCACTTACTGCACCAAACATGACCATACCTAATACACAAGCTCTAAACACCATCATTCCTTTCTTTGAATGATGATCTAAAAACAGCAGATTGGTTTCTGCGTAACTGTAGTTGGCAACAATAGAAGTAAAAGCAAAAAATAAAATAGCGACTGCAACGAAAGTTGCACCCCATTCACCTACATGGTGAACCAACGCAGATTGCGTTAACTCAATGCCGGTCAGGCCAGAGTTTGGCTCAAGCTGACCAGATAAAAGGATAAGCGAAGCTGTCGCGGTACAGATCACTATAGTGTCTACAAATACACCTAGCATTTGCACATAACCTTGCGATGCAGGATGGTTCGGATTTGGTGTTGCACTTGCTGCTGCGTTTGCAGCGCTACCCATACCGGCTTCATTTGAGAATAGGCCGCGTTTAATCCCTTGAAGCATAGCTTGCATTACCGCGTAGCCAATAGCACCAGCGCCAGCTTGTTCGATACCCATTGCACTTTTTACTATTAACATGAATATATCAGGCAGCTGCGCAAAGTTTACAGCACAGACGTACAGCGCCAGCATAAGATAAGCAACGGCCATAAAAGGAACGACGAGCTCGGCAAAGCGTGCAATAGTCTTTAAACCACCAAAGATGATAATCCCTGCCGCTGCCGCTAACGCAATACCCATAATATGCTTGGGCACATCGAAGGCAACTTCAAATGCTGCAGCAATGGAGTTTGCTTGCACTGCATTAAAGACAAAACCAAATGCGAGAATAAGACAAAGAGAGAACAACACACCCATCCACTTACGTTTTAAACCCAACTCCATATAATAAGCAGGTCCGCCACGGAAATTTCCGTCATCATCTTTTGTCTTATATAACTGCGCTAAGCAACTTTCTGCAAAACTGGTCGCCATACCAATTAAGGCGATAAGCCACATCCATAATATAGCACCCGGACCACCTAGATAGAGCGCGACACCAACACCTGCCATATTACCGGTACCGACGCGAGCGGCTAATGATGTACAAAATGCCTGGAAAGAAGAGATACCATCTTCAGCGCCCTCACGGCTTTGCATCATTACCTTCACCATATACGGGAATTGGGTGAATTGAATAAAACCGAGTCTAACAGTGAAAAATACACCAGCAGCTATTAATAGATAGATAAGTAGATGGCCCCACAATAGACCACTTATCGAGTTTAAGATATCAGCCATATATTTAGCCTTTTCCTGAGAACGAGTAAATAATGGGGCGGTAATCTACCACAAAGAACAACAAAAACTGAAATTAGTGCATGTTATCCACAGAAAATGTGGATAAGCTGTTAGGGTTTTGTGGGTCAAAACGTGTTTGAAAAATAAATAGAAAAACTTCAAAAAAAGGGTTGCACTTAAATCGGATCTCCCTATAATGCGCATCCACCGACACGGGGAGCAACGCTGAAAAGCAACGAGCCAACGAGTCGGGAGTCAAATAAAACTTGAGTTTGAATACTTCGAAAGAAAATCAAAATTAAGTA
>NZ_RDBW01000062.1:2500-12161 GCF_003934235.1 Pseudoalteromonas sp. J010 | reverse complement strand
GTTCCGTGATGATATGGATGGCAACAATACAGTTTTCCAAGAGATCTCAAACGGCCAAGACATTTTAAAAATTGGCAACTTTGAAGTACCAAGCCGCGCTTATGTTGGCCGCTTTAACTTTAAAGGTAATGACCAGCAGAAATTTGTAAAAGAACTTTCTGGTGGTGAGCGCAATCGTCTTCATCTAGCAAAACTACTAAAAGCTGGTGGCAACGTACTGCTGCTGGATGAGCCAACCAACGACCTAGACGTAGAAACGTTGCGAGCGCTGGAGAATGCGATTTTGGAATTCCCAGGCTGTGTTATGTGTATCTCGCACGATCGTTGGTTCTTAGACCGCAGGTCTATTTTGAGGCGAGAAAATCTTGTCGATAACCCCGCTAACGCGTCCTGCTATCGCCAAGGTACCTACATCCGTGTAGGCAAGGCAAAAATTTTGCTATTTAGTTGTTCTAAGTGAGAAATTTTTAACGCTGTTAGCGTCAGATTTACTCCTTCAAATTGAGCAAGTATTAAGTCAAATTGGTGTTACACTTAAGAGCAATAAAATACAGCTACTAATTATCACTTTTTAGTAGCGAGTAACGTGATATACGCTATTATTTTAACTATATGGATTATTGGGTTAAGTAATGAAAGAGCGTAGACGGTTTTCTAGAGTGATTTTTTCAAATGAAGCGCAGTTTATGGCTTCTAGCGGCGATTTTAGCTGTGAGATCTTGGATCTCTCCTTGAATGGAGCACTGCTCACCTTACCTGACGGTTACGTTCCACTTAAAAATGATCCTGCTAGCTTAAACTTCTACCTACCCGGCAGTGACATTAAAATTACCATGGAAGTAGAAGTTCGCCATGTTGAAGAGGGACATCTCGGCGTCCACTGCCGCCAAATAGATTTAGACAGTGTTACCCATCTTAAGCGCCTTATAGAACTTAATCTAGCCGATGAGGATATACTTTATCGCGAGCTAGAGCAGTTGACTTACGACGAAGACTAACCCACCGAAGCGTTTAAGCTAAAAGAAACCGTCCGTATCAGTAATACCAATTATCTTAATTAAGTGGTCTATTTTGAGGCGAGAAAATCTTGTCGATAACACCGCCTACGCGTCCTCTATCGCCAAAGTATCAACATCCGTGTAGGCAAGGTAAAGATTTTGCTTTTTACTGGTTCTAAATAAGAAATTGTTAACGTACTTAGCGTCAGGTTTACTCCTCCAAATTGAGCAATTATCGGAGCTAATTAGTACACCCCTTCTTGTAAAAACAAACCTACTTACAAATTAACTAGCGCAATACTTATTCGCTTAACTTTACAAACTTCGCTCGAGCACCAAGCTGGGTGTACCGTGATAAACATGATGGTATTTTGTGATGAAAATGTGATAATTCCGTGAGCCCCTCTCAATAACTCCTTGCCATGATAAGTTTACTAACAATACAAAATGAGAAGACCACATCATGAAAGCCAAGATCCTTACCACCCTAGTAGCCACTTGTTTTGCCAGTAGTGCCCTTGCTCAAGAGCTCGAAGTGAAAATAACCAACCTGACTCATGGTATTTACTATACGCCCTTGCTTGTGACTGCACACGCCCCTGGCACAGCATTATTTTCATTGGGTGAAACTGCGTCAGAACCACTTCAAGCGATGGCCGAAGGAGGTGATATTTCTGGACTGAGTAATGTGTTAGAAAGTATCAACGCCGATATGGTAATGAACCCTGCTGGTGGGTTACTCGCCCCGGCAAGCTCAACAATGGCGATGCTCTCAACGAGTAATGGAAACACATATCTATCGTTGGTTGCCATGATGCTACCAACGAATGATGGCTTTGTCGGCTTAAATAGTTGGCCCATACCTACTGAAGCAGGTACATATGAAGTATATCTTAACGCATATGATGCAGGTACAGAAGCCAACAATGAGTTGGTTGTCGATGGTTCTGGTGCGCCGGGTATGGCTGGCATTCCCGCTTCTCCGGGCGTGACTCCGGGTAGCCAAGGGCTAGGCGTTACCACCAGCGAAGAAAACAACGCGATCCATATTCACAGAGGCAATGTTGGAGATGATGAACAAATTGGCGGGGCAAGTGACCTACATAACACTGTACATCGCTGGTTAAATCCAGTTGCTAAACTCACAATCACCGTAAAGTAACAGGAGCCTGAGATGAAAACCAAATTAACACTCGTTGCCATATCAGCGCTCTTACTGAGTGCTTGTGGAGACAATGACAATAACAGCACAGTGGTACCAGACACACCAACACCACCGGTGGTAGACTATGAGTTTTCCGTAAGTATCACCAACCTCACTCAAGCACAGCCGATGTCACCCATTGCTGTTATGCTACATCAATCAGGTCACTACTTCGAAGTTGGTACCGCCGCCTCTAACGAACTTGAAAAGCTCGCAGAAGGTGGCGATAACAGTGCACTTTTAGCACAAAGTATAACGATGTCGTCAAGCACAACCGAGACTCCAGTCGGGCCAGGCTCTACGTCAACTATTTCGATTAAGTCTGAGACTCTCGCCAATTTAAAATTATCTTTATTGACCATGATGGTGAATACAAATGATGGATTTTCCGGTCTTAATGCCATAGATGTGTCCACTATGCCCATCGGTGAAAAAAAAATGTATCGCACTTCAGCGTATGATGCTGGTACAGAGCTAAATACTGAAGCCCAGGGGAGTATCCCCGGGCCTGCTGATGGTGGAGAAGGATTTAATGTGGAACGTAACGATAACCAGAATATGGTAACCATGCATAGCGGAGTCGTTGGCAACGATGATGGCTTAACAAGCTCTACGTTAACCAGTAAACATAAGTTTGATAATCCGCTGTTGGCAATAACAATTGAGCGAATCAAGTAGCCCATGAGCAAGCGCCTGCCCATAGGCGCTTTCGCTCCACTAAGGGCTGCATATGTTAGACAGTGTGTTGTTAGTTGAAGATGATGAAGATATAGCTAGATTGCTTCAAGTTCATTTAGAAGAGCTGTCATTAACCGTCAACCATATCGCGGATGGTTTAGACGCTTTGAATATGGCAAAAAAGAAGCAACACGCAATATTTATGCTCGATTTAATGTTACCAAATATGGATGGACTCAGCTTGTGTAGAGAACTTAAATCTTTGTACCCAATGAGTAGCGTTATTATTGTTACCTCGAAAAGCAGTGAAATAGACAAAATCATTGGGTTAGAAGTCGGAGCCGATGACTACATTTGTAAACCATTCAACAGCCGAGAACTTCAAGCTAGAGTAAAAGCCCAATTGAGACATGTACGTCAATTAAATGATAAAAGCTCTATTCCCACCTCTTCAGATGATAAAATTCAAGTCGGCGCGCTAACTATCGATACCGATTGTCATGAAATCTTACTTGGTGACATAAAGCTAGAGCTCACAGCGACTGAGTTTGAGCTATTACAGTTTTTTGCTAAACATCCTAATCATGTGTTTTCACGATCTCAATTACTTGAGTCCGTTTGGGGCTATCAACACTCAGGGTATGAGCATACTGTTAATTCACACATTAATCGCCTACGCGCAAAGCTAGATCCCATTTCCAATCATATTGTCATAGAGACCGTATGGGGCGTCGGATATAAGCTGAACGCAAGCTCCCTTCAAGGAGTGAACGCATGAGACTCACATTATATAAAAAGCTAGCAGCCATGCTATTTGTCACATTTTTACTGATTTGTATGCTTTTTATATGGTGGACTCAAGCATTATCACAAGTGTCAAAATCGCAGGCCGAGCAACAGCTTCACTTATCTTTAGCTCAACATTTAGTTGCGGATAACCCACTTATCAGGGAGAGGGTTTATGACTATGAAGGGCTAAGCAACTTGTTCCATACGCTGATGATCTTAGGGCCTGCCTTTGAATTCTACTTTGTATCTCCAGAGGGAAACTTGCTCACATACAGTGCAGAGCCAGGAGAAATCAAACGAGAGAAGATTGATATCACCCCACTACAGCAGTTACTTAACACAAACAATACGCTACCAATTTTAGGTGACGACCCAAGAAGTACACATGGCAGTAAAATTTTCTCTGTAGCACCTGTTACTAACAAAGATATACTTCAAGGCTATTTATACATCATTATTGGATCTTCAAAATACAACAACATCATTGAGCAACTGAAAAGCTCCGAAAAGGTCATGCTTGGCACATTATGGTTACTTGGCACCTTATTGCTCCTCCTTGCAATAGCCTTATTTTTACTCAACAAGATTACCAATCCGATTGCTCGTCTTACTAGGTATATTGACAGAGTGAGTCAAAACCAATTTGACATCAGCCCCGATGCGCAAATCAATTGGCCTGCAAAAAATGACGAGATACACCGCCTAGGGCGAAGTGTGAATGCGATGCTGGATAAAATCCAATATCAACTAACCACATTGAACGATAAAAATGAACAACGTAAGAAATTTCTATCTCAGCTTAGTCATGATCTACGCACTCCTTTAGCATCGCTAAAAGGCTATATAGAGCTCACCGAAAAGCAAACCACAGATAAAACCATTATGGAAAACCTTAAAGTTGCCAGTAAAAATATCAATCAACTAAATCACCTCATTGACCAAATCTTTGAGCTTGCTCATCTAGAAGCTGGGCATGCAAAAATGAATATAGAAACTTTTAATTTACTGGAGGTTATTTATGATGTTGCTGCAAAATTCAAATTAAAAGCTGAGGCTAACCAATTACAGATAGTCATATCCCCTACTCAAAGTACTATGGCTATTACCAGTGATATAGGTAAATTGGACCGTGTTCTGTCAAACTTAATTGATAATGCAATAAGGCACACAAAAGCGGGGGGGAAAATTAGCTTGATACTAGAAGAGCATGAAGGTTATGCACATGTCAAAGTTAATGATACGGGCATAGGGATCAGTGAGTTGGATCTACAACATATTTTTGATGCCAGTTTTCAAGGTAAAAACAGCAATAGCAACCGCAAACACAATGCAGGTCTCGGTCTTGCGATAACCAGTGAGCTAATCAGAATATTGAAAGGTCGGATCAGTGTAGCAAGCATAATCAATGAAGGTACCCAATTCAAAATCATTTTGCCTTTAAATAAGTGAATTAAGTTTGTGATCAACCTTTATGGTTTGGTACTTTCTACTTAAGATAACCTCTCAGTATACCTTCGATATAAATATTTCTGGCTTTCTACTTAAGTAAACTATATTTTAACTAAAAGTAAAAATGATACTTCATTGATTTGTAATACAATACGGAAAGTTTACTATGCCAATAGTCTCAATGCGTAACTTTATGAACCACGTTGGAACCGCCAATGATGGTTTTCGCCAGAGTGCCTCTTCTCTAAACAATATCATTCTCCTGCTAGGTGGTAATGCGCAGAACAGCCCAAATAATCGAAATATCAATAATCGAACGGCCGAAAATATAGAGGGTGAGATACACAGCCTGCCAGTAGATAAACTTCTAAAATACCAAACAGCATTAGTTTACTTAGGCAACGCATTAAATATCGACAGCTTTGCCCGCCCAACGAATTACAATATGGCTTTTCATGATTTTGAATTACAATGGTATCAATTTCGAGATCCCACTCATGGTATGATAAGAATTGATAACGCACGGTATATTTTTAAACATCAATTCACATTTGATAGTACCAATGGTGATGTGAACACCTTTACACACTGCCTAACAAGGGAGCATGTATGGTATCCAACCGCTAGGGCCTATGACCCTCCTTTTAACCAATTATTAAGTAGAGTACCTCAAAGCTTTTTTATGCCACCAAATGGCTCTCAAAGCGCCTCGGTCACTGACGACCACTCAACATTTAACCCTGATTATATTGTCAGGCGCCCCCTTACTATGGGAAGAACCATTGATATCCGTCAGCGCTATCAATACAAGCAACCAGGACGACAGTGGCAGAATATTCCAGGTGCTTCATATATTTTGAAAAAGGGTGTCCGCTGGGGTGTTGGTGGTGATCCGTGCTTTTTCTTCTCTAAAGAAAACTATGCTCCAGAAAACCCCAAGGCATTTCACTTTGAGGTAGAAATCGCACTAGGGAATGCACCACTGGCTACTTTTAATAGACTCCCATCACGAGGAGCTACATCCCATAATTCTATGAACAGGCAACGGGAGATAAGGGTGATAGCTGACGGATCATAGCTATCGTTACATTACTCATGCCTATTGCATTAAATAAATGATCTATTTTGCAATGAAAAACACTTATCACAAACGGATCAATTCTATCGAGAGTCATAAGCTGTGAGGGCTCTCGAGCAATAATCCCCCCAGAAACCATCGGCGGGTAAACCGCCTCCTACCAGTGCTGCACTTTGTTGATGTCGTGGTGGGAGCGAGTTTACCTCGCGATGTTACAGAGTAGACTGTTTTATTCTTTTTGTTTGAAGCCCGACAGCTCGGCGGGTAAACCGCCTCCTACCAATGCAGCACTCTGTTGATATTGTGGTGGGAGCGAGTTTACCTCACGAGGTGTTTATTATCTTGTGAGGTTTTCTTTCCAAATCCCATATAGCAAAAAACCCGCTGTATTGCTGCAACGGGTTTCTTTTCGGCGGGTAAACCGCCTCCTACCAGTGCTGCACTTTGTCGATATTGTGGTGGGAGCGAGTTTACCTCGCGAGGTGTTGATTTATTTTCAAATCACACACAGCAAAAAACCCGTCGCAYTGCTGYAACGGGTTTCTCTAATAAGGCCCTGACGATGTTCTACTTTCACATGGGAAGCCCACACTATCATCGACGCTGTTTTGTTTCACTTCTGAGTTCGGCATGGGGTCAGGTGGTTCCAAAACGCTATGGTCATCAGGAAAATTCTTTTTTTAGTTTTTGTTTTTATATAAAATTTGGCCCTGGCGATGTTCTACTTTCACATGGGAAGCCCACACTATCATCGACGCTGTTTTGTTTCACTTCTGAGTTCGGCATGGGGTCAGGTGGTTCCAAAACGCTATRGTCAYCAGGAAATCTGGGTGCAAATGTCTAATGACAAAAAGCTATTAAATTCTTYGTCTACTTCAGTCTATTAACTTCTKTCGCTAAACCACTTTGGCGTTGTATGGTTAAGCCTCACGGGTAATTAGTACGAGTTAGCTTAATGCCTCACAGCACTTCCACATCTCGCCTATCAACGTTGTAGTCTTCAACGGCCCTTYAGTTGACTCTAAGTCAAAGTGAGAACTCATCTCGAGGCTCGCTTCCCGCTTAGATGCTTTCAGCGGTTATCGATTCCGAACGTAGCTACCGGGCAATGCAATTGGCATCACAACCCGAACACCAGCGGTTCGTCCACTCCGGTCCTCTCGTACTAGGAGCAGCCCCTCTCAATTCTCAAACGCCCACGGCAGATAGGGACCGAACTGTCTCACGACGTTCTAAACCCAGCTCGCGTACCACTTTAAATGGCGAACAGCCATACCCTTGGGACCGACTTCAGCCCCAGGATGTGATGAGCCGACATCGAGGTGCCAAACACCGCCGTCGATATGAACTCTTGGGCGGTATCAGCCTGTTATCCCCGGAGTACCTTTTATCCGTTGAGCGATGGCCCTTCCATTCAGAACCACCGGATCACTATGACCTACTTTCGTACCTGCTCGACGTGTCTGTCTCGCAGTTAAGCTTGCTTCTACCATTACACTAACCGTACGATGTCCGACCGTACTTAGCAAACCTTCGTGCTCCTCCGTTACTCTTTGGGAGGAGACCGCCCCAGTCAAACTACCCACCAGGCACTGTCCTCAACCCCGRTTCAGGGGCCTAAGTTAGAACATCAACACTACAAGGGTGGTATTTCAAGGTCGGCTCCACACAAACTAGCGTCTGCGCTTCAAAGCCTCCCACCTATCCTACACATGTAGGGTCAATGTTCAGTGCCAAGCTGTAGTAAAGGTTCACGGGGTCTTTCCGTCTAGCCGCGGGTACACAGCATCTTCACTGCGATTTCAATTTCACTGAGTCTCGGGTGGAGACAGCGTGGCCATGGTTACACCATTCGTGCAGGTCGGAACTTACCCGACAAGGAATTTCGCTACCTTAGGACCGTTATAGTTACGGCCGCCGTTTACCGGGGCTTCGATCAAGAGCTTCGCCTAAGCTAACCCCATCAATTAACCTTCCGGCACCGGGCAGGTGTCACACCGTATACGTCATCTTACGATTTTGCACAGTGCTGTGTTTTTAATAAACAGTCCCAGCCACCTGGTCACTGCGGCTCTCGCCTGCTTACGACGCGAAGTCTTCACAAGTAAGAGCGTACCTTCTCCCGAAGTTACGGTACAATTTTGCCTAGTTCCTTCACCCGAGTTCTCTCAAGCGCCTTAGTATTCTCTACCTGACCACCTGTGTCGGTTTAGGGTACGATTCAGTATGAACTGAAGCTTAGAGGCTTTTCCTGGAAGTAGGGCATCAACAACTTCACCACCTTAGTGGCTCGTCTCGACTCTCAGCCTTAGCAACCCGGATTTTCCTAAGTCRCCAGCCTACAGCCTTTCACATGGACAACCAACGCCATGCTTGCCTAGCCTGCTCCGTCCCCCCATCGCATTCATACCAAGTACGGGAATATTAACCCGTTTCCCATCGACTACGCTCTTCAGCCTCGCCTTAGGGGTCGACTCACCCTACCCTGATTAACATGGGATAGGAACCCTTGGTCTTCCGGCGTGCGGGTTTTTCACCCGCATTATCGTTACTCATGTCAGCATTCGCACTTCTGATATGTCCAGCATGCCTCCCGGCACACCTTCAGCCACTTACAGAACGCTCCCCTACCCCGCRWACTWAGTWCGCAGCCGTAGCTTCGGTGGTATGTTTAGCCCCGTTACATCTTCCGCGCAGGCCGACTCGACTAGTGAGCTATTACGCTTTCTTTAAAGGGTGGCTGCTTCTAAGCCAACCTCCTAGCTGTTTTAGCCTTCCCACATCGTTTCCCACTTAACATACACTTTGGGACCTTAGCTGACGGTCTGGGTTGTTTCCCTCTCCACGACGGACGTTAGCACCCGCCGTGTGTCTCCCGGATAGTACTTTACGGTATTCGGAGTTTGCAAAGGGTTGGTAAGTCGGGATGACCCCCTAGCCTTAACAGTGCTCTACCCCCGTAAGTATTCGTCCGAGGCTCTACCTAAATAGATTTCGGGGAGAACCAGCTATCTCCCGGTTTGATTAGCCTTTCACTCCTAGCCACAGGTCATCCCCTAACTTTTCAACGTTAGTGGGTTCGGTCCTCCAGTCAGTGTTACCTGACCTTCAACCTGCCCATGGCTAGATCACCGGGTTTCGGGTCTATACCCTGCAACTTAAGCGCCCAGTTAAGACTCGCTTTCGCTACGGCTCCCCTAAATGGTTAACCTCGCTACAGAATATAAGTCGCTGACCCATTATACAAAAGGTACGCAGTCACCCAACAAGTAGGCTCCTACTGCTTGTACGTACACGGTTTCAGGTTCTATTTCACTCCCCTCACAGGGGTTCTTTTCGCCTTTCCCTCACGGTACTGGTTCACTATCGGTCAGTTGGGAGTATTTAGCCTTGGAGGATGGTCCCCCCATATTCAGTCAAAGTTTCACGTGCTCCGACCTACTCGATTTCACTTTAGATAAGTTG
>NZ_RDBW01000061.1:0-7614 GCF_003934235.1 Pseudoalteromonas sp. J010 | reverse complement strand
GTGCTGCGCTTCTACACCTTGATAAAACGCTTTACTAAGCGCCGCAATTTCAATGGGATCGCCAAGCTTAGTCCCTGTTCCATGCGCTTCAATATAATTAATATGTTGTGGTGCCACCTTGGCCTCAGTCAGGGCGCGGCTGATTGCATTGGCCTGTGCCTGAGGATTAGGCACTGTATATCCATTGGTTTTGCCACCATGGTTTAACACGCTGGCTTTTATCACCCCATAAATATGCTGACCGGCTTGTTGGGCATCGGACAGACGCGACAAAATCACCGCACCTACTCCTTCACCTGGGATATAACCATCACCTCCTTCACCAAAACTCTGGCAATGGCCACTTGAAGAAATAAATTGATCTTCACTCAACATACTGTATTTACTAGGGTGCACAGTAACATTCACCCCGCCAGCAATCGCTAAATCGGTGCGCCCTTGTTTTAAGTCCTGACAAGCTAAGTGAATGGCTGTCAGTGACGATGAACACATAGTGTCTAGGGTCATACTGGGACCATGAAGATCCAGCGCATACGATACTCGGTTTGCGATGCTGGCAAGACTACCAGAGAGGTTATACTCGCCATACATGACGCCAACATAAACACCAACTTGACCTGCGGCATCTCCTTGGTGAGGGATCTGTAACCGCGCACGCGTGAAGCCCGCATCTTCTGCGGCCATCCAAGCATGTTGCAAAAATAGTCGTTCTTGCGGGTCAATACCAATTGCTTCACGAGGAGAAATATTAAAGAAACGCGGGTCAAACTCATCTACCCCATCAATAAACCCACCCCAACGACTTGAATGGCCTTGTGGCTGTGTGTTGTCTTCTGAATAATACTCCTGCCAGTCCCACCGGGACTTTGGTACTTCAGTAATACAATCCAAACCCGCTCGTAAATTCTCCCAATATTGGGTGATATTTTCCGCTTTCGGATAACGACCACTTAGACCAATAATGGCAATATCACTTTCACCCACGTTGTTAATGGTTTGCTCTGAGTGCGCCTGCAATTGTGCTGGTGTGATGTGGTTATTCCCTGCTTGGTGCTCAGCTTTTAGCGCAGGTTTAATTAGTTTACGCGTTAACGGTTTCTTTGGTTTCACCGTTCGTGGTGATGGTGTAGCTGACGATGTCACTGGCTGCGGCTTTTCTTTATTGGCGACTAAAACTGCAACCTGAGCAGCATGTTGGGTGATAAAATACTCACTCATCTGAACTAAGTTTTGGTATTCGAAAAAGAGTGTTTTTGGCAAAGAGCCAAAATGTTGCTCTAACTGCTTAATCACTTTGATAGATGAAATCGAGTCTATCCCTAGTTTCTCGAACGGGATTTTTGCACTCGGCTGAGTTTTTGGCAGATTTAATACTGCTGCAAGCTGTTGATATAAAAATGATTGTAATTTAGCTAATATAACTGCGCTATCACTGACTTGAGCAGATGCTTCTGGCGCATAAGTAGAATTATTTTCAGACACAATTTGGCTCTCTGTTGATTCGATATTATTGTTTTGTGGTGATGCCAGTAATGTTGTGAGCTTGTTGCTGTCACCATAAAGTAACATGGCGTTGCTCTGCTGTTGCCACAGACTAAACTGAAAAGCAGCTATTCCCTGCTCTGTGGGAAGCGCCGCAACCCCTTCTTCTTCGTACATTGTTTGTAAAATATCAGGGTCAATCGTCATTCCCCCCTGCTGCCATAGCGGCCAATTTATCGCAGAGGTTAGTCCTGCCCTTGCTCTTTGTTCACTTAAGCGATTACGAAATTGCGCATAGCTATCCATAAAGCCGTTTGCAGCTGCATAATCTGATTGCCCAGCATTACCAAAGCGCGCCGCAACAGATGAAAATAATGCAAAAAAATCTAAGTCTAGATCTGCGGTTGCCAAGTCTAAGTGCATTAAACCTTGTACTTTAGGTTGCAACACGTTGCGCAGCGAATCCTGATTTTTCTTAATCACATAGTCATCTTGATTGCACCCTGCACAGTGCAAAACGCCTGTTAATGCCCCTGTTGTTTGTGCAAGTTGATTGAGCTGTTGACGCACATTTGCCAGTTCACTTAAATCCAATTGGAGGTAGCTTAGTCGGTCGCGGTGCTGTGCAAATCCTGCCAATTGCTGCTGAATTTGTGCACTGTCAGCTTGTCGCCCGGTTAATATAACTTTGGCAGCGGCAGTGGTATGCAAAATATGTTGAGCAAATAATTGGCCAATTCCCCCTAGTCCACCAGTGATTAAATAAACTCCGCCTTCTTTAAAGGTTGTTTGCAGCCCTTGCGGCACAGTTTGTGTGTGCCACTGTCGAATCTTGCGCAGGCCAGCTGTGTATTTAACTTCACAGTCTAATTCAGCATGTAGCTCATCATTGATAAACGATACCAGCGATGATGCTAAAACCTGTTCGTCAACGAGGAGTACTTGGGCAAAAAAGTGAGGATGTTCTTCTGATACCGATTTAAACATACCACTGAGACCGGACATCAAGCGGCCATAGTCATTATTGGGTAGTACTAATTGAAATAATAATGGCGCTGTTAATGACTGCGACAACTGCTGTTTGATGTATTCAAAGCACTGTGCCGCCAGCTCTGTATATGCCTCAGCATATTCCTCACCTGCATATGTTTGCCAGCTTACTTCATCCTTTTGCAAGTGTGCACGACATTGCGCCACTAACTTATCAGTAAACCCACAAAACATGACATGTCTTGCATGATAAGGGGTATGAGATACTTTCCTTATCGCTGCCGTTTGCCAATTTGGTGTAAAGAGGATGCTGGCATCTGTCGATGAATGAGCGTCACCCTTAATCGTATCGAGGACTTCCTGTTGCGTCATTTCACCACTTTGTAGCGCGCTGTATAATGATTTTAAGTTTTCCATCTTTACTCTCACCCCAACCTAACCGCAGCTTCAACACTTAATTCATTGTTTGCAACTTGCTCTATGATGTCCTTGTAGTAACTTTCATTAAATGTACAAGGCTGAATTTCTCCCCCAGCGGGCTGCTGATCCACACTGTGGTTGGGTTCTGCGTTTTGGCCGATTTCCTTCATTGAAAATCCCTGTAACTGCATACAAACATTGCCGTGCTCATCACAAATATCGATATCGACTTTACTCAAGTCACCATTTGTTTGGCTGGTTTGTGGGTATCGAACCCAAGCGTAAATCGTCTCAGGACAGGCAGCGAATACCCGCAAATTATCCAAACCGAACGGCACCGATGGCGAGCTATCAATGTCATCCGACAGCCCCATACTCGCTTGTAGTGCGGCGTCTAGCATGCTGGGGTGTAATGTAAATTGACTTGCATCAGCGACAGCACAATCTGGCATTTCAACCACACCTAACGCTTGCTCGCTGCCTTTGTATAAGCGTCGCAGCCCTTGATGGGACTCACCATAAGACAAGCCTATAGCATCAAAAGTATGGTAGATCTGTTCAGCACCTAACTCACCTTGACTCATTTGCTCACGGATACCAGGCAAATCAATTACCGCGGCAGCAGCGTCTACTGCATTGACTAGCTGACCCATACAATGCACCTGCTTTTGCCCCCCTTGTTCGCTAAAGATTTCAAACTCAACGCAATCTCCACCGTCCTCTTCACCAATATATTGCAGTGATACGGTGAGCGTTGTATCACTATCAACAACACAAGGGCTTACCCAAGCAACATGTTTGATGTCAAAACATTCAGGTTTATCTTCTCGAGGTAGCGCATTGACTACTGCTTCTCTTGCCATCTCAAGGTAAGCGACTCCAGGTAAGACCCGAGCAGCTTCACCACCATTCATATCAATTTGATGATGAGCAAGAAATGCTTCTGAGCCAGTAAATGTACTTTGATAGCTCTGCTGATACATATCCGAAGTGTTGATATGTAACAATGGGTGGATAACATTACGTGGGTAACTAGTCACCGTTTTAGGCTTAGTGAGCGCTATCCAGTAAGCGTCTTTGGCAAATGGGTAGCCTGGCAAGCGCATCCGCTTAGGCGTGCCTGCGCGGTAGCACTGGAGCCAATCTAACTCAAGCCCCTGCGCCCACATTTTCAGCAACTTATCAAAATGATTGTCCTGAATGAGCTTCTGCACAACGGTTTGCTTTAACTCTGCATCCTCACCAATAACACCCAGCTTGTCTTTATCTTGGTAGATATTTCCCCTGTAAATACGAGCACCAATCGAAGGAAGGTTTTGTTTTAATCCGTGTACCGTTTTATCTAAATTAGTCAGTAATTCAGCTGCTGACGCCGCCGTCAATCCAACCCGCTCCTCCATGTGCGTTCTGCCTATTTGCAACGTATACGCCAAAGCATTCATATCCAGGGTATCCACCTGCACACTCAGAAAATCGGCAAGTGCCTCAACTTTCGCAATTAACTGCTCATGGGTTCTTGCTGAAATAGGGAATACCCAAGGTGCTGCCACACTGCGTTGCTCAACTTCAGGTTCAACATATTCAGACAGGACAATGTGCGCATTGGTGCCACTAAAACCAAATGAACTCACCGCACCATGGCGTAGCTGTTGTGCTTTAGTCGTCCACGGTGTAAGGCGCTGATTAATATAAAATGGGGTATTCTCCAAGTTTATATGTTCGTTTAACTGCGCAAAATTAATGCTCGGTGGTAATTGCTTATGTTGTAAAGCGAGTGCCAACTTGATAAACCCAGCAACGCCCGCTGCGGTAATACAGTGACCGATGTTACTTTTCACTGAACCAAGCGCGCAGTAATTTTGCGCCTCTGTATATTTACCAAAAGCAGACTTTAACCCTTCCACCTCAATTGGGTCGCCAAGCTTAGTACCTGTGCCATGCGCTTCAATTAAGCCAATGTCATTGGGGTTAATGTTAAAGCGATCGTAAACCTCTTGCTGTAAGCGACATTGTGATACTGGGTTAGGTGCTGTAATACCATTTGTTTTACCATCTTGGTTAACTCCCCAACCTTTAACCACACCATAAATGTTATCTTGATCTCGCTGAGCATCTTCAAGACGTTTGAGCAGCACACATCCAACTGCCTCACCAGGTACAAAACCGTTCGCCCTTTGGTCAAAGGTAAAACACTTGCCGTCAGTGGATAACATCCCTGCTTGCGCGGTCATCACATGCATATCGCTACCAGCCATCACATAGACACCACCGGCAAGCGCTAAATCACAGTTTTTCAGTGTTAAGCTATCACAGGCACTGGCTATCGCAACCAAAGAGGATGAACAAGCCGTATCGATGGAAATACATGGCCCTTGTAGATTCATAAAGTAGGAGATCCGGGCAGCTAAAATGGACGTCGCTCCCCCGGTAAAACCTTCAGCACTGATTTGTTGATCCCGCGACAATAAATCATATTCTCCCGCAGCACAGCCAACAAACACGCCACATCGCTGACCTGATAGCGTGCTCGCATCATAGCCTGCATCTTCAATAGTATGCCAACACGTTTGCAAGAATAAGCGTTGTTGTGGGTCGATGCTCACCGCCTCTGACGGTGAAATGCTAAAGAATAACGGGTCAAAATGATCATACCCATCCATTGCACCAAACCATTTACTATTGGTCTTCCCTACCACTGGCTCTCCGGCCTGATAAAATTGCGCAACCTCCCAGCGCCTACTCGCAACTTCAGTAATACAGTGCTTCCCTTGTGATATATTTTGCCAATACTCATCCAAGTTATTTGCTTGTGGGAATTTACCTGCCATCCCTATCACAGCAATTTCATTGCGGCGCGTCTCCTTCGATGATGAGATAGGCTGCGCTTGTAGCGCAGGACGCTTGCGCCAAGACACCAACTTACGAGACGGCTCAGATAATACCGCTTCTTGGTTCGATACTCCCAAGACCGGCTCAGGGGAAATAGGTTGTGGCGTTGGCAATGGCATCACATTGTCACTTACCTCTGCATTGCCCACTTGACCCACTTGCTCAAACACAAATTGACTGAGCGCAGTTAAGGTCGAGTAGGTATATATTTTTATTGCTTCGATCTGTAAGTCATAGGCTTCGTTAATTTTACGGATCCAGGTCACGCCATAAATTGAATCAAGACCTAAATCAATAAATTGCGCATCTTCATCAATCTCTGACTCTTCCATAAACAGCTCTTGCGCCAGTAGCTGTTTTAAATTGCTTCTAATGTCTTCAAGCGCAGTATCACTGTGTTGTTTTATCCCCTGAGATACCTCAGGCGCCACTGAGGTTGCGCTTGCCTGGCGGTGTTCAACTACTGCTGCGCTGTGTTCCGCCTTGGGTTTAAGTTGCGCCACAACAAAATCACTAAACTCGGCTAACGTTGGATAGCTGTAAACTTTGATCGCTTCAATGGACAGACCATATTCTTCATTAATTTTACGGATCCAAGTTACGCCATAAATAGAGTCCAAACCAAGGTCAATAAACTGCATATCTTCATCAATTTCTTCCACCTCCATGTGCAGTTCATTTGCTAATGACTGTTTTAAGTCATGCAGTACCTCAGCTTTGGTATTTTGAGTACTAGGTACAGCCGCAATGACTTGCTCAGGCTCATTGCTTGGAGCAGGGGCAGGCGTTGAATTGGCATTTTCCATAGACAAGAAGTTCTGCTGAATTTGCTGCAATGTATCGCTTCGACCTACAAACGTCTTATCATGCATCGCTAATTCAAGCGCATAAATCTCCTCAAGACCTTGCTCTAACTGTGCTGTGGCCATTGCTTTAACCGCGACAAGCTGTGCACGAGGTAGTTGCGCGATGCGTTTTGCCAGTGTCAGTGACGCATTTAGTAACTGGCGACGAGGCATAACAGGGAACCCCATCCCTTGCGCTTGCAACTCCTTGCCAGACTTTTCCTGCGCTGTTAAGAGCGTTTCTACTGCCAAGTCATAGCCAAGCTTGTCCGGAAAAATAGCCGTCGCACCAGCGCCAGGGGTAAAGCCCAAGTTCATATAAGGGCTAAGGTATTTACTTTCCTCACTAAACATCGTGATGTCAGCAAACATACCCAGCGCCCACCCAGCACCGATGGCATGTCCTTGCATTGCTGCAATCACAGGCACAGAGCATGCCATAGCCAAGTGGTAAATCTTTTCGTCGGTAAATTTCGCTTTACCTTCTTGAATGGCAACAAGATCCTCTTTGGTACCACCTGTCGAGAAGTAACTATCATAACCGGTGAGCACAACCACCTTGTATTCATCATGATGAGCAATATGATCAAATAGCGTCATTAACCCCTGAATGGTGGCCTCAGAGTGCATGTTTTTATGCTCTCTATCTTCCATGTGCACTTCTAGTACGCCATCTGGGTGTGCAATAGCACGAATAACATCCGAGCCAAGCGCAACCTCTGTCACTCCCTGATGATGCACATCACTTCTCACCTCTGGGGTTTGTGGCCATGCCTTCACATCTGTCAGTGCCTTGACTAGCTCCGCTTTGTGCCAGCACGCCACCTCTATAGGCAGCTTAGCAAGCATCGCTGCAACAGCACCTGCTTGTTGTTGTACCGCTGACCCCTCTGCTACTTGGCTCGCTTTATGTTGCTGTGCCAGTGCTTGGCTACTCAAGTGTGCTTCACCAAATAATATGCTTTGCCCTAATTGACTGCCAAAACGA
>NZ_RDBW01000007.1:0-120495 GCF_003934235.1 Pseudoalteromonas sp. J010 | reverse complement strand
GGTTTAGCGAGTCCGACGAATGATTTATCATTCTGCTCTATCTCGCGCCTGAATTTGCACTTATTTTTAAGTCTTTGTACAAGAGACTAATACAGCCAAAAAATATTGGTTGCGGGAGCCGGATTTGAACCGACGACCTTCGGGTTATGAGCCCGACGAGCTACCAGGCTGCTCCATCCCGCGCCTGTATATTTTTAGAGCTTATTATCGTCGGGTACCGACGACTTTCGGCTCTTTCAGGTTTAGTGAGTCCGACGAATGATTTATCATTCTGCTCTATCTCACGCCTGTATATTCTTTAAAAGGACTTCCTTTTGAAGAGGTCGCTATAATAATGGATTAAAATTTTATTGCAAGGGATTTAGCGCATAAAAGCTTTTAAGTGCGCAAAATTCCTACAAACATGGCGCTGACACCTAACTAGTCTACGATCCTATTATGCGGACTGATCAATTTTTGCCATTGCCAATCAGGATGCCCCATCACGATAAAATCTGGGTTTTCTGTCGTTTCTCGCTGGTTATATGTAAGCGGATTGAACTCAGAGTCAGTAATGCACCCTCCCGCTTCTTCAATAATCACCTGTGATGCCCCCGTGTCCCACTCACCAGTAGGCCCGACACGCAAAAAGCAATCAGCCTTACCTTCTGCAATAATGCAGGCTTTTAACGAACACGAACCCAGCGCGACCGTATCAAACTGGCTATTTAAATACTGGCTTACGGCTTCGAGCTTTTGCCTACGACTAACCGCGAGAGTAAGGGTTTCTCTAGGTGAAACGAAAATACGCTCGCTATCACCACCATCTTTACGCTTAAAAGCTCCATTGTCTTTACTAGCATAATAGGTCACTCCTTGTGACGGCCAATAAATAACACCTAAAACGGGATGGTTATCCTCAATCAAAGCGATATTGACCGCAAAGTCTCCACTTTCAAGAATAAATTCCCCAGTTCCATCCATGGGGTCGAGTAACCAATATCGCTGCCAGTGTTGACGTTCGTGTAGAGGAGGAATGGGGGTTTCTTCTGACATGACTGGAATATCAGGCGCAATTTTAGCAAGCCCCGCCATGAGCACTTCATTGGAGGCAAGGTCTGCGGCGGTAACCGGAGTGTGATCCGACTTCTCTTTTTTACCAATATCATCTGCCTGATAAATTGACATAATAGCTTCACCAGCACGTTGTGCTAGCGTAATACAAGGCTCTAAAAACGACTGCAATTTACGCCTCCAAGTTCAAGTGTGCTTTCAGTAACAATAGTGCAGCAACACTTCTTGCTTCAGTAAAGTCCTCTTGATGTAGCAACTCCCCCAACTTGTCCAATGGCCACTTCACAACTACCAAAGGCTCAGGTTCGTCACCTTCCAACTGTTCTGGATATAGCTCACTGGCGACCAGAATGTGCATCTTAGCATTGAAGTAGCTTGGAGCTAGGGAAACGACTTTGAGATCAGAAAAAGCATTTGCGCCAAAGCCAACCTCTTCTTTTAGTTCCCGGTTTCCAGCCTCAATGGGAGTTTCACCAGGGTCAATCAAACCTTTGGGGAAACCTAACTGATAGTCGTGTGTTCCTGCACAATACTCTCTTACTAATAATAGCTCATTCTCAGCTGTTATTGGCACTATCATTACCGCACCTCGGCCACCACCACGAACTCTTTCATATTCGCGCTGCTCACCATTAGAAAATGATAAAGAAAGGGCTTCTACTGTAAATAGTTTACTTTTTGCAACGACATCGCATGCTAAAATTTCAGGTGGTGTTGGGTGCTTTTTGTGTGACATAAATTATTATTTGCTATCATGACCAATAATCTAATCATAAAGCCTTTGAAGTTAAATGCCTATGCTAAATTGGTCAAATATCGATACCGTGTTGTTAGATATGGATGGCACATTGCTGGACCTCCATTTTGATAATCATTTTTTTCTCGACGTTGTGCCTAAAGCACATGCCAAACGTCAAGGACTCACGTTAGAGGCTGCCAGAGCTGATATTCYTGCACGCTATGAAGCCGTGATGGGTCAAATTGAGTGGTATTGTCTAGATTATTGGCAAGAGCAGCTCCAACTCCCCATTATGGAACTCAAACGTGAAGTGCAACATTTAATATCCGTTCGTGATGATGTACCTGAATTCTTAGACGCACTAAGAAAAAGTGGCAAACAGCTTATTTTGTTAACCAACGCACACCCAAATAGTTTAAGTCTCAAGATTGAACGCACTCAGTTTGATCAATACCTAGACAAATTAGTGTCAACCCATGAGTACGGTGTAAGTAAAGAAAGTCAGGAGTTATGGCATCAAGTAGAGCAAGACTTAGGCTTTGATAAGTCTCGAACTTTATTTGTCGACGATAGCATTAGCGTGCTAAATGCCGCTAAAAAGTTTGGCATTGGCCACTTACTCGCGGTGGCCAATCCAGATAGTCAGCAACCAGCTCGAGAGATCAAAGAATACCTCTCAGTCTCTGACTATCGCACTTTGCTACCTATCTATTAAGCTGGGTAACGGGCTTTTAAGCCATCATACACTTGTGTTTTAAAGTCTGGATGTGCGGTGTCTAGGCTTTTTACTACTTCAACTAAGTGCTCGTTATCTTCTTTGCCATTCCATACTTTAATATATGAACCATCTTTATAACCATGGTCTTGACGGAAGAAGTTAAGGGTGTTTTTACCGACATATCCGCGGTATAGGTCATCAATAGACATCCCAATTTGCTGCATACACCCGGCAAACGCGTGCGCATCAAACTCACGCTTTGTTACTGCAGCACTTGCTAGCAACTCAAGTGTCTCCTTGAAGTCTCCCGCCTTAATTGGCTTTGCCAGCTCTTGCTCTAGCTGCGATGCAAGTTGCTCAAATGCAGTTTCACCATCAATACGCAAAGACAAGCCAAAGTGAAAAATATCAACTAACTCCAAAATTACTTGTTCTGTATCTGGCGTTTGTTTCTTCCACCATTTCCAGCCGTAATGATCTAGCATTTCTGCACACTCAACCCAAATTGCACGGTACCATTCAAACCCTTGTTCAAACCACTGTTGGTGTACTTTGGTATTCATGGCATGTTGCATTTCTAGCATTACCACAAGCTTAGTGATGTTAGCAGACATTGTGCTCTCTCTTCATGGAAATCAATTACGGACGATATCATACCGTAGTGAAAGATTTTCGCCATAACTTAGGTCTTCTGAGTCGAATTCAATTGCAAACCTCAGGAACTTTTATGCGTCAACTTATTTTCTTTTTCACCTTGGCTTTTTCAGCTTTTCTTAGCGCTGCTGAAGTCACCAATATTGCAGCAGCCCCTGAAAAAGTCAGTCCACTTCTGCCTGGCATCAATGCTCCAGCACTGCACCTTAAAGATAAATCTGGCAACACGATAGATTTAGCAGCACGTTACAAGGAAAAAATCAGTGTACTTGTGGTCTATCGTGGCGGCTGGTGCCCATATTGCTCAAGACAGCTTGCAGGGATCCAGGAAATTGAGTCGCAGTTGGTCAAGATGGGCGCCCAAATCATTGCCATTTCCCCGGACTCACCCGAGGCGCTAGCAAAAAGTACCGTAGCGTCAGCCCATTACCAACTGTTGTCTGATAATGAGATGCAGATGAGCCAAGCACTTGGGCTTGCTTATTTTTTAGATGACAATACTGCACTTGCATACCGTAATAAGCTTGGCGTAAATTTTGTCGATTTAGACGGCAAAGACAAAGTTGCTTTACCAGTGCCTGCGGTATTTGTAATTGATAAAAAAGGCTTAATTCAGTTCCAATATGCAAACCCTAATTACAAAGTACGATTGGACGAAAGCGTATTACTGGCCGCAGTAAAAGCCGCAAGCCAGCTTTAAACCTCTCAACCTCAGGTAACTATAAAAAATGGAGTCTAGGACTCCATTTTTTTAGCGATTCTCTAAACGGTTGTAATCAAATAACCCATATTCAACACCACGTGTTTGCTCGGCAATTTTGTGGATTAAGTCGCTATAGCGCCAAAATTCGGGGTGAGTTCTACGAATACCATATTGCGCTCGTAGCGCAAGGTAGTCAGGTTCACTCGTCATTTGACTAAATAATGATACAAAGTCCTCTTGCGCTGCTTTGTTTTCTAAGTACCAAATTGCTTCGGGGTAATCGCCAATAAAACCCGGGACTATTGTCGCCGTGTCTTCAGCATATGCTCTTTGGCCCTCTTCATTGAGTAAACTTGAAATATTGAAGTGCGCATTGTGGTGTAATAACGAGAACGCTTGATGTGAACCGTCACTTTGCTTAGTAATGATAAACGAAACCTGAGGTAACAGATTAATTGCTTCCACGGGCATACTGTTTAGTGCTTGTAGAGGTTTTCCGACAACACGGTAGTCGTAATCCTTATTAAGAACAGGTTCGAGCACCGTATGCAATTGCTGATATAGTTCTTGTTTGGGGTCGTCAGTTTGGTATTTTATGCCCGTTGGCGCACCTATCAGAGACTTGCGGTTAATAAACTCGCTTAAACTCAAATGTGATTTGCGATACCAGTGACGCTTAATTTCTTGACGGTGGCTAAGCGGCAACAAGTTTAAAAAGTTTTGTTCCCCCTCCAGCCTTAAGAAGTCCATATATAATCGAGTTATCAGCTGATGGCCAATGTTGCCATACACATCAAAACCCGCCACCAGCAAATAGTGAATGCGCTCAAACAGAGCATAATCGAGTACCCAAGTAGTTTTAGGTGGTTGACCGATAAATCCTTTCACAACTGTCGCACTGTCAAAATGACGGAAGATGGTTAGCGCAGCATTAGGGTTTTCTCCTTCACCGCGCCAGATTAAGTCCATATTGAGGCGCTGGCCATCAGCAAACATCGTTTCCGCAAGTGCTGTTTTGGCACGTAAATAGTCTTGTTGCTTACTTGCATATTTTGCCCAACTAGAAAGTGGCAGCGCATTACTTTGCTCCGCCGCAGGCAAGACCAAATCCTCGTCGTGTTTTAACAGCAGTTGATTAACGGCTTCATTGCTGTTTTTTTCAGGGTCAACAAATGCCACCCAAAAGTGATCATTAATAACATTCAGTGCGATTTGACCACGGCAAACAGGCCCTTTGATAAACCCTTTAACAATAAGCTCAGCTTCATCTAGCATGAACTGATAACGGGATTTAACTGGAATGTCTTTGAATACTTTGAATGGGTTTGCTGCAAGCTCGGGTTCATAGCCAGGCAGTGATTGTACTTGATAATCAGCAGCATAAAACTGCTGGTGTAAACGAGCTAGCTTAGCGTCATCGAGCGCTAATGGCATGTGTGTTTTTGACAAAATGGTGCTGCGGACTTGCATCAAACGATAATAGACTCTATCTATTTTTGGATCATCAAACGGTCTCACTGCCTTCACTAACGCAATCGGTTGCCCAGGGGGAGTGCTGGAGCGCACCAATTGAAAAAATGAACCATCATCACTTTTTGGAAAATAGATGTGTGCAAGATACCAATGCTCAAAAATATAGCGTGCTGCTAAGCGATGCTTATTGGTATCTTGATTTAAAAATTGCTCCCATTTTGCCGCTTCTTTTTGATCAACATCACTTGGTTCAGTTACTTGCTGCATTTTGCTACCATTTTTTAGCCACTGTTCAAGTGTTTTAAACTCATCATGGCTCAGAGCGGGCAGCCCGTAAGGCATACCGGCATGTGGCTGTTGCTTCGCCAGCGCAGAGAACTCATCCATGGTTGGACAGGATTGCTCCCTATCAAGAGAAAAGTCAAACTCTTTACCCAATATACCTTGCTTCGGGAAGGGGTGAGACATTTTGAGCAGCAAACTGTTATAGAGCACACTACCTGCAAGGTTGCTATAGTCAGACTGTTGGCGCTCATTCAGTACTGCTGTGAAGCCTCGTTCACGCCATTGTGTTGTAGTTTGTGCATCAAATAACAAGCGTGTTGGCGTTTGTGCTAGCAGCCGTGTGCCATCGTATACAAGCTCCTTCGAAAGCCCTCTATCGATCCCTTCGGGGGAGGATAGCTTAAGCTGGCAAGGCGCATCATAACAACCATGACACACCACACAGCGGGACTCTAAAATAGGCTTCACCGTGTGCAAATAACGTGTACCGCTTTGATGGTGCTGCTCAATCCGTGCTTGCGGCTGCTCAGGGCCAAACATGTCATCGTACTTGGAAACGCCGAGCGCCACACAACCCGATAACACGGTGAGCATCACCGCACAAAACAATACACGTTTAGACATTTACTCGTCCTCGTCATCTAAGCCTAGGTCAAATGTAGGTAACATTTCCATCGGAGGAGAAACAAATAATGCCTCACCTTCGGTGCTCAATACAGCGCTAAGTACGGGACCTCGGTTAAGCAACAGTTGCAGTTGATGGCCTGCTTCTAGCAACGCAGTGACATTCGCACTGATATTAAGAAGCTCATAGTCATCAATATGCAAGCTGATATTTTCATCTTCTTTAGGATTCTGACATAAGTGAGCAAGTAAGTTCTCACTCAAGATCACAGACACTTCGGCGTCTGGAACATTAACGTCACGATTTTCAATATTGTCATCTAACAAAAAAAGCGGTAGTGACAAGGGGGTATCTTGTTGTAATTCCATCAAAGGTTACCATCTGAGTATTTACTTTATATTAGCACAGCTAGATGGCTGATAGCTGAAAAAGAGCGCAACAAAGCGCCCCGTTTACCAAGGTAAGGTTTCACCGTTAGAGTGCCAAAAGCCTCCACTATTTTCGATGTTCAAGTGTTCAATTCTTTTAATTAAACGCTCAGCGGCGACATCAGGGGTAATATCTCCAGCAAACCCAACCATTTGTGTTTGCACAAAACCCGGATGGAACAGTCCAACCGAAATTCCCTGATTTTTTAGTTCATGAGCCATGCTCACGCTCGCAGCATTGAGTGCCGCTTTTGACATACGATAACCAATATATCCACCAGAACCATTATCAGCAATGGAACCCATTCGGCTGGTTATCATCGCAACTTTACTACCTACGCTGAAGTTCTTTAAGAGCGCATGAGTAACCCGAATTGGCCCCATCGCATTGACATGAAACTGTTGCTCAAGAGTTTTAAAATCCATATCTGCGAGCGTTTCATTGTGGAACACCCCAGCGTTGTTCACCAGCACATCTACTTGTTTTGTGCCCAGTGCCGCCAGCAGCTTTTTAACGCCATTTTCTGTAGCAACATCAATATTTTCTATTATGTTGATACCTAATGCTTCTAGCTCTTCTGAAGTATTACGAACAACAGCCGTTACCTCACAGCCTAAAGCTTGATATTGCTTACAAAACTCTAATCCAATCCCACGATTTGCACCTGTCACCAAAACATGCAATGCCATATCCTTCTCCTCATTTTATTGCTCAAAGTATTACTATTGGTGTGAGTGTACCAAACTCAAGATCAATTGAGCCTGAATTTATAAGTCACGAAAAATCGATACAATAGTCATACTAGGGTGAAAAGTCAGATTTTATGCGCAAATATCATCCGTTGCAGACTCAAGCATAGAAAAAACCGCCCCTTGTGGATCTGTAATGACACAAAACCGCCCAACTTCAGGCACATCTGTTGGTGGCACACATATTTCACCACCTAGCTTTTGCGCGTGCGCTGCTTTACTGTCACAATCTAATACAGCAAGGTATACCATCCAATGTGGCGGAATATCCTCCCCCCACTCTGCAGTCATTTCTATCATCCCTGCAACCGGGTGGTCATCGACTTTAAATAGCGTATATTCCATCTCCCCCATATCTTTGGTTTCAACTTGCCAATCAAATAACGAAGTATAAAAATCGCGACTTTTTTGACTATTTTTACTCACCAGTTCAAACCAATAAGGGGTATTAGCTTCTAGCTGACGTTGTGTGCCGATATGCCCACCTTCTTGCCATAATGCAAAAATGGCACCCCCAGGCTCTTGCAACATTACCATGCGCCCAGCACCAGCTACATCATGGGGCCCTGCCAACACTTTTGCACCTAATTCCACAGCACGAGCCACACTGTTATCGACATGGGTTACTGCAACATAAGCAAGCCAATGACTCACTGCGCCGTTTTTCTGCTGCTCAGCTGTCATCTGATACATCGCAGCTATATCATCGGCGCCTTTTTGCAGCATAGTGTAGTAACAGTCTTCACCTATCGGCTGATCTAGAATCTGCCAATCGAATAACTGGCTATAAAAAGGTTTTGCTGATTTCCAGTCACTTGAGCACAGCTCAATCCAACAAAAGTAACCGGGTCTAAATTCGCTGACAACTGACATCACAATTTCTCCAATGAAACCTAGTCAAGTGAATATAGCAGTGTTCTGGTAATAATGAAGTGCTGCTAAGTCAGATAACCAAGGGTTATTCCTTTAATTGACCGTACTTGGGCGAACGAGGGCCATACAGCAAACCATTTGTAGACCCTGCAGATAGCAAGCGCTGAGATGCCTCTTGTGATACTTCGAAGCCCATATCGAAGGTGCTTTCAATCACTTGATTCAGCACTGCACCAATTAAAGCGCCTGCTAGACTGTTATCATTATCATCGCGATCTTCACTACTAGTAGCTTGAGCGTGTCCCTGCCAGATCACTTGGCCAGTTTTTAGATCGACTAACTTTGCAGATAATGCAACCTTAGTGTCGCTATCGATCACAATATAAGAAGTTCCATAATCTTGAACTTCAATATACAAAGCTGCATCTGCAGCGAATATCTCGTGCAGCTTGCTAGGTGCTACATTATGAACGTCGTGTGCAATTGCAAGGCCATTACTTTTAAATGTCTCTTGCACTAACGATACTGGAAACACATAGTATCCCGAATCTGCCAGAGGCTGTATTACGGTTGCCATCACACTGTAAGGTGCAATAACTTCATTTGAGTTATTGATTGGCGGTAATACCAAGATGGATTTAGGATCACTTTGAATAAAAGCGCTATAGTCTTGACTTGGTGACGTTTTACAGCCATTTAGCAAAGTCAACGTAACGAATACCAACGCGCACCTGAACCATTTCATATTATTCTCCCTGTGCATTGACCATGAGAAAGTTAATATAGTGCTGAGACTCAGGAAACAGCTGCTTCTCTTGCTCAAAATAACTAAATCCCTTTGTTTGATCACCTTGAAGTAAATGCAAATATCCAAGGTGAGCATACATTCCCGGCGCAGGACTCAATTGGTTAGCTTCAGCACGTGCTATATCAGACTCTAATTCGGCGATTTGTTCATTCAGTGCCGCCATATCGCCACGAAAAAACGCGTAGACATTGCGCTCATAAGAGCCGTAATAATATTGCGGTGTTGTACTTTGACACCCTGACAATACCAATAACAACACCGCCACAAATATCGTTTTTTTCATAATCTACCTGAAAATTAGATTGCGCTAAATGGGTTTATAAAGGCTGCCAATCGCCCTGTTCAATACCATTTACTAAGTTGTTAACCGCTTCACGAATGGCCAAATCCAATACTTTACCGTTTAATGTTGAGTCATAACTGGCAGTACCACCAAACCCTATTACTTCACGATTAGACAAGCTATATTCACCAGCGCCTTGTACCGAATACACAACTTCCGAACTGTTAACATCAACAATATTCAGGTTGACTTTGGCATACGCAACTTGCGATTTACCTTTACCCAAAATGCCGAATAATTGTTTATCACCGACTTCTTTTCTACCAAACTCAGATACATCACCAGTCACCACGAAATTAGCGCCTTTGATCTTTTGTTTTGCCCCTGAAAAGCCCGCTTCTTGAGAAATTTCACTCATATTTTCTCTATCTAGCACGACAAATCGATTACTTTGTTGCAGGTGCGTAGTAAGAATCGTTTTAGCCTGAGAGCCAAGACGATCGGCGCCAGAATTAAAAACACCGTTGAGATAAGCAGAGCGATTTTGTAACTTACCAACCGCTAACTGGCTCTTCGGGCCATTGTAAGCTTGGTTGTATGTTGCCACTTTTGGGCTCTCGAGTGTTCTTGATGCTTCCGTTGCGCAACCCGCAGTCAGTCCAATAAAAGTTAGCGCAAATACAGTCACGAGTTGTTTGTTCATTATTTATCTCCTAATGAGGTTCAGGCCTTGTAAAAACAGCCCAGAATAATCTGTGCCTTGTTGCTAACTAATGTAATCAAACTTGATGCGCTTTGATGTTAATTTTTGTTTGTCAAAGGTGTACCTCACGCTACATTTGGTGAAGTCGTAACAAGGCTTACTAAGTATAGCCTTGTGCCACCTGTTTGCCTTTTGCAGCAAAGCGCATTAAACCTAGCTAGGTTTATAGAAAATAGTTATTTATATACAAGGTGTTAAAGAAAAAAGAGGAGAGTGGTGTTTAGTGCCATTAGCGGCACTAAACAAAAAAGGTATGATATTGAAGCCGATTTACACTTTTCTACAAATCAACGTTGGCGCATAACCCCTTCTTGGATAGTAGAGGCTACAAGTTCACCTTGACGATTAAAAAACTGCCCTCTGACAAGACCACGGCCATTAGAAGCACTCGGACTATCCACACTATACAAAATCCACTCATCCATTCTAAATGGACGATGAAACCACATCGCATGATCAATGGTTGCAACCTGCATATTCGGCTGCATAAACGACAGCCCGTGTGGTTGCAATGCAGTTGGCAAAAACTCAAAGTCTGACGCATACGCCAATAAATAGTTATGTATTCGACGGTCGTCGGGCATCTCACCATTGGCTTTAAACCAGACGTTCCTAACCGGTGATTGCTTTTTAGGCTGAAAAGGATTTTGGAAGTTAACTGGGCGCATATCCAAGGGCATTTCTTGCGTAAATTTGGCGCGCAACATTTCTGGAATTAAGTCTGTATGTTCCTGATAAAAATGAAGCGATGACTTTAAACTCTCCGGCTCTGGTACATCTGGCATTAAGGACTGATGAGACAAACCTGGCTCATCCCCTTGAAATGACGCAGTCATGTAAAAAATCGGCTTGCCATACTGAATAGCGCTCACTCTGCGTGTGCTAAAACTGCGCCCATCACGAATATTCTCAACATCATAAACAATCGGCTTACTCGCATCTCCTGGACGTAAGAAGTACGAATGGAGTGAATTAACATACCGACCTTCAGGCAAGGTATATTTCGCCGCAGACAATGCCTGTCCCATCACTTGACCACCAAATACTTGCGGAAAGCCCAGATCTTGACTCTGCCCACGGTAGATGCCTTGCTCGATCTCCTCGAGGCTAAGAAGATCCAATAGGTTTTGTAATACTTGACTCATGCTGCGCTCCGAACGTCTAGTAGAACTGGCAATAGTAGATATAATGACGTAATACCTTGACCAATCCAAATACATTGCTCAAATGAGTATAATACATCATAACTCAACCTATTGGACTAACCCATATGGCTTATTGGCTGTTTAAAACTGAACCTGATGCTTTCTCAATTGATGATCTCAAAAATGTACCTGAACAGCGGACTTTTTGGGAAGGGATCCGCAACTATCAGGCTCGTAATTTTTTGCGTGATGAAGTGAAGGTAGACGATTTGGTGTTTATTTATCATTCCAGTTGCAAAGTACCCGCAGTAGTTGGTATTGCCCGAGTGATAAAGGCAGCAACTCCAGATCCTCATCAATTTGATCTCAACAGTGACTACTACGACCCAAAGTCCTCTCCAGATAACCCGCGCTGGGTCGGGGTCACTTTAGCTTATGAAAGGCATTTGCGCCCTGTCACACTTCAAGCCATCAAGGCAAATCCAGCATTAACGGAAATTGCGCTAAAAAAAGCAGGTCGGCTATCTATCATGCCAGTTGTGGATGCTGAATGGCACGCCATATTAGCCATGTCAGGAGCAAGCTAACGCTTGCTCCTATTTTTATTCCACCCATGTTTAGGGACAATACTGATATAAAGCAGCAAGGCGACCCATGAAAACAATAATGTTCCGATTAGCCACCCATTTTTCTCATGACCTTTCGTGCGTTTACTTCCTGCAACCAAAGCGACAGGAAGCAAATAAGCACACACTGCACCGAAGATTAACAGCGGGGTTTCGAACATAACCCTGGCCAATTCACCTCTGATGCCAATACACGCTGTGGCGCGATATAATGTAAAATATCACCTCCACTAATGCGGTAATCCAAAGGCGGATTAAGGTCCATATTTAAGCCATTGAGATCATGCGCAACGCCCAATAAGGTCGCGTCATGATGCTGCTTGAAGTAACCAAAAATATCCTCAAAGGTTAAGCTGCCGACCTCAACGGGAATGGTCAAGCTAAATTGTGTGTCACCATGTAGTGTTGATAATAACTCTTCCTGTACTCTACTTGACCCAGGGTCTTGCATGGCACGCACCAAAATTTCGGCAGACATCGACGCTGAACATTCAACGTTGGAACAATGCTCTCTTAATAACAGTGCCTTACTATCGTCTAAAAAGTGGGCTGTGATATGTGCTTCTGGTTTTACAACTCGGCTCAGTTTTAAAGCAGTGGTAAAAGTTTGATTATCGTCGTCACCGTCAATAATGACTTTGTCGGCACGCTCAATATTAATACGGGTTAATTGCTCGTCATCAGTAAAACTTGTTAATCTGGCAAAAGCGACATCTGGATAACTTAATAATGGATGTTCCATCATTTCAGTAACTGCCAGTACTATCTTTCTTTCTTCCCGCTTGTTATCACCTAAAATGTAATCCACCATCTTTTTTGTTCTGACATCATGCCAACCAAAAATTACAATATGATTTTGCAAGTGTGCGAAATCTTTTTCCCCTGTCATGCCTCTTCTCACCCAAAACGTCACAAACTGTCCAGCTTTCCCTAACAACACACCAAATAGCGCTAGGCCAAATGGGATCTGTATTGTCGCCACAACCAAACGCCCAAAGTCTGTTGTTGCACTAAAGTCGCCATACCCAACCGTCGAGGTCGTCACGACGTAATAATAAAAAAATGTACTTAGTGGCAATAACGCCGTTTCATTACTGAGCCATAATAGCCCCCATGTCACCGACATGTGAATAAGCGTTGCCATAAACAGCAGCTGCCAACTTGCTTTATCGACATGAGCTCGCATCAAAACAACTAAGCGCTTAAAAAATATAGGCATATTACTTCCCTATCATATACATACTGCTACCATACTGTAGATTTTACCCAAAAAACAACACGACATATCGACTTCTTTGATATAGTCTTAGAAAAGGTTACAAGAAGTAATGAGGGGTTAACATGGCTGGTGTATTGGCCTCAGTAGATCAACGCACGCAACTGGTGGGTGAAAACCGCCTTGAACTACTATTGTTTCATCTTCATAGTCGCCATTTTTTTGCGCTTAACGTCTTTAAAGTAAAAGAAGTCGTTAAACTCCCTCATCTAAATAAGATACCTAATGCCCATCCTAAAGTATGTGGTGTAACCAATATCCGTGGAGAGTCGATCCCGGTTATTGATCTGCGCCAAGCTATCTGCATGCCGTCATGCGAACGAGATAAAGACTGCAACCTAGTCATCACCGAATACAACCGCTCTGTTCAGGCCTTTTTAGTTGGAAAAGTCGACCAGATAATTAACACCACTTGGTCAGACATTATGCCAACCCCCAAGTCCGTTGGTCGTAACCACTACCTTACTGCATTGACTAAAATACAACGCAATGGTGTAGAGCATATTGTTGAAATCATTGATGTAGAGAAGGTATTGGCTGAAATTGTTGAGTACACCGTCGAGATCCCACAAGGTATTCTTGATAAAGCCATTATCAATGAATTTCATGGTCGCAAGATTTTACATGCGGACGACTCTCCTACTGCACGCAGACAAGTGGCCGATACACTAGCGCAGCTGGGAATCGAGATAATCCCAGCGACTGATGGCCAAGAGGCGCTGAATGTACTAAAACACTGGGCCGATGAAGGCATTGATGTACAAAAAGAACTCTTAGCAGTTATCACCGATGCCGAGATGCCCGTTATGGACGGGTATCGCCTGACTTATGAGATCCGTAACGATAGTCGCCTAAAGGACCTTTACGTCATCCTTAATACCTCACTGAGCGGCAGTTTCAATAATGCCATGGTCGAAAAAGTTGGATGTAATGCCTTCTTGTCAAAATTTCAGCCCGACTTGTTGGTGACCGAAGTGCAGAGCCGCCTGAAAGACGTGTTAGAAAACAAATAAACACTGTATAAAAAAACAGTTTTATTTTTCTTATAAATCATAGCGTTGCTTTTCTAAGCCTTGCTTTACTTAGCGAGATGCTGGGATTTAACCCAGTGACTCGGTATACTTGCCATCATTTGAGCAAATAGGCAAAGCAATGGACGTATCAGAACTACTCGACGGCCTCAACGACAAACAGCGCGATGCAGTCGCAGCTCCTCTGCAAAACATGTTAGTGCTCGCGGGCGCGGGGTCAGGTAAAACACGAGTACTTGTTCACCGCATTGCTTGGCTTATGCAAGTTGAACATGCCTCGCCGTTTAGTATTTTCGCGGTAACTTTTACCAACAAGGCTGCCAAAGAAATGCGTGCGCGCGTCGAGGCAACGATAAGTGCTCCTGTTGGTGGTATGTGGATTGGTACCTTCCACGGCCTTGCTCACCGAATGTTACGCGCCCATCATCGTGAAGCAAAACTGCCTGAGTCGTTTCAAATCTTAGACAGCGATGATCAACAGCGGATGATCCGTCGCTTGCTCAAAGCTATGAATATCGATGAGAAAAAATGGCCACCTAAACAGTTAAGCTGGTATATCAGTGCTCGAAAAGATGAAGGGTTAAGGCCAAAAGATATTCAAGCATATGATGTCAATGAACAACTGATGTTAAAAGTTTACAGCGCTTATCAAGATGCTTGCGACAGAGCCGGCTTGGTTGATTTTGCTGAGATCTTACTCCGCTGTTATGAACTGTTACAGCAACAACCGACTTTATTGCGTCATTATCAACAGCGATTTCGCCACATGCTGGTAGACGAATTCCAAGATACCAACAGTATTCAATACTTATGGTTACGCCTGCTTGCTGGAAGCGAAAACAACATCATGATCGTAGGCGATGATGACCAAAGTATATATGGTTGGCGCGGTGCAAAAGTTGAAAACATCAAACGATTCCTAGATGACTTTAACGCACAGACCATTCGCCTTGAGCAAAATTACCGCTCTACCGCGACGATTCTAAAAGCATCAAATGCGCTAATTGAAAATAATGCAGAGCGTATGGGAAAAAGCCTATGGACGGACGGTAATCAAGGTGAACCCATTTCAATTTACGCGGCTTTCAATGAGCTTGATGAAGCAAGATTTGTTGTGGGTAAAATCAAGTCATGGCTGCAAGCTGGTAATGCGCTGAGCGACAGCGCGGTGCTGTATAGAAATAACGCACAATCACGGGTATTAGAAGAAGCACTACTGCAAGAAGGGCTAAAGTACCGGATCTACGGTGGTATGCGCTTTTTCGAACGCCAAGAAATAAAAGATGCGCTTTCTTACTTACGCATTATCAGTAACCGTAACGATGATGCCGCCTTTGAGCGCGTTATTAATACTCCAGCACGGGGGATTGGTGATAAAACCCTAAGTCATATTCGCGACTGTGCACGTCATGAATCCTTGTCACTTTGGGATGCAGCAAAAGCAGTGCTGGCGCAAAAACATTTGGCAGGGCGAGCCGCCACCGCAGTCACTAAGTTTATCGACCTAATCGAACAACTAGACGACAAAATCACTGAACTGGAACTTGCGCAGCAAGCACAGACAGCGATTGAACAGTCAGGTTTGATGGCCATGTATCAAGCAGAAAAAGGCGAAAAAGGCCGCGCACGAGTGGAAAACTTGGAAGAACTCATCAGCGCCTGTGGTCAGTATGAACTGCCTATTGATGAAGACTTCACTTCACCGCTACAGGGCTTCTTAGCCTATACCTCATTAGAAGCTGGTGAAGGCCAAGCAGACGAGCACGAAGATGCTGTGCAAATGATGACGCTACACTCAGCTAAAGGTCTAGAATTCCCCTTAGTATTTATGGTTGGTGTGGAGGAAGGCATGTTTCCATCACAGCAAAGTAATGAAGAGTCCGGTCGACTAGAAGAAGAGCGCCGCCTCTGCTACGTTGGTATGACACGCGCCATGGATAAGCTTTACATTAGCCATGCAGAAAGTCGGCGTTTATATGGTCAAGAAAAGCACCACAGCCCATCACGTTTCCTCCGAGAAATCCCTGAAGACTGTATGGAAGAGATCCGAATTAAAACGCAAATCTCTCGCCCTGCAAATACGGGGAGGTTCAGCCCTTCAATCAGTCATGCAACTTTTGAAGAAAGTGGCTTCAACCTTGGACAACGTGTACTTCATGCGAAGTTTGGTGCAGGCACCGTATTGAATTACGAAGGCGCAGGAGCGCAATCACGTATTCAAGTCAATTTTGATGACGTGGGTAGCAAGTGGTTAGTGACAGCCTATGCTAGATTACAAGCACTCTAACCTCCCAACCTTACTCAAACAGCTTGCTGATGCCCGCCATCGGCAGCTGTTGCTCGTCACTGGTCGCCAAGCTTGGTGTTACCAACAATCTGAACAGCTGCTTACGCAATCAAGTGACTGTTTGGTGCTCAGTAATAACCAATTACTTAGCCAAGCAATATGGCCGGATCACTTACATCAAATACTTGGACAAGAGTTTGACCACCTAATTTACGATGGCTTTAGTGGGATTCTCCCCAACAAAATCGCAGCAGCTGCCGGTACCGTAAAAGCGGGCGGTTTGTTTGTGCTACTACTTCCTGAGTTGAGCGAGCTGGATCACTGGATAGACTCAGCAATTCAACGCTGGAGCTCAGAAGGGTATACGCCAACACACAGCTACTTTTTAAACCGATGGCGGCAACTATGGCAGCGCCAACCAGCTTGGCAAATTAGCGAAAAACACGAAAGCTCGCTGCCCAAAAATTACCACCCATCGGGCCCGACGACGTGCGGTATCGAAGCGCAGCAACACGTATTATCCCGTATCACTAGTGCACTAATAAATAACCATACTCCTATCTTGCTCAGTGCCGATCGCGGACGCGGTAAGAGTGCGCTTTTAGGGTTGCTAGCAGCAAAGCTGCCTGAACAACCATTTGTTATTTGCAGCCGTCATTTCCATGCTTTGCACAGTTGTTTTGCGATGCGTGCGAATACACTCAATCAGCCCGTCAAGCACAATAGCAAAACACTCGCCAATCTAAGTTATCTAGCACCAGATGCGTTACTACAGCAAGCGCCCTCTCTGGATAGCAATACGATTTTGTTAATAGACGAAGCAGCCACACTGCCAGTGCCTTTTTTAATTCAAGTTGCGCAGCTTGGCTTTCGTTGTGTATTTTCGAGTACCTTAGTAGGTTATGAAGGAAATGGCCGGGGCTATACCTTAAGGTTTAAACGCCACCTTGCCACCCACTATCCAAAACATCTTGATTTCACTCTAACATCACCTATTCGTTATGCGTCCAATGATCCATTAGAGCAACAAATTCGGCGGTTATTCGCATTAGAGTGTAAAATCAAACCGCCCACCTCCTCTTATCAGTACTCAATGCGCGCCATTACACAAGCCGAATTGGCTACGAATAACACATTGCTTGAACAGGTGTTTTCTTTGTTAGTATTGGCGCATTATCAAACCAGTGTTGATGATTTGAGACAACTGTTAGATGCACCAGATCTGTACCTGTACGGCACTTTTTGCGATGATCAGTTGGTAGCAATTTGTCTCGCGGTATTAGAAGGCGGAATGCCTGATCCATTGGCGCAGGATATTATCAATGGTAAGCGCAGGCCAGCTGGGCACCTGATGTCACAACAGCTCGCCACCACCTACGGCGATCGCCACTTTGTTAGCGCTCATCATGCTCGCATTATCCGTATTGCAGTACACCCAGATATGCAGCGTCGCGGGATTGGCAGCCAACTATTAAGCGCTGTTGAGAACTCGTTGCCTAGGCATATCAGCGCAGTTGGTACCAGTTTTGGCCTCACCACCGAGTTGCTGACATTTTGGCATCAACAAGGATACCAACCTTTAAAAATCGGTTTTAAACAAGATAAAGCCAGCGGTGAATATGCCTTGATTGCTCTAAAGCCCAGAAAGGCGCCAATATCGGCTTCTTATCAAGCGTTATTTAAGCAAGGGTTTGTCTACCAGTTACGTACGACTTATCAACATCTTGATACTAGTACCGTCACAGCGGTCTTGGCGACACTACAATCACAGCAAGTAAGTAGTGAGCAACTGAGCTACCTGCACTTTCTTTCACAAAGTACACCTAATGAACAACAAATATGCCCCTTTTTATGGCAACTTGTCACACTACAACCAAAATTAGTTAAAAGCTTAACTAATATTTCCTCAGAATTAATTATTCGGCTAGTATTACAGCAGCATGCAACCCAAGTCGTACAGCAAATGCTAGGACTTTCTGGTAAAAAAGCATTAGTTATTAAATTAAGAGAGGCCTTACAGCAAGTATATGAATATTTCCGGCATTAAACTGCTGCTGTTGGCAGTCATGATTCTGAGCTCGAGCCTTCCGTTATCTGCCAAACAAGCGGTCAAAATGGGAATGTCGACGGCACTTTCAGGGCCAGCCCAGGAGATTGGTCAGCAGTTAAAAGCCGGTGCAGAGTTACACTTGGATCACTATAATCAGCATAAACCGGCTGACGCGTTGCCTGTGACGCTCGAAGCCTTAGACGATGGTTATGAACCGCATAAAACCGTCATCAATGCACGCAAGCTTATTTATGAGCACAAAGTAGATGCGTTATTTGGAGTAATGGGCACCCCCACCTCTTATGCAATTAAGCCCATACTAGAGCACTCCCACATCCCTTTATTAATGCCGTACACAGGCGCTGAGTTTTTACAAAACCCTACTACCTTCGATGTATTCAACCTACGCGCCAGCTACAATAAAGAAACCCAAGATATCATTCACTACTTTGTCGATGAGCTAAAATTCAAACGTATTGCTTTACTTATTCAAGCAGATGAATTTGGCTTAACGGTTGAAAAAGGCCTGACCAAAGCCTTGTCAGAACATGGCATGCGGCCTGTTGTTATTACACGCTTTAGGCGTAATAGTGACGATATAGATAAAGCACTGAAACGAGCTAAGCGCCATAAAATAGAGGCGTTTGCCATGGTTGGTACCTATCAGCCTTTAGCCAAGTTTATTAATCAAGCAAAACTTTCAGGGTTAGAAGCACACTATGCAACGGTTTCTTTTGCTTCTTCTAACGAGCTATTTGCCCGCCTCAAAGGACAGCCTAAGGTACTCGTCACCGAAGTTGTCCCTGATCCTGTGATTTGCAAAGCACAACTGTGTGATCACTTCCGACAGACCATTAATCAAACTAACCTGCCCTTAAATGAACAGGTGTTTGAAGGGTTTCTCAACGCCTATTTACTCACCAGCGCTATTCAAGCTTGTCAGTTGCCGCTGCAAAGTACCTGCCTACTGAATGCGTTACAAGATCAGTTAGAAAATAACCAACTTATTCGTGATGTATTTATGTTGCAACCTGGACAAAAGAAATTGCCAGTTTACCGCTCATTTTTCTAATAATGTTCTATCCTTAGGAGAGATTGACTATAGGCGAGGCTGACATGGATTTAATTAACTTTCGGGTCGGAAAAAAAACAATATCACTGCAAATCCTCGATATTTTATTAACTGAGCGTTACGAAGAAAACTTAACAGACTTACCTAACGACAACCCGAGCTTTCTTGGTGTTAAAGATTATATGGGAATACCCACTCCCATATTCGACTTAGGGATCATCCTCAACAAACGTTCTTCTTATGATACTAACCAAGAACTTGTAGACATGCTTAAAAAGCGAGAAGAAGACCATAAAGAATGGCTACACGCTCTAGAAGCAAGTATTTTTAATGATGCCCCTTTTTTAAAAGCGAAAGATCCAAAACAGTGCGCTTTTGGACAATGGTTTTATAGTTTTAAAACTGACAATGATGATCTCAAAGCGTTACTAAAACGCTTTGAGATCCCACATGAACAGTTACATGCGTTAGCCGATAAACTCCTCACCCTTTGTGCCAAAGGCAACAAGCAAGAAGCATTAGACATGTTAGCGCGAGAGAAAAGAACGACATTCAATAAACTCATGCGACTCTTTGAGTCTGCCCGCGACCAAATTATGCTAGATCATAAGCCTATTATTGTATTCACGACCCAGGATGGCCAAAGCCCCCATATTGGCTTGCTTGTCGACAAAGTCGAAGATAACGTGCACTGTGAAGAAAGCGATATCAAGTCACTTCATGAAATGACCAGTATTGGCTTCGAGATCGATGCACAAACGAAGAAATTAATGAAAGGATTAGTAAAAATGGGTGAACGCCACAGCGTGTTGATTGACCCTAGTGCTATTTTCCGACCAGAACATTTACAACATTATGAGCCAGAAGAAACCGAAGAGTACGGTTTGTTTTAACACTATATAGTTACACACAAAAACGCCGCTATTCGCGGCGTTTTGTACTTTATAATCTGAGCTCAGATTAATGATTACTTAGCTTGGCGGCTAGCGCGTTTACGCTCGCTTTCAGTCAGTAATTTCTTACGAATACGGATGCTTTCAGGCGTTACTTCTACTAGCTCATCATCATCAATGAACTCAAGCGCTTGTTCTAGCGACATCACGATAGGTGGCACAAGGTTTTGTGCTTCGTCAGTACCTGCTGCACGTACGTTAGTTAACTGCTTACCTTTAAGTGCATTTACCGTTAGGTCGTTGTCACGGCTATGAATACCGATGATCATACCTTCGTAAACCTCAACACCGTGACCGATAAATAGACGACCACGTTCTTGTAGGTTAAATAGTGCGTTTGTTAGCGCTTTACCTGGTGCATTCGCGATTAGTACACCATTCTTGCGCTGACCAATGTTACCGCCTTTGTGTGGACCGTAATGCGAGAACGTATGGTACATCAAACCAGAACCAGACGTTAACGTCATAAATTCTGTTTGGAAACCAATTAGACCACGTGCAGGCATCATGAAGTCCATACGCACACGACCTTTGCCATCTGGAGACATGTCAGTCATTTCTGCTTTACGAAGACCAAGCTGCTCCATGATAGAACCTTGGTGCTCTTCTTGACAGTCAATGGTTACTGTTTCGTACGGCTCTTCTAGCTGACCATCAACTTCACGTAGGATTACTTCTGGACGAGATACTGCAATCTCGTAGCCTTCACGACGCATATTCTCAATCAGAATACCCAAGTGAAGTTCACCACGACCAGATACACGGAAGCTATCTGGGTTATCGGTTTCTTCAACACGTAGTGCAACGTTGTGAACAAGCTCAGCTTCTAGACGCTCAAGGATATTACGTGAGGTGACGTATTTACCTTCTTGACCTGAGAATGGAGACGTGTTTACAGAGAAAGTCATTGTTACTGTTGGTTCATCAACAGATAACGGAGGCAATGCTTCAACATTGTTCTGGCAACAGATAGTGTCAGAAATTTTCAGTTCGCCAAGACCTGTGATTGCGATGATATCACCTGCAGTTGCTTGCTCAACCTCATGACGGTCAAGACCTAAGTAACCAAGTACTTGACCTACTTTACCGTTACGTGTTTTACCATCAGCACCGACGATAGTCACCTGTTGGTTAGGCTTAACTGAACCACGCTTGATGCGGCCAACACCGATAACACCTACGTATGAGTTGTAATCAAGCTGAGAAATTTGCATCTGGAACGGACCTTCAGGATCCGCGTTAGGCGCTTCAACTTCATCTACGATAGCTTGGAACATTGGTTCCATGTTGTCAGACGGCTCATCTAGATCAAGTGTTGCCCAGCCGTTGATTGCTGATGCGTAAATCACTTTAAAGTCTAGCTGTTCGTCAGTTGCACCTAAGTTGTCGAATAGGTCAAAAACTTGGTCCATTACCCAATCAGGACGAGCGCCCGGCTTGTCAATTTTGTTGATTACGACAATAGGCTTAAGACCCTGAGCAAACGCCTTTTGTGTTACGAAACGCGTTTGTGGCATCGGACCTTCTTGTGCATCAACTAGTAGTAATACTGAGTCAGCCATCGAAAGAACACGTTCTACTTCACCACCGAAGTCGGCGTGTCCCGGAGTATCTACGATATTGATACGGTAGTCGTTCCACTTGATTGCGGTATTTTTTGCAAGGATGGTGATACCACGTTCTCTTTCAAGATCGTTTGAGTCCATCACTCGCTCTTCATTACCACCGCGCTGCTGTAGTGTACCTGATTGCTCAAGTAGCTTGTCTACAAGCGTTGTTTTACCGTGGTCTACGTGCGCGATAATCGCGATATTTCTTAACTTTTCGATGCTCATATTATTACTCAGTGAAGTTGGCCCTCAGTGATCCTAGTCGATCTACGCAAAAATGCGCGTTGAGATTGCCCGATTGAGAATTAAAGGTCGCGTATTATCTACTATTAATGTGACAGATGAAAGTTTATCCAACATTTTTTTCAATAATCTAGCATGAATTTCTCTGGTAAAGAGGGCAGTAAAACGCGACTAGGTCGAGTCCGATTACAATACTTTGCTCGTCCGATTCTGGACTTAGCCCTTGCAAAAATACAATAAAGCCTATTAATATCATGGCAATAGCGTTTGGCACATACGTTGCTAAAGTACCAATCAAGGTGAAATATTAATAATAAACCATCGTGACACCTCACTGTACTTGGAGCAAATATGGTAACACATTCAATAAACATGGCTTGGCAACGGCTCAAACGTCATATCAGTTATACAGTCACTATTATTCTGACACTTGGGCTCGCACTAGGTGCTTTGGTGTCGACATACAACCTCAATTATCAATTACTCGCAGCACCACTCCCTTATCCAGATGCGGAGCGGTTGATGTTGTTACGCGGCGCGCTAGTCGATGACAATAATGAAATAAAACAAAGCAACTTTATTCCGCACGCTGGAAGCTTAACGTCTTATGAGAAACAACCCCAATTCCCCGAGATTGAAAGCATAGCACTACAAAACATTAGTATTGATGTGGAGCAAAGCTTACCAAGTAGTCCTACATTTAATATCGGTGCCATCACCCCTGAATACATGCAGTTACTTGATGCACCGATGGCACTCGGTCGCTACTTTTCCAGCGATGAAGGTCTAGATAGTCAGCAACCGGTTGCAATGATTTCATATTCTGTGTGGCAGCAATATTTCGCTGGTAACCCTGATGTTTTAGAAAAAACGGTGGTTTTTAAAGGCGTCAGTTTCAAAATTATTGGTGTAACGGCCTCACAATTTGACGAACCAGTGCTTTCAACACCAAATTGGCATACTGATGTTTGGCTAACCTATGACTACAACGATTCACCGGCTCCTCAGTGGCAACGTAACAACATTCAAACCTACCAGATCCTAAAATTACATAAGTCAGCAGACTCTCAAACAGCACAGCTGTCTCTGGAAAACTGGTTTAATGAGCAGCTACATCAGCAAACCAGAGGCATGCAAGATTTCGCAAATAGTAGAGTAAAACTGGAATTGATCCCGTTCAAAACTCGTATTGTCGGCGATGCCTCACAGGTCAGCTTGATGATGTTACTTGGCAGCATTGTACTGTTGTTAATTGCACTAAGTAATATCTGTAACTTAGTACTATCGCGAGCTGTGGAGCAACAAAAAAACTTTGCTGTTCAAGCTGCTTTAGGTGCAAGACCAAGCCACTTGTTTCATCACATAGTAACAGAGTTAGGGCTCTTGTTTACCTGCGCGGCCGCGATTTCCCTTGTAGTCGCAACCGCTATTATCTGGTTACTAAAATCTGGCATGGCGGGGCCTCTTGCGCGTTTGCAAACACTACAACTTGAACTGCATACCGTGGTATTTGCTTTAATGACGAGCGCCGCTTTGTGCTTGATGCTCGCTTGGATTGTCAGCCGTCAGCTTAATTATCAGAACATTATTCGCCAATTACAAAGCAGTGGTAAAGGGACTGGTGTACAAATCTCTGCTACCACCCGTAACTTACTCATCTCTTTTCAACTGCTTATTTGCCTCTCTTTGCTTACCGTTTGCCTTGGTGTATTTCAAACAAGCTGGCAGCATTTACAGCGTGAAACGGGTATAAAAGAACAGAATACCTACCAAGTGGCACTGAATCTTGGCACATTACTGCAACAAATGACGCTTGAGGAACGCCGGCAGCTATTACTCTCAGCATTAGACTCCCTGCGGGCATTACCACAAGTCGAGCATGCAGGGATCGGCGGCTACCCTCCCATTTCTTATTGGGTTCCTGGCTTTTCTAGTCGTCAGATGCAATTTGAGCCAGGGATCAAGAAAAACTCATTTGAATTTCAAAGCACGGCTGGTACGACATCTTACTTTAACGCTTTCGGAACCAAGCTCATTGATGGTAGAGCCTTCACGATGGAAGAAGCCATTAACAACGAGTCCGTCGTTATTATCAATCAGTATCTGGCAAGGCAGCTTAGAGAAAGAGGACAAGTGCTCGGTGCCAAATTATATTCACGTAACAGTCAAAACAGTGTTGAAGTTATTGGCGTAGTCGATGATATTTATCTACCTAATCAGCCAAATATTGCTAGAATTTTTATTCCCGCAATACCAACTGGCTACCCTTTTATCATGATTGAAACTAAGGCCAATACAGGTATCAGCAAAGCAGAAATAAACCAGCTTTTGGTCGATATTCACCCACAGATGCGAGTCTATAATTTTCAGTCGACAACAACACTACTTGCAACACATTTACAGCGAGATCGTGTCGCTAGTATCTTTACATTGGTATTGTCTGTCATTGCCTTAGTCCTAGCTGCAATCGGGATCTATGGTGTCTGCAAATATAACATTGCATTACGCCGTTTCGAGCTGGGGGTGAGAATGTCCATAGGCGCAACACCAATCACCGTATTGATTTTAATATTAAAGGATAACTTGCGACCCCTACTTATCGCGGTCTGTGCATCTGCATGTATTTTATTGAGTATTTCAGCACTTCAGGATACGCTTGTACCTAATACAGCCAGTAGTATTGTGCACTGGCTAGTATCGTTGGCAGCTGTGATAACCTTAGTTACTGGTGTGACCCTAGCCTCTGCCAGAGACATTATTGCCCGCCCAGCACTGCACGCACTGCGCGGAGAATAATAACATTTTTTACCATCAAGGAAGTTTACTGTGAGTGCCAAGCCTCTAATATTACTAGTCGAAGACAACAGAGAAGTCCGATTAGCAGCAAGATTTGTACTGGAAGATTTAGGCTTAGCTGTAGAAGAAGTCGAAAATCCGGTTCAGGCACTCACTTTCCTCGAGCAACGCCAGCCTAGTCTGATTTTGCTCGATATGAACTTTGAGCTAGATTCCACTTCTGGACAAGAAGGGCTTAGGTTTTTACGTCAACAACAGCAGCTGGGCAACACCATCCCCGTGGTCGCAATGACGGCATGGTCACATACCCAGTTAGTTGTACAAGCAATGCAGCTTGGTGCTGCGGACTTCCTAGAAAAACCATGGAAGAACCAACGCTTTGAGCAAGTCATTCGCCACCAGCTCCAACTCAGTGAACTGAGTAATAAAAATCAGGCATTACAACATGCGCTGGCTGGAGAGAAAAGTACCGTGCTTTGGCAGAGCAATGCGATGCAGCAACTGATGGAGCAACTGGAGATCATGGCACCAACCGATGCAAATATTCTCCTTACTGGAGAAAACGGTGTTGGCAAAAGCCTGATAGCGCAGTGGATCCACCAGCACTCAACGCGAGCGATGCAACCATTTATCTCGGTAAATATGGCTACCATTCCCGATCAGCTGTTTGAAAGTGAACTATTCGGTCATACCAAAGGCGCGTTTACCGATGCTAAATCGGATCGTGCCGGACGATTTAAACTGGCTAACCTCGGCACCTTATTCTTAGATGAAATTGGCACACTTCCCATTAATCAGCAGAGTAAACTACTTCGCGTCCTTGAATCTCGAGAATATGAAGCTGTGGGTTCAAGTAAAACCGAAATAGCCGATGTCAGACTAATTAGTGCGACTAATGCCAAATTGGAGCAACAAATCGCCAAAGCAGAGTTTCGTCAAGATTTGTTTTACCGCATCAACACCTTTACTATCGAGATCCCGCCTTTACGCTCACGCCTAGAAGACATTGAGTTACTCGCTCGACATTTTATCAAATCACATGGTAATCGATATGGCAAAAGTGAATGCTCACTTACACCTATGGCGATAGCACAACTAAAACAGTATGATTGGCCAGGTAATACTAGGGAATTGAGTCATTTATTAGAGCGTGCCGTTTTATTGAGCCGTACAGGAGAGATCAGCACTGAACAACTACAACTAAGTGCATCATCTTCCTTATCGCTAAGCAGCAGTGCAACCGCCCCCTTGCCTCTTATTACGTTGGAGCAAGCTGAGCAGCAATTAATCACACAAGCGCTAGCAAATACCTCTGGAAACAAGCAGCAAGCCGCTGAGTTATTGGGTATTACTAAGCAAGCGCTCTACCGTCGTCTTGAAAAGTATGGCCATAATTAAAGAACCTCTAGCGGGCTACTTTATTGTTAAGTTTATATTGTTGGTAGCCGTTGAAGTTTTCGGGGTTGCTGCACTCAGTTGGCACTTAGACATAAACTTGCCGACGGCTTTGTCTACATCAACCGCGCTAATTATCACCAGCTTTTTGATTATGCAGGGTGTACTATTCAGACAACTCTACATGCGCTGCAAACACTCATTTGAGCGATGTAGCTACCAAGCAGAGGCATGGCTAAAGCGCGACTTTAGCCTCAGAGCTAAACCGACATTCTCAACAGGGGTGGTTGCGCATCTGCACCAGCAACTAAATGGTGTTTCTGAAATGCTTCAAAGTGAAAAAACAGATGAAGATGTACAGTCCTTTTTAGTTGCAGAGTTAATCAGCGTGTTAAACACTCCCATCTTTATTTTCGACCAACGTATGCAACTATGCTTTGGTAATGACGAATGCGTAGAACTGTTCCAAAAACCGTGGCAAACACTAAGATACAGCCCACCAGAAGCAATCGGGCTAACACCTGAACCTAATTGGCATTTCATCGACCCTGAGCGGAATAAGCGATGGCAAGTGAGACACAGTACGTTTACCCGACAAAATTCCTCTTACCATCTCGTTGCTTGCATTGATATTCATCAAGCGTTGCGCGATCAAGAGTTACAAGCTTGGCAGCGATTAATACGTGTCATTAGTCATGAAATACGCAACTCCCTCACTCCTGTCTCAGCAATACTTGAGCGTTTACAGACTCGAGCCAAAGACCCCAGAGATAATGAGGCATTTAATATCGTACTTGAACGATGTTTTCACTTACAGGATTTCATCCACAAATACAGCCAATTAAATCAACCAATCAAAGTCGACCTTCGGCGAATATCAGGCTTAGAGCTGAGTCAGTCGATTCAAAGCTTTTTCCCAGAAGTGCAATGGCAAGTTGAGTTATCTCCAGCCTATTTTCATGTTGATCCAACGCTTATCAATCAAGTTTTAATAAATATTGTAAAAAATGCGATAGAGGCAAGCTCTGCTCACGCCACCATTACACTGAAAATATATACCAAAGATAATATGGCGTATTTTGAAGTCATTGATGAAGGAAACGGGGTGGCAAACAGCGATAACCTCTTTGTGCCTTTTTACTCAACAAAACAAGCAGGAGAAGGGATAGGTTTGTATATCAGTCGCTACTTTGTTGAGCAAATGTCGGGCACAGTCAACCTAACCAACCGACAAGATAAAACGGGAGCTATTTGCCAGCTGAGCTTTCCTGTTTTGATAAATTAATGCTTATCTTACAGTCCAGTTTTTATAACACAGCGTCCATAATCGGACTCCACTCCATCACAAGAATAGAAAACAACAACTAGATCAATGGTTTAAAATTTGGCATATGGCTTGCTCAAAGTAAGTTAATCGAACCAATCAAGGTAACTTATGATGGATGTAGTAAAGCAAAAGCAAGTAAGGCCTTTGCAAAAAGTGAGGCTTATCATCGGTGTGTCGATGGTGCTCCTATTCGCTTGGCTTAGCCTTGAGCTATTTTCAACCTCAGATGATTTTAAATTGCAAAGACAGGCGATCATTGTGGGGCAAGTAAAACAAGGTGACTTAAATGTCAGTGTTGATGGTTATGGGGTCCTGCGCTCAAATAAACAAAAACTCATCACCACACAAGACCCAGCAACCGTATATGAAATACTTGTTCGCCCAGGTGGAGCTGTTAAGCCCGATACCATTATTCTAAAGATGCAAGATCCAGATCTCACGCAACAGCTGGAAAGTGCAGAAATGGAGCTTAATCGTCAACAAGCCAACTTTCGCCGACAAAAGCTGGCCAATCAGCGTGAGCTACTGATGGAAATGGCTACATTAGCTGAACTAACCAGTCAGCACCAATCACTTGTTATGCGCCGTGAAGCCCAGCAAACATTAAGAGATCAAGGTGTAGTGCCAGCAATTGAGGTCAAGACGGCAGAACTTGAGGAGGAGCAGCTTGCCGAGCGGGTAAAACTTCAAGAGCAAAGAATAGCACAGCTAAAGTTGGTACATTCTGAAGATTTAACCATATCACAAGAGCTTATCAATCAAGCACACTCGATCCTTGCTCGATTAGCAGAGCGGGAAGCAAAACTAACCGTACGGGCTGGCACAGAAGGCGTTTTACAGCGTTTAGCCGTTGAGCTAGGTCAAAGCGTAGTTGCAGGTCAAGAGCTGGCACAAGTCGGGAGCAGTAAGGATCTCCAAGCTTTAGTTCGAGTATCACAATCCAAAGCAGAGCAAATCCAAGTTGGTCAATCAGCAGTGGTCAATACTCGCCGTGAACAAGTACAAGCAAAAGTGACTCGCATCAGCCCTCAAGTCCAAGAGGGAACGATTGAAGTTGAGCTCACCTTTGTCAATGGCGTGCCTGATTCAGCAAGGCCTGAACTTAATGTTGATGCACAGATCAACACACATCAACTCAAAAACGTTTTATACGTGGAACGCCCCAGTAATACCCAATCTCATAGTCAGCAAACATTGTTTGTGTTAGAGCAGGATATTGCGGTGCCTCAGTTAGTTTCTTTTGGTATTGATGCCGGAAAGTTCTTGCAAATTGAAAGCGGCATCTCGCCCAATCAACAAATTATATTATCCGATACCAGCACCTATAAAAATGCAAAACAAGTACGGATCATGCAGTAAGTCATCCTCAATATTAGGACAAAGTTATGAAAGAAACGATTTTAAAGATGTCAGATATTACCAAAGTATTTAGCACTGAAGAAATGGAGACACACGCTCTACGTGGAATCAACCTCGAGATTTACAAAGGTGATTTTGTTTCAATTTGTGGCCCATCTGGCTGCGGTAAGTCCACTCTACTCTCCATCCTCGGGTTACTCGATATGCCCAGCACAGGGAGTTATGTTATTGAAGGTACAGAAGTCAGCCAACTTAGCTTGACCGCTGCCGCACATATCAGAAATGAAAAAATTGGATTTATATTTCAGTCTTTTAATCTAATCGACGAACTCTCTGTGTATGACAATATTGCGCTACCATTACGCTACCGTCAAAACCCAATGAGTAACTCGGACATTGACCAGGCAGTAATGAGCTGCCTAACAAAAGTCGATATGGCACATCGTACAAAGCACCGCCCTAATCAATTATCTGGTGGACAACAACAGCGGATAGCGATTGCCAGAGCCTTGGTAGGTAACCCTGCTTTACTGCTTGTGGATGAGCCGACAGGTAACCTCGATTCTAAAAATGGGGATGCGGTAATGGATATGCTTAAAACACTAAACTTGGAAGGCACAACACTGTGCATGGTGACGCACGATCCCAGGTATGCAGATATGGCAACACGCAAGCTACATCTGTTAGATGGAAAAATACTGGCTCCACAAGCGCAAACAGCTCACCCTACACTGGTTGATGCGTTTTAAAAGTATTCGGAAATCAAAAGTATCTCAACACGGGCATGCGTGCTGGGTAATACCAATTTTCTTAATTAAGTGGTCTATGTTGAGGTGAGAAAATCTTGTCGATAACCCCGCTACCGCGTCCTGCTATCGCCAAGGTACCTACCTCCGTGTAAGCAAAGCAAAAATTTTGTTATTTAGTTGTTCTAAATAAGAAGTTTTTAACGCTGTTAGCGCCAGATTGACTCCTTCAAATTGAGCAAGTATTAAGTCAAATTGGTATTATTGTCGCATCAGTTTACTTGGTATCAATGCAAGGCAGAGCTTGCGTAGCATAGTTATTTTATGTGAGTCAGATGATAAAGACTTGATGCTCATGCAAAGTCACCTTCCCCCACATCTATGTAGGGCTGCGCAGCAGACACGCTAATTAAGCGCTGCCCACCCTATCCAAATGCTAAACGCGCTAAGGCCCCTAAAGCCGCCTTATAGATCAGAGACATAGTAGGATATAGCGATTTCACACTGATCTCGTTACTCCTTGAGACCAGTAGTAATGAAGTCGCATGTTGCACTTTTTATCAAAATATCAGCCCAATCATTTTGCCTAACAGAGGTTCTTCAACTAATCTGAATTCGAAATTAGCAGCGTGCTACAAAGCGAATTGATAGAGAACGGCGATAACTACAGAATAGGTCGTTACTCACAGCGAAAGCTAGCACCCACATTCAATTATAGGTAAAAGTAATAAAGGCATGGAACGAACAGCACTACACTTGCGCACCACCGTGTAGCAACAGAGCACCAAATTGGTGCAACACAACAATTAACACGTCATGAAATACTTAAAAAGCCTTTACTTATCATACTGATAAAACTTTGGCACAGATCAAGCTTATCTGTGTTCAATTGCAGTACATTGCAGCAAAATAACCCAACGAGTCGGAGGACACATGTCACAATCGGTTTTAGATTTTATTAAAGAGCACGACGTAAAATTTGTTGATTTACGTTTTACTGATACAAAAGGTAAAGAACAACACGTATCTATCCCACACCATCAAGCCGATGAAGATTTCTTTGAAGACGGCAAGATGTTTGACGGCTCATCTATTGCTGGTTGGAAAGGCATCAACGAATCTGACATGGTGCTTATGCCTGATGCACAAAGCGCAAAGCTAGACCCATTCGCAGAAGAAACAACCCTTATTGTACGTTGTGACGTGGTTGAGCCAAATACACATCAAGGCTACGAACGCGACCCTCGCTCAGTATCAAAGCGCGCTGAAGAATACATGCGCTCAACGGGTATCGCAGATACGGTTTTATTCGGCCCAGAGCCAGAATTTTTCTTATTTGACGATGTTAAGTTTAAAACAGACATGTCTGGTTCAATGTATAAAATCGATGCAGAAGAAGCATGTTGGAACTCGGACAAAGATTACGAAGGTGGCAACACAGGTCATCGCCCAGGTGTTAAGGGCGGCTACTTCCCAGTTGCACCTGTTGACTCTTCGCAAGACTGGCGTAGCGCTACTTGCCTCGTGTTAGAAGAAATGGGTCAGGTAGTTGAAGCGCACCACCATGAAGTGGCAACCGCTGGCCAAAATGAGATTGCAACTCGCTTTAACACTATGGTGCTAAAAGCAGATGAAATCCAAGAAATGAAGTATGTTATTCACAACATGGCACATCTATACGGCAAAACAGCAACGTTTATGCCTAAACCTATTGTTGGCGATAACGGTTCAGGGATGCACTGCCACCAATCATTAGCGAAAGATKGTAAAAACATTTTTGCTGGCGATAAATACGGCGGTCTATCTGAAGATGCACTTTATTACATCGGCGGTATCATCAAGCACGCTAAAGCAATAAACGCCTTTGCTAACGCATCAACTAACTCATACAAGCGTTTAGTACCAGGATTTGAAGCGCCAGTAATGCTTGCATACTCTGCACGTAACCGCTCTGCATCAATCCGTATTCCAGTGGTGCCATCAGAAAAAGCGCGTCGTATTGAGGTACGCTTCCCAGATCCAACTGCAAACCCATACCTTGCTTTCTCTGCAATGTTAATGGCTGGCCTAGATGGTATCAAGAATAAGATCCACCCTGGTGATGCAATGGATAAAGATCTATATGACTTGCCAGCAGAAGAAGCAGCTGAGATCCCTACCGTTGCTTCTTCACTTGATGAAGCACTTGCTGCGCTAGATGCTGACCGCGAGTTCTTAACTCAAGGTGGCGTATTCACTGACGACTTAATTGATGCTTACATCACGCTTAAGTCAAAAGAAGTTGAAAAATTAAACATGACAACTCACCCTGTTGAGTTCGAAATGTACTACAGCGTATAAGCTCTGTAGTAAACCTGCTACTTGGCTCAATGCGCAGATATTGAGCTTGTAGAGCCTAAACGCATTATGTGTTTCTGGCACTCTTAATCATATGTGTTCTCAAGCCCGCTTATGCGGGCTTTTTTATTCACCGCTATAAAATTCGGCCGAAAGCGCATTTGATAAGCAAAAACTCAGCATATTATACCAATTAGCTTAATTAAGTGGTCTATGTTGAAGCGAGAAAATCTTGTCGATAACTAACCAATAATTTCGCTATTTAGTTGTTCTAAAGAAGAAGTTTTAACGCGGTTAGCGTCAGGTTTACTCCTTCAAATTGAGCAAGTATTCAGGCTAATTAGTATAAGCCTAAACTCGCAATTCAAAGTACTCTATACTAAAGTATGATGAGTTATGTAGTTTGGAGAGTTGTGGTGCGTCAGTGGGGTATTTTTTGTTCGGTTAGCATGATGCTAACCATAATAAGCATTGATGCTACTGCCGAGTCCAACCCTAAAATCTATCGCTGGAAAGATAAAAACGGGCATTGGGTTTATTCTGATATACCGAAACCTGGCTCTAAAGAGGTCAAACTACACTCGAACATATTAACCATGCCAAGCATCGATACAAAAGTTTTAGCATCACAATCTGATACTACACCAACCATTACTTATCAAGCTAAGATAACCTCCCCTGAAAATGAACAAACCATTCGTGACAACAGCGGTAGCGTATATGTCACAGGCTCTGTGGAACCTAGGTTTACTCAGGGGTTAAGTGTACAGCTTTATCTAAATGGTGAGGCAACTGGACCAAAACAGTCCAATGCTCAGTTTTCGCTGCGCAATATACATCGTGGTGAACATGCGCTAGTACTAAAAGTCTTCAATCAAAAAGGTCAAGTTGTCGCCCAAAGTAATGAGCATAAGTTCTATTTACATCGCAACACAGTAAATAACTGATCCTCCAAAAATAACCCCTTCTACGTGTGTTGCTTACCACCCCTTTGGGTAGGCAAACTCATTGCATCCAAACTAGCTGGTGTTAAGTAAGCAATTACGGATTAGCGCCTTATCAAGTTGGCATGATTTATTAATGGATAAGTAAGAGCAAGCTCAAAACGATGAATGTATTGGGCAGGATAATAATTTTCGTACATGTGTAACACACTGTGCTATTCTCATTGCACCAACTTGGTGCACGGTGAACACAAATGGATCAAAACAATTCAATTGACTTAGAAAAAGTGTGGCAATCTCTTTCGACTGCAATTTTAGTGCTCGACCATAACCTTACTATTTGCTTTGCGAATTACAGCAGCAGTGAGCTGTTAGGGTTAAGTACTAAGCGCCTCACTGGATTGGCCATTGATAATATCTTTAACCACCATCATATTGACCTACCAAGGCTCTCCAAATATGTACTCCAAGATGGTGTTGATTGCCAGCAGCACAGGGTTGACGTGGTGTTTGTCGATAACCGGGTCGCAACATTAAGCCTTCATGCAAGGCGGATATTGCAGTCAGATCAAGCATATATATTACTAGAGTGCCGCCGTGTTGATGACGCCCTGCGCTATGATCAAGCATCGAATCAGATGCACCAGTTTCAAGCAGCAAGAAATTTGATCCGTGGTTTAGCACATGAGATAAAAAACCCTCTTGGTGGCATTAGAGGTGCGGCGCAATTATTGCAGTATGAAACAGATCAGCAAGAACGGGAAGAATGCGCAGCACTTATCATTGAGCAAGCTGACAGGCTCAGAGAACTTGTAGACAAGTTACTTGGGCCAAACCAATTACCACAAAAAGCGCCGTGTAATATACACCAAGCACTAGAGTCGGTAATTAAGCTCACTACCTTGGAGCGCGATGCAGAGATCAAATTAGTGAAGGATTATGATCCCAGTATCCCAGCCATAGTGATAGATCAGGCGAAAATCCAGCAGGTGCTACTCAATATGCTTCGTAATGCTCAACAAGCACTACAACATGATGGCACTATTACCATCACAACGCGTATTAAGCATCGTCTGCATCATGGCGAGCGGCTGCTTAAAAAAGCGCTACTTGTGCGGATCAGCGATAATGGTCCGGGTATCGCAGAAGAGGTAAAAGAAACGTTATTTTTCCCGATGATAACGAACAAAGAAGGTGGCTCAGGGCTTGGGCTGTCTATTGCACAAACGCTGGTGGAGCAACACCAAGGGTTTATCGAATGCGATAGTTGGCCGGGACACACTGAATTTAGTATCTACCTTCCCTTTGACAACACCGAAACAGGAACCGTGCAATGAAATCAGTGTGGTTAGTCGATGATGACGCTTCAATTAGATTTGTTTTAGAAAAAGCATTAAAGCGAGCAGAGTTTGAAACCGAAAGCTTCGCCAGTGCTCAGGACGTGTTAACTGCGCTTGAATATGAGCAACCCGCAGTGCTGATTTCAGATGTACGTATGCCAGGCATTGATGGTATGGCCTTATTAGACAAGATAGCGAGTCTACACCCAACTTTGCCTGTCATCATTATGACAGCGCATTCTGATTTAGACTCCGCTGTCAATGCGTTCAAAAAAGGCGCTTTCGAATATCTTGCCAAACCTTTTGACTTAAACGAAGCAGTGTCACTGGTGCAACGAGCATTTCGTGCCAGTCAACAGACTAAAAAACACAAACGCACAAATAGCAAAGCGACTAGCCCGGATATCATAGGCGAAGCACCGGCCATGCAAGAGGTGTTTCGCGCCATTGGAAAACTCTCAGCATCGAGTATGAGTGTACTCATCAACGGTGAGTCCGGATCAGGTAAAGAGTTAGTAGCAGGTGCACTGCATAATCATAGTCCGCGCAAAGATGCTGCGTTTATTGCGCTCAATATGGCTGCTATACCAAAAGATCTTGTTGAGTCTGAGCTTTTCGGTCATGAAAAAGGGGCTTTCACTGGGGCCGATAGCATGCGTAGAGGACGTTTTGAACAAGCAGATGGCGGTACTTTGTTCCTTGACGAAATTGGTGATATGCCATTGGATGTGCAAACTCGATTATTGCGAGTCCTTGCTGATGGCGAGTTTTATCGCGTCGGAGGCCACAACAGTGTTAAAGTCGATGTTCGAATTGTAGCTGCCACACACCAAAACCTAGAAGCACTGGTAAAACAGGGCAAATTCCGTGAAGATTTGTTTCACCGCCTTAACGTTGTACGTCTCAAGCTACCGGCACTTAGGGAAAGACCTGAGGACATTGCAGCACTATGCGACCATTTTTTAGCAAAAAGTGCCAAAGAGCTAAAAGCTGATCCTAAAATTATCTCCACACAAGCCTTACAAAAAATGCAGGCGTATCATTGGCCTGGTAATGTTCGCCAGCTTGAAAATACCTGTCGTTGGCTAACAGTAATGGCCCCTGGTGAGCTTGTTACTGCTGCTGACTTACCAGAGGAACTAGCGCAACCACAGCAACTCGAAGCCGCTGAGCAAGCCCATTGGCTTGATGCTTTTCAATCTTGGCTTGATACGGAACTGCGTAAAGGCAAAGATCATATTTGGCCAGATATACAGGCACAATTGGAGACGCGTTTAATAAAATCAGCACTGCATGCATGCCATGGTCACAAGCAAGATGCTGCATTAAAGATAGGTTGGGGACGCAACACGTTGACGCGAAAGCTAAAAGAACGCAATATTCAAGATTAAGTTTAGATGATAAATCATTTGCATGAAGTTACTTGAAAATGTCCCACTGATAAAACAGCTAGAGATTATTAATCGCTTAGCCTTTTTTAAAGAATTTACCTTGGCAGAGCGTCAGGTGCTCTTGGAGTCTTTTAGCCATCTATATCTGGTACCACAGCAGCGCCACGCCTTTAAACGCTTTGAAAAAGACAATCGTCTTTATATTGTATTAAGCGGCGAATTTTTGATTTTTAAACAAGATGCCGCTCATGACTTAGGCAAAGTCGGACCCGGAGAGTTCTTAGGTGAAGGCGCATTTATCACAAACCGAGAGCGCAGCACCAGTGCACAAGCGGTAAAAGACAGCATTATATTAGCTATTACTCCTGATGCTCTTACGCGCTTGCCCAATGTGATCCGAGAAAAAATTAAAGACAAGCTGATTGAAGGCATGAGTCATCGTATTGCAAAGCTTAATGCCTTTATTGAAGGTGTAACTGACTAAGTAAAGCAGCCCAAGCAAAACATAAAAGAATGGCACTACACCAAAGCAGCTTGTCTTGCCCGCTGTGATTTGTAATCCACTTTGACTTTGAAATGACATACTGAATAAGCATCATCAGCGGGATAGTAAAGCAGATAAATCCGTAAAAGAGATAACCGAGTACTGCCGTACACCAAAAATCCGAACTTGTTAAATCCGTTTCATTGACCATCCCAACCATCGGAACCGGAAACTGATACGCATAAATCATTAAAATGGTTAACAGTCCACAACATACCGGTATGGCCACTATCTTGCCGATATTATTTATATCCTTTACCAATGAGTGCTTCCTTCTCTTTGAGTTCGCTAATATGAGCGTATCAAATTAGCTTCCAACAAACACGATTCCATGTGATCTTGTTGGGAAATAAATAATGGGAGCCTTGGCTCCCATTATGTTGATACGACTTACGCTAATAATTCACTAAAGGCATCAAATAGTCGATCTAACTCAGCAATCGTGTTGTAGTGCATACAGCCGATGCGAACAACACCGCCTTTGTCCATTACGCCTAGTTGCTCACATAACCCTTGCGCGTAAAAGTGACCATCCCATACACACATGTGTTTTGCACCTAAAAACTCAGAAACCTCACGAGGTGCAATGCCGTCAAATGTCAGCGCAAACGTTGGTGTACGCTCTGCTAACCTATCAAGCGATGCGATACCAAATAGCTTAATTTGCTTAAACTCCGCTAAACGCGTCAAGAAATGTTGGCTCAGTTGCGTCTCGTGCGCTTTGATGCGTGCAAAGGCTTCCACTAACTTATCACGGCGCGGCGTATCGGCACTCATTTCGCTTAAAGAGGCGATATAGTCTATGGCAGCCACCACACCTGCTATTCCTTCAAAGCTCTGAGTACCCGTTTCCCAACGATAAGGGATAATATCTTTTACAGGCTCTACTTTATATGGTGTAAAGCCTTCTAGATGCTCTCGTTTGCCATAAACGATACCAACATGTGGGCCGAAGAACTTATAGGCTGAGCATGCAAGGAAATCACAGTCTAGTGCTTGAACATCAAGTAATTCATGTGGCGCATAGTGAACAGCATCAACAAACACTAACGCACCAACTTGGTGCGCACGCTCGACAATGCGCTTGATGTCATTGATTGAGCCTGTGGTATTAGAGGCATACGTAACAGCAACTAACTTCGTGTTATGATTTAATAACCCTTCTAGCTGTGCCAAATCAAGCGTACAGTCGGTTTCGTTTACCTTAACTGTGTGTACAGTCGCCCCTTTATCTTCAGCAGCTTGACGCCATGAAGATACATTTGAATAGTGATCTGCATTGGTCACAATAACTTCATCGCCAACTTGCCAATCACGTGATACGGCTCGGCTAAAGCTGAATGCAAGGCTAGTCATGTTGGCACCAAAAACGATTTGCTCAACACTCGGTGCATTCAAAAAGTCCGCCACCGCTTGGCGGGCTTCATTCATTAAACTGACCGTTTTGTCGCTTGAGAAAAATGCGCCACCCAAGTTGGAGTTGAAGTAACCAAGGTAGGCTGACATCGCGCTCAACACAGATTGTGGTACTTGAGAGCCACCTGGGCCATCTAGAAAAATAGGAGCAGTCCCGCCGACACTTTGCATCAACGCAGGAAACTGACGACGCACTTGATTTAAATCCATACTACCCTCTTAGGCTGTAAACACGAAGCAATCTAGGTAACCGACTTGCTCGGCATCTAGCTTATTCATTGGTGTTGCGTTATGCCACACTTCACGGTCATTCACCAGTGCAAATAGACCATCTTTGATTTCCATTTTAAAACATGGCTCGGCTTCTTTATGCTCGTATACCAATAATTCACCACCAGCAATATTTTCATGCGAAACACCACATACACACACATGGTCAAAGCCATCTTGGTGCACGCCCTCAGGGGCTGGAGGTGTATCACTTTCTATCGCCAGCATGCGGAACTGATGCACCTCAATATCGGTGTCATCTGCAATACCTGTCATGGCTTTAAATTCTGCAAGCATATGCTTGAAACCATCGGTATTTAGCATTTCTTGTTCTAGGTTTTCGTAAACACGCTCAACATTGCCTTGAAAGGTATTAATTGAGTCGTCTTGCACAAAGGCCTTGGTCGGCTGTAATGTTACTTCATTATTGATGAACTTTACCACCGAGTAGCGACGTTTTCTAAATGCGCCATCAGCATAAGGGTTGTCTGGAAGCTGGCTAAAATACGGCTTCACTGCATCAATATGCTGCTGTGGTAAAAAGCGTAGTTGTAATAAATTCTGGTTGTTTACTGTTGTCATGATCCTCTCGCCCATTGATGAGAATTTGCCGATAATTCTAATAAAACTAGAGAAAATTACTGTTTAAAAAAACGGGATTTTAATCACTAAAACGCAATAAAAACCCACTTATTACAACTTTAATAGATTACTTATCTAGATTTAAAATAAAGCTTGATAACACCATTTAACTCGAGCGTTTTATGCGCATAAAAAAAGCCAGCAAGTGCTGGCTTTTTATCTCAATGTATTCTAAACGCGTAATTAAACTGCTTGTTGAATGATCACTGAGTCTGCTTTCTTAGTGTACTGAGGCATCTTGTGGAAGTTCAAGTAACGGTACGTGTCAGCAGCCGTTGCATTGATTTTCTCTGCATACTCTTGATATTCAGCAGGTGTTGGTAATTTACCAAGAATAGCAGCGACAGCTGCAAGTTCTGCTGATGCAAGGAATACATTCGCACCTGTACCTAGGCGGTTAGGGAAGTTACGAGTAGAGGTAGACACCACTGTTGCTTTATCAGCAACACGTGCTTGGTTACCCATACATAGTGAACATCCAGGCGTTTCGATACGTGCACCTACACGGCCATAAATACCGTAGTAACCTTCGTCAGTTAACTGATCGCGGTCCATCTTCGTTGGTGGAGCAACCCATAGTTGCGTTGGTAGACGACCACCGAAGTTATCTAGTAGTTTACCAGCTGCACGGAAGTGACCGATGTTAGTCATACAAGAACCGATGAATACTTCATCGATTTTCTCACCGGTTACCGCTGAAAGTAAACGTGCGTCATCAGGGTCATTCGGTGCACAAAGGATTGGCTCTTTGATATCTGCAAGGTCAATCTCAATAGTGTGCGCGTATTCTGCATCCGCGTCTGCTGTCATTAGCTCTGGGTTTGCTAACCACTCTTGCATCTTAGTGATACGACGCTCAATAGTACGTACATCACCATAGCCTTCAGAGATCATCCACTTAAGCATCACGATGTTAGAGTTTAGGTACTCTTCAATAGACGCTTGTGAAAGTTTAACAGTACAACCTGCTGCACTACGCTCTGCAGAAGCGTCAGATAGTTCGAACGCTTGCTCAACAGTTAGATGTTCAACACCTTCGATTTCAAGGATACGACCAGAGAATTCGTTGATCTTACCTTTTTTCTCAACCGTCAATAGACCTTGCTGAATTGCATAGTAAGGGATAGCGTGTACTAGGTCACGTAGTGTGATACCTGGCTGCATTTCACCTTTAAAGCGAACAAGGATTGACTCAGGCATATCAAGTGGCATTACACCTGTTGCAGCTGCAAATGCTACCGCACCAGAACCTGCTGGGAATGAAATACCTAACGGGAAACGAGTATGTGAGTCACCACCTGTACCTACTGTATCAGGTAGTAGCATACGGTTTAGCCATGAGTGGATAACACCGTCACCTGGACGTAGCGATACACCGCCACGGTTCATGATGAAATCAGGAAGTGTGTGGTGTGTGTTTACGTCGATTGGCTTAGGATAAGCTGATGTGTGGCAGAATGACTGCATTGTCAGGTCAGCAGAGAAGCCAAGACAAGCAAGATCTTTAAGCTCATCACGCGTCATAGGACCCGTGGTATCCTGAGAACCTACCGTTGTCATTGTTGGTTCACAGTATTGACCTGGGCGTACACCCGGCATGTTACATGCTTTACCTACCATTTTCTGTGCAAGGGTAAAGCCCTTTCCAGAATCCGCCACTAGTTTTGGCTTACGGAAGATGTCTTCAGCTTCAAGACCAAGAGAGGTACGTGCCTTGTCTGTTAGACCGCGACCGATGATAAGTGGAATACGACCACCAGCACGCACTTCATCAAGAATTACGTCTGATTTTAGTGAGAACGTCGAGATAACTTCGTCTGTACCGTGACGCTTAACTACACCTTCGTATGGGAAGATGTCGATTTGGTCGCCCATGTTTAGCTCGTCAACTGGAAGTTCAATAGGTAGTGCACCTGAATCTTCCATGGTGTTGAAGAAGATAGGTGCAATTTTACCACCTAGACAAACACCGCCAACGCGCTTGTTTGGTACGAATGGGATGTCATCACCCATGAACCAAAGTACTGAGTTAGTTGCAGATTTACGAGATGAACCGGTACCAACAACATCACCCACGTATGCTAGCGGTAAACCTTTACCATTCAGCGCTTCAAGCTGTGCGATAGGACCTACTTCAGCAGGTTTGTCTGGGTTGATACCATCACGCTCGTTTTTAAGCATAGCCAGTGCGTGTAATGGGATATCTGGACGAGACCAAGCGTCTGGAGCTGGAGACAAGTCATCTGTGTTTGTCTCACCCGTTACTTTGAATACAGTTACAGAAATTTTGTCTGCAACCGCTGGCTTCTCAAGGAACCATTCTGCATTTGCCCATGATTCAATAACTTGCTTAGCAAACTCGTTGCCAGCTTTTGCTTTTTCTTCTACGTCGTAGAATGCGTCAAACATCAGTAGTGTATGAGATAAACCTTTAGCAACGATAGGTGCAAGTGTTGCATCGTCTAACAGGTCAATCATTGGCGCGATGTTATAACCACCTAGCATGGTACCAAGTAGCTCAGCTGCATACTCTTTTGAAATAAGTGGTGATTCAGCTTCGCCTTTCGCTACCGCAGCCAAAAAGCCCGCTTTTACATAAGCCGCGTCATCTACACCTGGCGGTACACGGTTAATGAATAGATCAACAATAAACTCTTCTTCACCAGCCGGTGGAGTTTTTAATAATTCGATAAGGTCAGCAGTTTGCTGCGCGTCTAACGGCTTAGGCACGATACCTTGCGCGGCACGCTCTTCTACGTGTTTACGATATTCTTGAAGCACAATATTGCCCTCTTGGTGACGTGGACAGACAAGTAAATGATCTGGCTGCGGTTATTAGTGAAACCGGCTGAACCATTCCCTTGACCATAAAATATAATGAACAATTATAAGGTCTTTGAGTATAGATGAAAATCTTGCATGCGATACCTCGCCTTATAGTCACTATAAATACTATGAATAAGCATAGTGGAACAAGTATATTTTGATGAATATTAGTCAAACGAGAATCATTTAAATTTTGTAAAAGCGCGCAATTAATTGGATCAAAAAAGGCTCCAATAGGAGCCTTTTCGCATAAGTTAAGTGAACATTAACGCTTAACTTTTACTTTTTCTTTAGAAGAAACATGCGCTTCTACACGGCGGTTTTCCGCATGTGCTTTTAGCGTATTCGCTGGATTCTTCAAACGCTCCTCACCGTAACCCACAGTGGTAATACGCATTGAATCTATACCCATATCAACGAGTTTTTCAGCAACGTTTTTCGCGCGGCGCTCAGACAGTTGTTGGTTGTAATCAGCATCACCGACAGCTGACGCGTGACCTTCAATCAAAACGTCTGCGTTTTTATGTTCTTTTAAGAACTTGGCTACAGCATTGATGTCATCGACATATTGCTGAGAGAAAGTGGCATCATCGTGTGGGAAACGCACTAGCAGGCTCACTTTGTCTTCTTTCGTTTCATACAAAGTACAGCCAGACGCATCAACTGCATCCGTCATTGGTGTATTTGCGCATTTATCTTCGCTATCCACTACGCCATCTTTATCACTGTCTTGCGGTGCTTGTGCAACAACAGGTGCTGGAGCTGGTGCAACTGCTTCTGATTTACCTGCACTACCGAACGAGTAGTTAATACCAATTTTACCACCTACATCAGTAAAACCAGCTTCTAACCCCTGATACACAGCAGCTTCAGCATTTAAAAATAGGTGCTCAGTAAAGTGGTGACGTACACCCGCACCTAAGTTTGCGAAGGTGTTATCTGAAATGGCATCTAAGTTCATTTTTTTCAAACCAACTAGACCGTAGAATGGGCCACCATCAAAGTGATATAGACCATCGATACCATAGCGCTCAGCGTCAAGCGAACCATTACTGATCCCACCTAAATCAAAGTCCATGTCTGCATATTCAATACGACCGCTCCAAAACTTATCAAAGCGGTAGCCAATTTCAGCCCCCCAACCCGTTGAGTCCTCAACATCTAAACCAGCCATGTCGCGGTGATTTTGCCAGTCGGCATCATAGTAGTCACCAAATACACCAAGATATACGCCTTCAGTTGGCTCGGTGGTATTTGCATGTGCAGTGGCTGATACTGCCATCGCAACTAGTAAGCTCAAAGTTTTAATTTTCATCATTCCTTCCCATCTCTGTTAGTTAACGCATTGAGTATTGACTCTGACAGTTTATCAGATAATGCGCAGACTGATTACGTTGCAAAGATAATATTAGCTGGTCTATTAATGTTTACTTAACGTTACATCCAGAATTTTCGCCAAATATCCATTAATGCTGATGGCCAAACAAGATACGGTAAAGCCCCTGTTCCTGTAATAGTTCATCATGCGCTCCATATTGGGATACAGAACCGTCATCAAGCACATAAATTAAGTCGGCTTGTTTAATTGCACTCAAGCGATGGGCGATGATCAGTGTGGTTCTGCTCGCTAAGAAAGCCTGTAAATTACGATGAATTTTGGCTTCTGTTTCAATATCAAGCGCTGATGTTGCTTCATCCAATACCACCACTTTTGGATCTGCGACAACCATACGGGCGATGGCAAGTCGCTGTTTCTGTCCACCTGATAATTTAATACCATTGCGACCGACTTGGGCGTCTAACTTGTCTTCCAACATCATTACAGTACTGGCAAGTTCTGCAACTTGTAACGCCTGCCAAAGCACATCATCAGCTACTGTTCTTCCCATTGCCAGATTTTCACGAATACTGGCATTAAAGAGCATGGGTTGTTGTAATACAGTGACAATATTATCTCTCACAGCGTCATAGCCAATTTGCTCTACTGGTGTGTCATTAATGTGAATATCGCCACTTTGCTTTTCATATAATCCTAACAGCAGCTGCACTAATGTTGATTTCCCCCCACCAGAGACCGCCACCAGAGCCACTTTCTTACCTGCTGGAATGTGTAAAGAAACTTGTTTTAGTACGGGCTGCTCTGCAACATAGGCAAAATCAATATTGTTGAACTTAATATCCACTTGAGCAGAATCAAACACCGAATGCGTTGCAGGATACTGTGTCTCGGTGGCAAAATTAAATACTTGATTGAGCCGCGTTAATGCCGCTGATGCCCCATAATAAGCATATTGAATACCCAAGATTTCCTGAACCGGTCCCATCATAAACCATAGGTATCCAAATACCGCAAATATCTGCCCTACGGTTAAGTCAGAAAACACCACCATAAACATGGCAACAGCACGGAAAAACTCGAACCCAACCAAAAACACTGTAAAGCTTAGGCGATTAACGGCATCCGTTTTCCATTGTGACTGCACAGCAAAATGTTTGAGATCTTTGGCAGCTACTTTAACTTGTTCAAAGTAAGTGCCTTCACGACGTACCGCTTTTAATTGAGAAATTGCATCTAACGTCTCTACTAACGCTGTTTGTAATGCCTCAAACGCTGCATTTTCTTCTTTTTTTAGCTCTTTGACATGTTTACCAAATTGCCGAGAAAAATAGATAACCGCAGGATTAAGTAGCAAAATAACCAGTCCAAGCACCCAATCAATCCACAGTAAAATAGAAGCAGTACCAACGATGGTCAGTAACCCTATCAAAAAGCGAGACAAGGTCTGGCTAATAAACTTATCTAATGTTTCCACATCTGTGATACAGCGCGAACTAATAGCCGCGCCACCTTGACTTTCATACTCTTTGAGTTGCACCTTAGGCAAGTGAGAAAGTAAGCGTTCACGGATCTCATAACTGATCCCCTTGCCAATAATTGTGAATTGTCGAGACTGCATCACCCCCAATACTAAACTAGCAAGTCGCATGGCAATAACAGCCAGCAAAATAACAATGATATAAGCGCTGGGCTGGTGCCAATGCTGTGGCAGTATTGAGTTCATCCAATTCACGGCAGGGCCTGGCGTGTTAAGTAGCACTTCATCCACTAGCAGCGGCATCATTAACGGAATGGGCACACTGACCAAGGCCGCAAACAACGCAATAATATGCGCTGAAATTAGTGGGCGCTTTTGCTCAAGTACCTTATCTTTGATCTCTTGCCAAGAAAGCTGATTTTTTGCCATTTAGGTTCCACAAAAAGTTTTATAGTGTGCGGGTGTGGATGCCTTCATCCACATCTCAGGATAGTCCTTATATTCGTAAGGGCTGTTGAGTGCCAGTAGCCAAYCATCAAGCGATTCACTCGACCCACTCTGATTAAACTGTTCAATCTCTGCTTCTACCAGTGCGTTTCGAGGGATCAAAATTGGATTTGCTTGACTCATCAAGTGCGTCGCGACATCATCTGATGCACGCCTTTGTTGCCAACGTTGCTGCCAACTATCCAGTTCACTGGGTATTTGTAAGGTCTTATTTGGGTTTCCAAGCAAAGTGTTCGTAAGCGCTGCAAAGGTATTAGTAAAGTCAAGTGAATGCTCAGTCATTAGCTTGAGCAAGTCGGCAAGTAAAACATCATCGGCATCGTGCCACTCGTCAATTCCTAACTTTGCCGCCCACATGTCTTTATATTTACGATTAAAAGACTCTGAAAACTCTGTCAATATTTGGCTTAGTGCAGCGATACCCTGCTGCTCATCTTGCCATAACACCAACAAGGACTCCGCCAGTCGCGCACAATTCCAGTTCATGATATTTGGTTGATTACCAAACGCATAACGCCCCTGCCTATCAATTGAGCTATATACTGCGTTAAAATCAAACTTTTCCATCATGGCGCACGGACCATAGTCTATGGTTTCACCACTGAGCAAAATATTGTCTGTGTTCATGACGCCATGAATAAAGCCTACTCGCATCCACTCTACCGCCAAGTCCACCAGCTGCTCACATACCTCACGGAACAGTTCAAGCACATCACGCTCCGAGCGCACCGCTAAACCGTCAAATAATTGCACACCTAGCTGCTGTAACAGTTGCCATAGCCCCGCCTGATTCTCTTGAGTGGCAAGATATTGCAAAGTGCCGATACGAATATGACTCTTAGCCACACGACACACCACAGCACCAGGCACCTCAGTTTGACGATAAACTTGATGGCCGGTTGTGACTACCGATAAGCACTCTGTTGTTGGCACCCCAAGCGCAGCCATCGCCTGACTCATTATAAACTCCCTGACAGCAGGGCCCAGCGCACAAAAACCATCACCACCACGCGAGAACCGCGTTGCACCAGAGCCTTTTAAGTGCAGGTCATATTGTGTGCCATCTTCAAGTTTAACCCCACCAATAAGGTGAGCGCGACCATCTCCTAGCAGTGGGTTAAATTGACCAAATTGATGACCACTGTATGCTAGGCTCGCCGGCTTAATCTCTCCAAGCGGTTGCTGGCCACTCAACAATGCAGCCAGTGCTATATCGTCAACATGACTAAGACCCAACTTCTCCAATAAAGGAGCATGCTTTAACAGCAAAACGGGTTGATTAAATTTTGTAGGCTGCTCATCAAAAAGCAGCTCTGTGCCTTGATAGGGCTGAAAAAACGCCATCCAACTTTCTCCCTCTTTCACTAGCGAACGTTTTCACCTACGCTCATCGCTACGATTTGGCTTAATTCTTGTAGACTGAAACCACTATACTGACGCATTTCATTGAAAAATTGTTGTGCTGCTAATAATGACTTTTGGCTTTGTAGCCCACCATCAATAATAGCTTCTGCGCGCAGTACCGTTTCTACATCTTTACTCAACAAAAAGGTGTCTTTTCCCAAAACTCTCAGTGCGTAAGGACCTGTATTACCACCCAAACGCGCACCATGTTTTTTCAGATACAACCATAATCCAACAATATTATCTTCAGGCCAGCTAGCAACAAACTCACTAAAGCGGCCATACTGCTGCTGTACTTCAAAAATCATATGACAATTATCAGCGATACTTTTCACTTTTTTGGCATTACGAATGATACGTTCATCTTGACTACGCTGCTCATACATTTCTGGTGACATCATCAGTAACTTGTCGACGGAGAACTGCCAAAAAACTTCTCTAAATCCTTCCCACTTGTTGTCAACGACAGACCAATAAAAGCCACTTTGAAATACTTTACGGGTAAATTCCTCCAGCCACTGGTCATCACTGAGCGCACGTAGGCTTTCTGGACTTAATGGTTTACTTAATTTTGCTACAAGTGCCGCTTCCGAACCTTTGCGCTGAGCAGCTCTTTGATAAATGTTGTCGAATACGTTCATGCTCGCTACTGAATTTACTGGATAGTTATTACAGGGTAACTGATCTGAAATATTGATGTCAGAGGTTTTCTACAAATAGCAACAAGATATGTTGATAATTGACCGTTGGGGATCGCAACGGCCAATTAAAGTTAAGGGAATAGGAAAGTTATACCAATTTGCTTAATTAAGTGGTCTATTTTGAGGCCAGAAAATCTTGTCGATAACCCCGCTAACGCGTCCAGCTATCGCCAAGGTACCTACATCCGTGTAGGCAAGGCAAAAATTTTGCTATTTAGTTGTTCTAAACGAGGAACTTTTAACGCTGTTAGCGTCAGATTTACTCCTTCAAATTGAGTAAGTATTAAGTCAAATTGGTATTAAGCGAGCGTTGGCATTGGTGTAACAGCTGATGGTGTTACCTCTGTTAAACAGCCATTTTCCATCTTGAGTAATCTATCCGCCAAAGCAAAGTATTTATCATCATGAGTGATGACAAGTACTGTTTTTCCTTTGTCTCTCAGCTCTGGCAACAACTCTCGGTAAAATACATCTTTGAAAACAGGGTCTTGATCAGCAGCCCATTCATCAAATAAGTAAAATGGTCGATCCTCTAAATAAGCAACGACCAGTGCAAGGCGCTTGCGCTGACCCTGAGAAAGACGCTGCGTGGTAAAACGGCCAGCTTCGATACTTACCTTATGATGTAGATTCAGCTTACGAATTAGCGCGTTACCTTTTTGCTCCAATTGTTCACATGGCACGTTTAACAGGCGATCAAATAGGTAATAGTCACCAAACACGGTGCTAAATAACTGCCGATAGCCATCTAAATCAGTGCATGTGATCGCTTGATTATCTACTTTGATCTGCCCTTCATCAGCTTCATATAGGCCGCACAGTACTTTAGCAAAAGTAGTCTTGCCACTGCCGTTACCACCAACTAGGTAAATCAACTCACCCTTTTTAAACCCAATATCAATCGGCTGCAATGAAAATATATCGTCACTTTGCTCATGATAGTAGCGATGACATAGCGACTGTAATTGAATGCGTTCAAAACTTGCAAGTGCTGGTACCCGACTCTCATCCTCATTGACCAGCTCATCACTTAGTGTCTTAATGGTGTTAGCAGAGGCTTGCGCAGCAAATGCTCTGGGTATGTTGGCAAGTAAGGTTTCAAGAGGCGTAAGCATATACAAAAACAATAATGCAAAGCCCGACATAATACGCTGACTCTCTTCACCGGTTTGCTGTGAAAGGAAGAAAAGTGCGCCACCAATGAAAGTAAAAATTAAAAAGCCACCCCACGATGATGCCATATGTAATATCGATACCCCGTCGATACGTTCTTTACGCAAGGCATCAATGGCTGGATGGAGGACTTCTTGTTTAAAAAATGCGCGCTTACTGCGATTAAGTTTGAGCTCTTTAATGCCGTCTGTTATGGCATCAAACTGATGGAAAAGGCCATCCTGCATCGCCGCTGCGTTAGCAATTTTCTTGAAGGCTATATTGTTTGCAAAGCTATAACTCACCGAGCCAAGTACTAAGGTGAGCAGCGCAAAAAGAAAGATAACCCAATCTAGCCACGCCATGTATACAAAAGCACCCAAGACTATCATGGCATTTGTTAAAATCCCTGGCATACTCATAAAAAACCCTGCAACCTTGAGGCTATGCTCAGTTAAGCAAGATTTGATCTTTGCGTCTCCTTGCGCTTCTATATTGCTGATTTTCGCTTCTATGGTTTTATCTGCAACTAACTTTCGCAATTCAGCCTGACTATGCTCACTGAGCTGCTCAGCGACCAACTTGGAAATAAGTTGTACCACAACACCCGCCAAGGCAAGCGCAGCAAACACCATAAAATACTCAGTTTGGCGTTCACCATTAGCATTAATAATTTCGTTGATCAGTGCCACCAATGAAACACTGATAATGCCAAAAATAATACTGCTAAGCGCTGTCGCAACAAAGCGCTGCCAAGTCTTTTTTATCAGAAAAACTAACACGATTTCTCCCAAGGATGATCAAATCCCTTACAGGACGACTTTGAACTAAAAAAATTCACTTGGATCGCGTCATATATTAAAAACCCGATAGCCTAAATCATGTTACCTATTCTCAAACCTTACTTGTCACCAGCACTTGAACAATACGTACGCGGCGTTTCATTAATCAGCGAAACGAAAACGCCACTGTCTCAACAACTTGAGCGCGTGGTGACACTTAGCGAGGCGATTGCGCAATTCAGTGCAGCCAAAGGAGTGAAAGGTAAAAGAGCACAAGCTTCGGTATGGCATATGCACTACACCTTACAGATCATGCCTTCGGTGCTGTTTGTACACAGTGTGTTAAATCGTAAACTGCCTTTTGCAACTGAGCAGGTAAGCATAGACACCAATCATTGGCAGCTACAATTACCACACCAAGGCACCGCTATGGCTTCGCAGCCTACCTTGGAAAAATACGACAGCTTCATCTTTGAGCACTTGGTGCCCTTACATCGTTTCTTAGTACAGCACTTTGGTGTGCCTGAACCTGTTTTATGGAGCAATTGCGCTTTTAGACTAAGGCAGTTTTTCCCCACAATCCTTCATTATACTGGCAGGCGCACAGAGACGCAGGAAGACTTTGAGACCCTCACCCAGTCAAAATTCTTAGGACAACTGCCTAACCCATTTTACGCACCTCGAATCGAGCTTAGTGATAAACATGGCCCTTATCAATTAAGAGCATCCTGTTGCTTTTTACACAAGGTAAGTAATAGCAAGCTTTGCCGTGATTGCCCCAAACAACCACATCATGCCGATGCACGCCAACAACAGCGAGCTCTGTATAAAACAATGATGGCAACTAACGACATATAAATCTAAATCTTTATTGTTTACCTTCGTCTTGATGTCAATTAATTCGTTTTCACTGCTGCTTTGTCAGCGAGGTGTGCTCATGGACTTCAGTCAAGTTATTCAGCTCGAACAATATGCAAAAGCCGCGCAGTTTAACCCAGAGAAAAACTGCCTCTTTACCACAGGAACGCACTGCCTAATCAGTCAAGGCGTGCGCAAACGCATTACGCTACCGATCAACGATACCGCACAACTGGTTGCCAACATTAGCGCTAACATGCGTGACCTGCCTGATGACACCATCGCATTTGCAGCACTGCCGTTTTGCAAAACAGAACAGGCACAAGTCATCATTCCGGAAAAGGTATCGCGCTGGGATAAAGCCGCGTTTAACGCTTGGTTTGATGCTGAATTGGCTCCTGTTCATGGGCAAAAGAACCACCTATCAGCAATTACAGACATTCAATCGCAGGCGCAATTTGAGCAAGCGGTTGTCCAAGCGAAGCAATTATTCGATAGCGAGCAGCTAGACAAAATTGTACTCAGTAAGCAAACACAGCTGGATTTCGATCAGCCAATAAATCACCACTTGGTGCTACGTAATTTATTACAGCAAAGTCAGTCAGGGTATCACTTTTCATTCCCGACGATAGATGGCGCGACATTAATGGGAGTAAGCCCTGAGCTGTTACTCAAAAAGCAAGCTGAAGCGTTAACCACCAACCCATTAGCTGGGTCTATTCCACGAGATCCGTGCCCAAAGGAAGAAGCCCATCGACGCAGCGTATTATTTGCATCAAAAAAGGATAGATATGAGCATGCTGTGGTCATTGAAGACATCCAGCAAGTACTTAGTCCATTTTGCAGTAAACTAAATATCCCTGCCCAGCCTGAATTATTAAGTACAGCCACCATGTGGCATTTATCCACTGTGATCTCTGGTGCCTTACAACATCCTGAAACTCACAGCTTGATGATTGCCAACCAGCTGCACCCCACCCCTGCGCTATGCGGTAAGCCGACCTCTGTTGCCTATCCAAAAATAGCGGAACTAGAACAACATAGCAGAGGCTTATTCTCAGGAATAATTGGCTGGTTTGATAAGCAGGGTAACGGTGAATGGGTAGTGGTAATACGTTGTGCGCAGCTATATAAACACACTGCGACACTCTTTGCTGGCGCAGGCATAGTGGCGGCTTCTGATCCCCGCTCGGAGTGGTTAGAAACAGAGGCAAAACTCAATACCATGTTGAATGCACTCGAAATAAAGCAAACATACTACGCAATGAGAAATAAACTCCATGAAGCAAATTGATTTTACCCCTTGGCCCCCTGAGCTAGCAAAGCGCTATCGTGAAAAAGGTTATTGGCAAGACCGCCCGCTAACTTCAGTCATCAGCGATCAGCTCGCACAACATGGCGACAAACCAGCCGTTATTGATGCCCACCGTAGTTTGACGTATCAAGAGCTTGAAGCGTATAGCGATCACTTGGCTGCTTACCTTGCCGCTCAAGGGATCCAGCAAGGAGATACTGCGCTTATTCAACTGGCAAACCAAGTTGAATTTTATATTAGCTTATTTGCTTTGCTAAAGTTAGGCGCAGCCCCCGTATGTGCGCTGTTTAGCCATAAACAGACAGAAATTAACAGTTACTGCGAGCAACTTGAACCAACAGTACTGATTGTCTCTTCAGCGCATGAGCTGTATCGTGATGACGCTTTTATTCAAACATTACAACAACAGTACCCAAGTATTCGCACGACGTTGGTGGATCACCCCAAAGGTAATAGCCTATTAAAACAGGCCTACCTTCAGCCCCGCGCATTTATTGCCCCTGATTTAAACCCTGAACACGTGGCGTTCTTCCAACTTTCGGGCGGCAGTACAGGAACACCTAAACTGATTCCGCGAACCCACAATGACTATTTGTACTCTGTGGTCGCCAGCAAAGATATTTGCGAATTAACAGAGCAACATGTTTATTTATGCGCCCTCCCTGCGCCTCATAACTTTCCACTAAGCTCCCCTGGCGCACTTGGGGTTTTTGCCGCAGGCGGCACGGTTGTGATGGCAAACGATCCCAGCCCAAGCAGTTGCTTCCAGCTAATAGAAAGATACCAAGTTACCCATACGGCTTTAGTTCCTCCAGCCTTACAACTGTGGTTACAGCACGCACCAAAAAGCGCACATAACTTACAAAGCCTCGCGGTAATTCAAGTAGGTGGCGCTAAATTAAGCCTGACCATTGCAGAGCAAGTTAAGCCACTACTTGGCTGCCAGCTACAACAAGTATTTGGCATGGCTGAAGGGTTGGTTAACTATACCCGCTATGATGATGATCTTTGGCATATCCTTCATACACAAGGTCGACCAATCAGTGAAGACGATGAAATCAAAGTCGTCGATGAGCAAGGTAACTTAGTGCCAGATGGTGAAGAAGGGCGACTCTTAACAAGAGGGCCTTATACAATTCGCGGTTACTATCGCTCACCGGAACATAATCAAAGTGCCTTTGATGAGCATGGTTTTTATAGCTCCGGAGACTTGGTAAAACGTTTACCATCTGGCCACCTCATCGTCACCGGTCGAGTGAAAGACCAAATCAATCGTGGTGGTGAAAAGATCGCAGCAGAAGAAGTCGAGAACCTTTTACTCGGGCATCCAAATATTCAACAAGCCGCGATTGTAGCTATGCCAGATGCAACGTTAGGTGAAAAAAGTTTTGCTTTTCTTACTGGTATACCAGTTAAAGCACTTGCACTTCGAAAATACCTGCGCGAGCAGGGTATCGCTGACTACAAAGTGCCAGATAAGTTTAAGTTTATAGACAACTTACCGTTAACGCCTGTTGGCAAAGTCGATAAAAAACAGCTTCGTAACGAAACCGAAGTTCAGCAACCTACCCCACAATTTTAGAGAAGTAACATGAGTATACCTAAATTAAATCACTATGCTCTGCCGCGCGCCGCTGAGCTTGCACCAAATCGCGTAGAGTGGCAGCTAGAGCCACACCGTGCAGCGTTATTGATCCATGATGTCCAGCATTATTTTGTTTCTTTTTATGGTCAAGACAACCCATTAGTCACCGCCATGATAGAAAATATTCAACGTATAAAAGCGCATTGTTATGAGCATGATATTCCAGTCTACTACACCGCTCAGCCAATTAAACAAGGTCGTAATGAGCGCGGCTTACTACTTGATATGTGGGGAGCTGGACTACAAGATCCCAGCCAGCAACCTATCGTTGATGCACTTGCCCCCACAGAAAAAGACACGGTTTTGACCAAGTGGCGGTATAGCGCATTTCAAAAATGTGATTTTGAAAGTCAACTGCAAGCTCAGCAACGTGATCAACTATTGATTGTCGGTATTTATGGTCATATCGGTGTAATGACCACGGCAATAGATGCGTTTATGCGAGATATCCAACCCTTTGTTGTCGCAGATGCAATCGCAGATTTCACCAAAGATGAACATATGATGGCACTTCACATCATCAGTCAACGTGCAGGTAAAGTGCTTACCACCGCAGAGCTTATCGGTGAAGCCAGTACAAACTTGACCACTCTAGACGGATTAAAAGCGTTTATCTTGCCATTAATTGATTGTGAACCTGATGAGTTTGATGAACATGAAAGCCTCATTGATTACGGCTTAGACTCTGTACAAGTCATGAATTTAATTTCTTTGTGGCAGCAACAAGGTATTGAAACTAATTTCATCGAGCTTGCACAAGTACCAACGCTTGCTGCTTGGGTGGAGCTGTTAGAAACACGGATGGCTGAATAATGGCGTTGCCATTAACTGACTCTCAGCATGCCATGTGGCTACTGCATACCATCAGTGGCCAAGGTCATTTGTTTAATGTTGCCGAGTGTTTAGAGTTTCACGGTAAAATCGATGCCGCGCTGTTTAAAGCCGCGCTGCATCATGTATTTGAGCAAACAGAGTTATTACGTAGTCACTTTATTCATGATGACAGCTTTACCCCCAGTATTATTGTGAGAAACATTCAGCCCTCATTGAACATTGAATATCTTGACCATGATATTGTCTCAGTCGCGGAGTTTATGTCTCAGCAGGTTGCCACAACGCTCGGCAAATCGTTTGATTTGGCTATTGACTGCTTAATGCAATTTAAATTAGTACGTACGCCAAGCCAAGATTATTGTTTTATTGTTGGCCATCACATCGTGCTAGATGGCTATGGCTTTGGGCTATTTCATCAAGCTTTAACTCGCTGTTATAACGCATTAAACGCGGGTAAACCTATGCCTCATTGCCAATTTACCACGCAACAACAGCTACTTGATTTACACACCAGCGACAAATACCAACAACGTCTATCCGAGGCTAAAGCGTCTTTAAACCAGTGGCTGGATCAACACCCACCGGCACAAAGCTTTAGTCATAGTGAAGCCGCGATCACAGCACCTAATCAACGTTATCACTTCGGGTTAACACGTCCCCAATGGCAAACGTTACAATCTGCCGCAAACTATGTGGATGCCGCCCCAAGTGAAATTTTACTGAGCGTCATTGCAGCCGTGTTAGCTGCCAAGCACAGTACCTTTGAAGTCACCTTAGGGCTTGTGATGATGAATCGCCACTGTGCTATTGAGTTCTCCTGTCCGACGGTACAAAGCAATGTTCTGCCATTACCATTAACTTTACCGTCGGCGGATGGGCTAAAGCATGTTGCAAAGCACATCAATAAACAAATTAAGCGCCTTAAGTCCTTACAGTGCTACCGCGTAGAGCACTTAAAACGCGACCGTAAACAACAAGGTAAATCCATTGAGATAAGCGGCCCGACAATTAACATTCTACCGTTTACCAGTCATCCTCGTTATGGCGAGGTAACAACGCGTAGTCACATTCTCAGTGCAGGTACCACTGATGACCTGATGATCCAAATCTACCTAAATGGTGATGAGCCAGCGCAGTTTGATATTGATTACAACCATGCCAGATATTCATCACAACAAATTAGTGCAATTGCACAGGCCATCGTCTCAACCGCGAGTCGCTGGACACGCACACCAGCTTTATCTTGTAACGCGATTACACAGGAGTTAGAACATGGGATTTGATAGTCTGCTGCAACAGGAGTATCGCAATAAGGTGGTTTGGATCACAGGTGCAGGCCAAGGGATAGGTCAAAGTATTGCGGAAAAATTCATTCAACTTGGCGCGCGCGTTGTTGGTTTTGATAAACAATTTCCCCGTACTCATAACCTGTTTAAAGCAGTACAGTGCGATCTCGAAGACTTAACAACACTACAAGCTACATTGACTGAGCTTATTCAGCAGGGTCTTGCCCCTTATAATTTACTTAATGTCGCAGGGGTACTTGAGTTAGGTGAATTAGAGTCGCACTCATTAGAGCAATGGCAGCACTGTCAACACGTTAACGCAGGAGCCGTGTTTGTGTTTCTAAAAGCCTGTGCAAGTCACTTCAAACAGCAAGGTCTCGGCAGTATTGTAACGGTTAGCTCAAATGCCAGTCATACACCACGTCAAAGTATGGCCGCCTACTGTGCCTCTAAATCTGCTGCAACACAATTAACCCTAACCGCGGGGTTAGAATTAGCCCCTTATGGCATACGTGCCAATGTTATCGCACCGGGGTCAACATTAACCCCAATGCAAACCGGTATGTGGTTAGATGATTCAGGTGCCGACCAAGTTATTCGGGGTTTTGCAAGCCAATACAAGCTTGGGATCCCACTGCAAAAACTGGCGACACCAGAAGAAATTGCCAATTCAGTGTTATTTTTTGCTTCATCACTGAGTTCGCATACTACCTTGCAAGTGCTCACTATAGATGGTGGTGCGACACTTTAGGCTTCGCCTTAGAGTTCGCCTGAGACTTTGCTTTAGGCTTAGCCTCAGGCTTATTCACGAGCGTTGCTTCGCGACATAGATTCAGCAACGCTTTTATCCAGATAGCGATAATGGCGCACGTTAATAATGTCCATACCACCAAAAATAGTTTAGAGCCCAATGGCAACACCGGGAACTGGCCAGCAATGCCATACCCCATCAGTGTGTGGTAGGCATAATATCCAATGCACAACAGCAGTGCACCGCTTAACCCCAGAGACACCTTCACACCGCGAAGATCTTCTTTGCGACGCAGTTTCAACTGACGTTTAACATACATATAGGTACCGCTAAGCACTAAAAATGACAGCGCTAAGCCAAATATACACCACAGTATTTTTACCCAAACCCCTGCAAAATTACCAAAATGTAAGGGATCCGCAGTGTCAGATAATCGCCAATATAACCCTTGGCTAGATGCAGTTTGGCTATAGACTATCTCACCTGTGTATGGGTTGACATAAACCTTGTTAGCGCGGTCTCTGACCAATACATCATTAGCCTGGCCTTCAGCATAAAAGTAACCGCCAGAATAGCGGATAGCTCTAATATCTAAGTCTGGTCGCGCTTCTTTAACCTTAGCTGCGAGTGTCACCACTGATAGTTGAGGTTTATCTTGTGCTGCCAACTCTGGCAATGGATTTACAGCGAACTGCCCAACATCAGTATATGCCGTTTTGCCATCAGCTAAGTCCATCCTAACAAACTCAAATAAATACCACATGCTGGTCACGGCAATGACCACAGCCAACCATAGACTCCATACTCCAGCTAATTTATGGGTACTGGCGACTTTCGCGCGAGTGTCTCCACTGAGTTTTAATGTAAAAAATTTACGCCACCATCCTCGATAAAGGTACAGTGCCGTCAGCGTTGATATGGTGATCGGAATTGCAAACACCAAAACCAAATAGTAAGAAACGATACTATCGAACACACCAAAGAAGTGCATATGAAAGTCTCGGAAAAACCGTTGAATATTCAAAAAGCTCGTTTCTCCTTGAATATTCCCGGTGTAGGGATCAACATAAATATGTTGCCATGGGTTGTCGGGTAAGCGCACCACAAAGTCGTGCGCAAAATGTGCCTCGGCACCTGCAAAAGCAATCCCGATTCGCGCGTCCGGATAGGTCTCTTGCACCTTTTCATATGCACTCGCCAAGCTCACTTGAGGACTGCTCTCTGGCGCACGAACCGTCTCATCAAATAGCCAATCTAACTCATAAGAAATGGTAGCAAATGCCCCTGTCCAACAGATCACGAATAATAGTAAGCCAAACCAAACGCCGCTTAAACTATGCCAACTGAACCATTGTTTTGCTGTCATTTTTTTCACCTAAAAAGGAAGTCGCAACAGCGCGTACTTCACTCTCCTTGTTTAGAATCGATAGTTAATCGCTAAGCTCGCGCTACGCGGATCACCTGGGAATAGCTGGCTATAGCTGTAACCGCCGGTCCAATGTACTTTGTCAAATAGATTATCTACTACCAGTGATGCTTTCCAGTCATCCGCTTGATAATAAATACCCGCGTTATACAGCACATAGCTTGGCAGCAATAGTCCTTCTGATGATGTCGGACGCTCACCGACGTAGTTGGCGCCAATACCTACAGACCAATTATCATTAAATTGATACCGTGACCAAATTGTCGCCATATGCTTAGCAGCACCTTCTTTACGTTTCCCAATCTCACTGTCATTCAGATCTTTGGTTACTTTTGCTGAGTTGTAAGCATAGTTAGCAATAATTGAGAACTGTTCGCTCAATTGACCGTTGAGATCAAACTCAAATCCTCTCGCCCGCTCAGCACCACGCTGACGATACATGTAGCGAGCGAAATCAATTTTAGCTGATGCTTCAGCATCATATAGCACAACATTTTCACGAGTAATTTGATAAATTGCTGTTGTTATTTGTAAGTTATCATTGAATAAACGTGCCTTAAAACCGGCTTCGTATAATTCGCTATCTTGTGGCTTAAATGGTCCACCTTGCTCAGGGTTATTTGAATACAGTGGAGGTGGCTCAAACCCTTGCATCCAGCTGGCATAGACGCTCTGGGTATCTGACAGTTTGTATACAGTGCCAAGCCTTGGCAGTAACTGGCTATCTTTTGAGCTACCACCACCCGTATTATCAAGGTCAAAGCGCTCTTCACGTAAACTGGCTAATAGCGACCATTGTCCCAGCACGATGCGGTCTTGTATATAAATCCCTTCGCTTTGTAGGTTACCCCCAAACACAGGGCGCTGAGTTGCATTATAACTGGCCGTATCGCGATGTTGGTAAACCGGGTTTAGGATATCGAACTGTATTGCATTATTGGCCACACGCTGACTAGATTCTCTAAACCTGTCAATATAGTCATAACCAATGACAACATTATGTTCGATGTTTCCAGTATAGAAATTACCATTTAGATAACTGGAGAACGAGTCCGACTCTGCTTCAGAGTTACGATCAATGTAACGCAGATTCACCACAGAGTCAGAACCATCAACATAGTTTCCAATACCATGCTCGATTAAATCTTGGTCACTATCTTGGTGCATATACTGTACAGCTAGCCACCATGAGTCGCTAAAACGATAATCAACGGCAAGGCTACTAATCAAACTTTCAGTATCTAAATGGTCCCCAGGCTGGGTGGCCGAGACTTCGATTGGCACCGCGCCCAACTGTTGACTGCCACGAATATTGGGCTGGCCTCGTTCTAAAATCCCCTCACTGTCTGAATAGACAAACTCCAAGTTTAGCTTCAGGGTATCACTGGCAAGAAAAGTAACGCTTGGAGAGACCAATAACCCCTTGTTAAACGCTTGATTTCTGAAAGATTCTGAGTCTTCGTAACCAACATTTAAGCGATATAATATTGACTCAGATTGATTCGCAGCACCAGTGGTATCAAGCGCCACATACTTCTCTTGATAACTCCCAATACGAGCACTTAGCTCATGGCGACTGGTTGCGAGCGGTTTTTTGGTTACCGTATTAATGACACCACCGGGGCTGGCATCACCGAAAATTGCAGAGGCTGGGCCTTTTATCACTTCTACCCGTTCGACATGCGCGATGGCTGTTTGTGACCAAAAGTCATTGTACGTGCGCATACCATTGAGGCGACGATCATCTTGGCTGCGAAAACCGCGAATAGTAATATCGTTGTATACCGAAAACTCACTGGCACCGCTAACAAAAGGCGTTACATCATTCAGGCGCATCAATCCCTGTTGCTGAATTAACTCTTTGGTCACTGCACTAATGGATTGCGGTAAATCTAAAATATCAGCTGCAGTCTTAGTTGCGGAATACGTATACGTAGCAAAATGCTTTTCCGAATCTCGTCCAAGCACTTCTATTACCTCTATATCTTCACTTGCCAGTGATTGCTCTGCTGCCCAACTGGATAGCGGAACAATACTGGCTAATATCAGTAATCGCTTACCTACTGATTGCATCGTCATAATCTCCTTTTCTTATTACCTGCAATGGTAACGAAAACAATTATCACTTACAATCTATGCTTATTTTAATTTTATCACTTTTTGTACAGTTTCTATGACACTCCCATGAGAAATAATCTCCATGTGATTGGCATTCACATACTCAATGTGCTCAATGCCAAAGCGCTGGTTGAACGCGTTAGTCAGCACTTCATCGCGCTCTGTGCTCCACACCGCATAATAGGTAGGCGTATCTAATGTGTGATATTCCACTTCGTGTCGACCTGCGCAGCGCAATAAATAAGTTTGCTCTAAGGTCTGGATAATTTCTGACACTGGCATGGCAGCAATATTCTTTTCCAACAGTGCTAGATGCGCTGTCACAAAGCGTGAAATATCCTCACCTCTTGACGCACTAGAATCACCGTCCGACCATGGAAACGCCCTTACCGCTTGCGCAAAATCAGTAAAGCGCTCGGGAGCGGCGACGCTTTCAGAAAGTCGCGTTAAAATATAATCACGCCAACTCTCCGAGCTTTGATTCGCAAGTTCAAAGGGATCCCAGCTATCAATGAGGAAGACGTTAGCTACCTGATATTTATGTAATGCGAGCGCTTCAACCAACTGTAATGCCAAGGCACCACCTAACGACCAGCCTAACACATGAATATTTTCATAGCCGCTCAGGTCTCCAAGCTGTTGAGCATAACGAGATGCCAGCGTCTTAAAATTATCGCTAGATGATAACTCAGTGTCAGGGGTGATCCCGACACACCTCATCTGTTCAGGCATCGCCATTGCCAAGGGGCGATATGACATGGTAAATCCACGGCCATCGTGAAGACATATTAATAAATCACTGGGTGCGCGTCCCCCTACTGACTCAGGCAAAATATCACTCACAGAAGCTTGTTTTGAGGCCACCATTTGCTCAGCTAAGGCACGTAAGTTATCCGCTTGCCAGATAGCCTGAGCAACGAGAGGTTCAGGTCTGGCAAGTTTATGCCACTGATGCACCATGCGTAGCGCGTGAATCGAGTTGCCTCCAAGGGCAAAGAAATTATCTTCCCGAAACACTTGCTGACGCTGTAAAATCTGTTGCCAGACGCGTGCTAATGCTTGCTCAACATGACCCACAGGTAATGTGCCCTGCGTCTGCTGTAATGAAGGTGCTGGCAGCGCTTTTCTATCCACTTTACCGCTGTGATTAAGCGGTAGAGTATCCAGTATAATAAGTTGCTCTGGCACCATATAACTTGGCACCAGTGCACTCAGCGCTGTTTTTATGTCTTCACTTTGCAACTGCTGGGTGCAAACATAACCAATCAACTGCTTGCTCCCCTCGGCATCGTGAGCAACCACCACAGCTTGGGTTATACCATCAATACATAGCAACTGACTTTCAATCTCACCGATTTCTATACGGTGCCCTCTAATTTTTATCTGGTGATCTGTACGGCCGAGAAAATGCAGCTCATTACGGGCGTTTACCTCAACTAAGTCACCTGTGCGATAGAGTCGCTCACCCATGTCAGAAAATGGATTGGCGATAAACCGCTGTGCAGTCAGTGCAGGTTGTGCAAAATATCCCCGAGCCAACCCTAAACCACCGATGTACAGCTCTCCACATACGCCCTGCGGACAAGCGTTTAAGTGCTGATCTAACACATATAACTGTGTATTTCGGATCGGATGACCAAGATGAATATGCGTAGTGACAAGGTGGCTAGAAGACCACACTGTGGTCTCCGTCGGGCCATACATGTTGTAGAGCGTGACTTGTTTATCTTGTAATGATTGAGCCAACGCTGGAGGCAGCGCCTCTCCGCCACACAGACCAATAACCGCAGCGCTAATCAACTCTTTTGCCAATAAGGCCTGCCACCCCGCAGGGGTCGCTTGAATATGAGTAATACCGATTAAGTCAGTAGCTTGTAGTGCTAGTACTGAGTTAGCAATATAAGTCTGCGCCCCACTGACCAAAGGCAGATAAAGCTCTAAACCAGAAATATCGAACCCCAGTGCAGTCAAGGCTAACCATTTTGAGTCATGTGTGAGTGAAAATTGAGACTGCATGGCGAGAATGAAGTTAACTAAATTACCATGACTTATCGCAACACCTTTAGGCTGACCAGTTGAACCAGAGGTATAGAGAATATAAGCCAGCTGCTGCGGCCTGATACGAACAATAGACGGAGGCTGCGAAGATTGCTGCTCGTTCACCGCAGCAATTGACCAAACAGGTAAATTCCCGGGGTTATAAACAGTGTCGATATTCGTCACAATCGCCACAGCGGCACTTGAATTGAAAATTAATTGTTGGCGCTGTTGTGGCATGGTCGGGTCGATAGGAACATACACCGCCCCCGCCTGCATACACCCAAGCAGCGCAATAACCATATCAACCTGACGAGAAGTGATAATGGCAATTCTATCTTCGCTTTGCACTCCCTGCGCAATTAGAAAGTGGGCAAAATTAGCGCTTAACTCAAGCAACTTTTGGTAGCTTAGCTGCGCACCGCTATCATCCGCGATGGCCAACGACTCTTGGCGGCTGCCTTGTTTAGTAATAAGGTCGATAATAGTGACTGCATCGTTATCTTGTTGTGGCGCACAAAATACGCTGTCGGGCTGATGGATAAGTACGTTATTTATACTTTGCTGTGGCTCATGCAGCACAGCGTGTAATAAAGTGAGATAGCTGTGCTGCAATTGTTGCAATAGCGATTGGCTATACACCGTGCTGTCGGCCTCAAAATAAAGCTCAATCGCCCCCTCTTGCACACTAACATCTAACGATAATTCAAACTTTGCAGTGTGGCTTTCTACGCTCACGGGGATAAGCGCCATCGTTTGGTCGCTAGTTGGCTGCGGGTCACTTTGCAAATAGTTGAACAAGACTTGAAAGTGCGGATGTCTATCAGCCTGCACAGGCCATTCTAATTGCTCCGCAAGCCATTCAAATGGTACTTGATCTTCATTAATCAAACGCAGCGTATGTCGTTGGTTGCACTCAATCGCATCAAGAAAAGTGACACCATCTTGTACTTCATTTCTGTACAGTTGAGTATTCATAAAACACCCAACCACATCAGCAAGCTCTGGCAGATTACGAGCTGCGGTAGGCGAGCCTATCAAAAAGTGCGCGGTACTACTAAAGCGGCTCAATGTCGCTTGCAATAACGTCATAAATAACGCTGCGGCAGTGTTTCCGTGGCGCTGGCAAAAGGCGTTAACTTGCTGAACTTGCGCACTGGGTAACTGACAACTTAATGTCAGCGCATGAGCTTGGTGTTCGGTTTCAGGCTCCACCATAGGTAGCGCAATCGGCTGCGGTGCTGCACCCACATAACCTTGCCAATAGTCTAAAATATTGTTGGCCTCTTCATTAAGCAAGTACTCACTTTGCCACGTCGCATAATCTAGGTAACGACATGATGGTTTAGTCAGTGCTTGTCCCTGATATGCCGCTAGCAAGTCTTTTAAGATCAAAGTTTTTGACCATGCGTCGCTCACAATATGATGATTGCGTAATAATAAATATCCGCCTTGAGCCGTACGCACCCATGCAGCTTTTAGTAGCGGCACTTGGCTTAAATTAAATGGCTTATCACACCATGCTTTGACCTCTTGCTGTGCAAAAAGCGCATCACCATCAAGCTCAGTGTCTACTTCAATGAGGGTTAATGGCACCTGACACTGCGACGCGACCACCTGAGTTGCCGTGCCGTCAAACTGATAATAAGTGCGGAAAATATCATGACATTCAACGAGTGCATCCAGTGCGCACTGGAGCTGTAACAAATCTAACGCATCAGGCGCACGATATGCACGTAATACATCATAGGCGTTACTGGTTGGATCAATTTGCTGAAGTAGCCACAAACGCTTTTGCTGAAACGAAAGCGTACCTGAGCTGTGATCAGTGGCGACGATAGTTGTCGTGTCGCTTTGTGCTTCGGGCTCACTCCATAATTGTGCCAACAAGTCCAAATCTAGACCATCGACCAGTTCATCCGCTAACTCATTATTTGACATACCCATACCCATTCAAATAAAAGTGGGAGCCTCAGGCTCCCACTTTATACCAATTAGACTTAATACTTGCTCAATTTGAAAGAGTAAATCTGACGCTAACGGCGTTAAAAATTTCTTATTTAGAACAACTAAATAGCAAAATTTTTGCCTAGTAATCGACAAGATTTTCTCACCTCAAAATAGACCTCTTAATTAAGATAATTGGTATTATCGTCTCAAAATTATCTTGGGTTATCCCTTACCCTGATACCTATGTGGCTTTCAGACCCATTTTTTCGCGCAATGCCGCCTGCTGTTCTGGCGTCAGTGTCGCCAACTTAATTTGCGTCAATGCTAATTTCTCCAATCTAGACGGATCACCACTTAAGTTATTTAGTGCTTGGGCCAAAGATTGAATGCTTGGGTTATCAAACACAACGCCCGGTTCAATATTCAATAAGAGTAATTTCTTTATGCGTGTAGCAAACTTGATAGCAGACAGAGAGTGCCCACCTAAATCGAAGAAACTGGCATCACAACTTACTCTTTCTACCTCTAAAATATCCGCCAACGTGGACGCAAGTAAGGTTTCTAATTGACTGCTAGGCGCAACATAAGTAGATAAAGTCAGCTCTGCAATTTTAGGCAAACTTTGACGATCTACTTTACCGTTAGCAAGCAGCGGTAACTCTGTCACACTGACAAAGAAAGCTGGCACCATGGCATCTGGCAATACATCGCGTAACTGCGTCTGTAACGTAAGGTTTTCCTCTCCAGTTAACAGCTCATTTACTACGGTTTGTTTATCTAAATACTGAGTTAAGAAGGCAACCAAAACAGCTTCATTGCCATACTGTTGTACCGCCACAAAACAATCTACGTTGTCTAAGTGCTGTGTAATAGCCAGTGCCACTTCATTGGGCTCTACTCTAAAGCCACGGATCTGCACTTGGTCATCCTTACGACCAGATAAACTAATAGAGCCATCAGGTAAATAACGAGCTACGTCACCTGTACGGTAAAGGCGCTCAGACCATTGACTGTTATCGACAAAAACACCGCTGGAATCAGCATTAATGTATCCTGCTGACAATTGCTTACCCGCAATACATAATTCGCCTTGCTCACCAGTTGCACACAAGCCATCTTGTGGAGTTAAGATAAAGATTTGTGAGCCAGAAAAGACTTGGCTAAGTCTTGGCACTGCGGCATCAAAGCGTGCATTGTTTTCATATGAGTGTGACATCACACCCACAGTGGCTTCTGTCGGCCCATAGTGGTTAAACACCTGTGTTTGCGGCGCTAACTTATGTACCTTTTGAATTAATGCAGGCTTGGCCGCCTCGCCACCTAAGATCAGCTTAGTTGGCAGACTGGCTGGCATGACTTCCAATAATGCTTGTAAATGAGAAGGCACTATCTTGACGCAATCGACCGCGTGCTCGGCCACAAAGCGACCAAATGCGTCGCCATCGAGCATTTGCTGCTCACTGGCAACAATAAGCGTGGCACCATTATAAAAAGCATTGAATAGCGTAGTATTACCAATGTCTGCGGCAACGGTAGAGGTGAGACCAAAGCGCTGGTTTTGCTGTAGCTCAAGTGCGTGTGAAGACGCAGTACAGTATTGTGCAAGTTGTTGATGTGCAATAGGCACACCTTTTGGCACTCCCGTGGAACCAGAAGTAAACAATACATAAGCGATGTCTGCTAACTGATACTCAGGTAGCACACTACTGTCTAACTCTAGCTGTTGCGCCTCTAGTAGCCACTGCTCAACATTATGCTCATCTATATGAAGCATTGCACCAGACGCGTCCATCACACGCTGTTTGCGCGGCTCTGGCCAACTTGGGTCAATTGGGCAATATGCTGCACCGGCACGCATCACCGCCAGTAACATCACCACTTGCTGCCAACTGCGAGGTAGCGATAACAGCACGACACAGCCTTGCTTTACTCCATGGGCTTGTAAAGCTTGCGCTGTCTTATTGACCAAAATAGCAAGTTGGCTGTAGTTAAGTGAGTGTGCAGCATCTACCAATGCAATGTGCTCACTTTTAGCGTCTGCAAAATATTCAAGTTGTGCCAGCACGTGGGTAGCAGTTAGCCCTTGATCTGCATTTAACGCGAGAAAACGCTGCTGTTCTTGCGCAGTAACAAGGGTAATATCAGCCACGGCTGTTGCCAAATATTGCGGGGCTTGTGCCAATAAATGAACAAATTGCTGTAACAAGATATTTGCGGCTTGATGTGAATAAGCTGAGCTATTAAATTGCAGTCGCACCCTGTCATCGGCAATAGTTAAGGATAATTCTGCGTTATCGGCAATCGCGACGGTTGCTTCTGCACTCACTACCTCTGATGCAAAGTGTGCAACTACACTACTATTGGCAAGCGCTTCAGGGCGCTCAAAACATTCCGCCCACTCCATGTGCTGAGACAAGGTAAAGGCAAACTGATTAATCCACTCTGCTAATACCTGCTGTTTAGCTTGTGGTACTTGAACCGGTAATGCCTGCGTATACACACCAAGCGCATCAGCCAACTCTTCGCTCATTTGGCGCGGATCATAACCTACACTGGTCACAAAGCTTTGCCCTGAAACACGCGCTAGTAGTAACCACCATAATGATAAGTATATGCTTTGTGCATCTACCTCTAATTGTGCGCTAAGCGCTGTGATCGCTTCTGTCGTAGACTCAGCTAATGCTTCATCAACGCACTGTAGGTTTTGTAACGCCCCTTGCTCTGGCGCTTTGTGATACGGTAATGCAAAGTGATTTTTTGCATTATTAAGCTGGCTAATATACTGCTGCCAATAAGCTTTACCTTGAAGTGAATCTTCGCTGCTAGTCAGCTCTTCAAGCCACGCGAGAAAATCAGGGTATTGGACACTTTCTTCAACAGCTAAATTAAGATCTAACAAGCGCTGTGCAATTTTCTCTGTACTGGCCAAATCAACGCATAGCGCATGGGTACGCACCAACAGGTATGCTTCATCCTGGTGGCTAATTTTGACCACTTGTAAATTTTGACCCGCAGCAGGGTTCAAAGACACAGGTTGCAAGCTATCAAGTGTTGCTAAGTTAATGCTGGCATCGGCTTCCAACGTCATGGTGGCAATGACGGGCTTGGTACTTAAGTGAGGTACCTGTCTTAAACCACGAAAGCCTGACACCTCGCTAAACGTAAAGCTCAAAATGATATTGTCATCAATGATTTCATTAAGTCTAGCTTGGAGATGTTCTGTGCTGTGTTGCTCTGACATGCGCGCCAGCACGCTATTATATGCCAATGGCTCCAGTGTATTACCTAGACATTGCTGCTGCTCACTCAATGACAGGCCTTGTGGRTAAGCAGAGATATATTCTTGGATCATGATATGCACTACCTTTTACTGTGCTTGATTTGCTTGTTTTAGATCTTGTTGCGTATAGATATCACCCATAGCAACTACAATTTTCCTTGGACCCTCAAATGGATCTCTGGCATGTGCAGCGAGCATATTATCCAGCATCACTACGTCACCTTGCTGCCACTCAAAACGCACCGCACATGTTTCATATGCAGCACCAATAATGGCCATCTCTTCATCACTAATAGCAGAGCCGTCACCAAAATACACGTGTCGAGGCAAACGCTGCTCTCCCACTAACTCGATCAAACTCTCTTTGACTTCCGGCTCTAGACAGGCAATATGATGCAGTTGCACTTGATTGAAAAACGACCTTTCCTTTGTCACTGGGTGAACAATAACGCCATGGGTTTTGGTTTTTGTTTGGAGGCCGTCATTCTCTAGCCATTGATATTCAATATTTGCTGCATTCAGCCTCGCTTCCACTTCAGTTTTACTGTCAGTTTTGTAGAAATGCTGCCAGCTTACGTCAACACTCTTATGGAAATTACGTAGGTACAGCAAGCCTTTTTCTTCTATTTTTTGCACCAATTCACTGGGCAAAACTGATAACATTCGACGACAATCTACTATGGGTGTCGTACCGCCAACAGGAGAAGGTAATTCACAGAAAAACCACTGTTTACGCGGCCACTGCTCTAGATGTGAACTTTCATTATGATAAAGGATCATTTTGTTTTCAGGATAAGGCGTAGACTTATAAGTCTTTTTACCACCCTCTTTTTTAGGCAGATCGCCATAGTTGCCATATAAGCCTGGCTGAATTGCATTGGCAAACTGCTCAAATTCCTGTGGGGTCTTTAACCCAAAGCCACGGAAAACCAAGCCCGCATACTTAAGTAAGTTGCTTTCTATAAAGTCTCGATTTGTTTCAGCCCACACATACGGGTCTAAATCTTTACTGGTTGGCTGGATAACGGCTGGAAACCCTTGCGCACCTTTGAAGAATGTTGTTGAAGTTGCGGCTTGAGTAGCGCTAGCCGTGGGTTTTACCCCTTTTTTAAGAGATGAAAATTTACCTTTTCGCACAGTGGACGTCATCGTTTTCTCCTGTCATAGACTCATACCAATCCGCGGTAATGCTCTATCGGACCTCCAATAGATCATCGCCCTGCTACCTTGAGTTGGTCTGCTTAGCGATATGACGTGGCAAGTCGTACTTTCTTTACTACAAAGTCGAAGATTTACTTGATTTGAATCAATAAAGAGACGCTCAATGCGTCTCTTTATTGTTGAATAAATGAAGGGAGTTCAGCGCTGGCTTAAGTCGCACTCGGATTGACTACTTCTTAAACTTAGCAAATTTGCTGGACTTAAACTTGCTTTGACCAGCCTGCTTTGGCGTGTGTGGTTTCAATGTCGCAATGCCAACTGTTGGGCTTTCCACCAGCTGAGTTAACAATTGCATCCACCTATCAAGTGCGACTTGGATTTTATCACGGCGATATAGCGCCGTTTTAAAGTAACAGCGACCATGATAAGCCTGCTCTTGCGCATCAATAAAAATTGCCGAGTCAAATTTACTTGACGTATCCACCGAAGCGACCCCTTCCATTTCCAGCCCATCGATAGGCCAATCTGGTTTTGGCGTATTTTGCATAACGAAAAGCTGCTGGAATAACGGTGACAAGCCCGCTGTTCTTTGCGCGCCTACCTCATTTATCACGCTATCTAGTGTAAGCAGCTGATTACTTTGAACATCCAATAGCGTTTGCTGAACCTGTTCACATAGCTGGGTGAACCCGACTGCGCCATTAAGACGAACTCGTAGCGGCAAGACACGGATAAAATATCCGATCAGAGGTTCAAGATCCGCATGTTCTCGACCTGATAGATCCGTACCTAATACCATGTCTTGCTGCCCTGTTGTTTCAAACAGCCAAGCAGCATAACTTGCCAATAGCACGCTAAACACAGAGCATTGTTGTTGCTGCGCAAGTTGCTCAATGGCCTCTCGAGTTGTTGCCGCAATCTGAAAATCTATTACATCGCCTTGCGTATCGGTGCGCTCAGGACGTGGAGAATGTAACGGGATCACGCTTTGCGCTGGAGCATCTGCAAGCTTCGTACGCCAAAACTGAGCAACATCCTTTGCTTCTTGGCTTGCTAAACGCTGCTGTTGCCACTGTGCATAGTCACCATATTGCACTTGCAGTGGCGGCAGTTGGGCTTGGCGCTGCTCAATTTGTGCCAAATAAAATTCACCGACCTGATGTACCAAGTTCCCCATAGACCAACCATCACTCACTATGTGGTGCATATTAATGGTAAGTTGATAGTGCTCAGGTGCAATTTCAACCAACAATACACGCAATAACACATCCTCAGCTAAATTAAATGGTGTCACCTCAAAATGCTCACGGAGCTTCGCAGCTGCTGCAGTGTTTTGCGCTAAGTCATCATCAAGTTGAACATACTGCCACTGTAATTCATTGTCCTCACTGTACACCGCGACCACGTCACCTTCTTGTTCAACAAAGCGATAACTAAACGTACTGTGGTAAGCCAGTAACTGCGCAAAAGCGCACTGTAAGCTGTGGGGTTCAAGTGCTCCAAAGAGATTAACACTTGTGGTGATGTTATACGCGGCTCGGTCTTTTGCTTCACTCAGTTTGTCAGTGACCCATAAACTGCGCTGCTCTGCTGATACCGGTATTTGCTGAGCGAATGGCTGCGCTTGCAAAGTAATGCCGCGGTTATCATCTGTGCTTTGTCGCTGTGCTGTGATGTATTGAGCCAGCGCACTAAACTCACTATGCTCAAAAATATCTCTAACTTTCAACTGTAAGCCAAACGTTTGGTTGATTTGTGACGTCAATCGCATCGCTAAAATGGAGTCGCCACCGTCATAAAAGAACTGGCTATGCGGTGTTGCGTCAACACCCAGTAATGTTTTCCATATTACGCTAAGCTGGCGCGCCTGTGCGTTCATCTCTTGATGCTTAGTCTCCGCTTTGGGTAGCGTCGGCTGTGGCAACGCATTGACATCGACCTTACCATTGATGGTCAATGGCAATTGCGTCAATGTTAGCCAATGGGCAGGCTGCATATAATCGGGTAGCTGCTGCTGTGCACATGTTTGCAGCGCAGCCAGATCCACATTCTCACCGATCACATAGGCTATCAACTGCGCTCCTTGCTCGGTGTGCTGTAACCGTACCAGTACGCTACTTATCTCCGCCATCGCCATAATGCGTTTTTCTATCTCAGCTAATTCAATCCGATAGCCACGCACTTTTACCTGCTGATCTGCACGACCTTGATACACAAGCTGCCCTTGTTCATTAAAGCGCACCAAATCGCCAGTACGATATAAACGTTCTCCTTTGTCACTAAATGGATTAGCAATAAATCGCTCAGCCGTCAGGTCAGCACGGCCAAAATAACCCTGCGCCAAAGTACCTGCAATATATAGCTCACCGACTCCACCAGCAGGTACTAGGTTAAGTTCTTCAGTTAACACATAAGCATGACGATGCCCAACCACCGCCCCTATGGGCACATATAAGCTGTCTATTTCAACCTTATGATCATCTTGCCAGATAGTCGGTGTGATCACGGTTTCTGTCGGGCCGTAGGCATTAATGAAACGTGTCTGAGGCGCGCGCTTACGCCATTGCAATAACTCTTTTGTTGGCCAAGCTTCCCCTCCTACAATACATAGACGAACGCCATCCAGATGGGGCAAGTGCTGTAAATAAGCACGAGGTAAATCAACAATATTAATTTGATTCGCCACAACCAACTCGCTGCATTGTTCCGGGAGTAATGCTTTACCATTCACCATCGTCAGCTTCGCACCGGTCAATAAGGGGACGAACACTTGCTCAAGCCCAGCGTCAAAGCCCAATGACGCAAATGCCAATGCGTGATCTTCAGTACCATAGTGATACGCATCTGCAATCGCCAAACAGTGACTTAATAGTGCACCTCGTGTCACCGCCACCCCTTTTGGCTTGCCTGTAGAGCCAGACGTAAACACCAAATAAGCGAGCTGCTGAGGGTCAAATGTTGGTCGCTGCAATGACTGTTCATCCACCTCACTTATCAGACATTGAAGCGATATTTGCTGCATTGTACAGTGCGTTAGCGCACGCTCTTGGTGCAGTACCAATTGCGGTGTACTTAGCGCAAGTATGTCATTTAAACGCGATTCTGGTGAGTCTACATCAAGCGGCACATAGACAGCGCCTAGCTGCCAAATCGCAAGAATACAAGCCAACGTATCCAGTCCTGTACGCATATAAAGCGCAACGCGCTGTTGACTGGTTACACCCTGTAATTGCAAGCCAACTGCAATTTTTTCACTGCGTGCCAATAGCGCTTGATAACTTTGAGACTGCGCTTCACAAAAGAGTCGAGCGGTATCCTGATGTACGCTTGCCTGCTGATATAGACACGCCAATATGTCCTGCTGCTGCGCTACACCATGGTATTTTGTTGCGCCCAGTTCAATCAGTGAAGCGCTCTGTGCATCACTGAGACCTGTAATATGCGCCACAGGCTGTGTAACCTGCTCTTGTAATTGCGAGATTATCAATAAGAAGCGTGCGAGTAATTGTTCGGCATCTGCATCACTTAAGGCTGCTTGCTGATAATGGAATGCGATGTCCACCGTTTCTTGCTGCGAAATGGAAACCGTGAGTGGATAATCGGTTTCTTCTCGGCTGGCCAGTAACTCAAATTGCGTAGTAGCTTTATCGGCTTGCTGAAGCGCTTCAGCAATTGGGTAATTTTCAAATACCACTAGTGTGTCAAATAACCCATTTGGACAATCTATTCCCCCTTCTCGGGCCCATTTTTGCACCTCGCTAAGAGGTGTATATTCATGCTCACGAGCCCGCAGACTTTGGCGCTGTAGTTGCTGCAACCATGTTGCCACATTGACCTCAGGACTCACGGTGACAATGGTCGGTAGGGTATTAATAAACAAGCCAAGCATGCTGTCACTGTGAGCAAGTTCTGGTGGTCTTCCTGACGTTACTGAGCCAAAGCACACAGCTTGGTGTCCTATGCTGGCTTTCAACACCAATGACCATGCTGCTTGAATTAAGGTGTTTACCGTAATTTGCTGGCTACGACAAAACGAGACAAGATGTTCGGTCTGCTCAGGTGCCATGACCCAACGGGTATGTCCCGCACCATTTTGCGACGTCTGTTGCGTGTTTTGTTGCGCAAACAAAGTACAAGGCTCATCTAATTGGCGCAGCTGTTGCTGCCAATAATCACGATTTTGAGTGTGATCTTGCGCCTGTAAAAAACCAATATACTGCTCATACTGACCTGTCGCAGGCATTAACGTGTGGTCTTGATATACACTTAATAATTCACCCATCATGCGCGAGGCACTCCAACCATCGGTGAAAAGGTGATGGTTTGTCCATATCACGCGGTGTTGGTGCGTATTTAGCTTGATGATAAGCACGCGGTTAAAGCCTATATCTTTATCCAAATCAAAACCCAATAACACCTGCTGCTTGGCAAGTTGTTCAAGTTTCGCTTCTACATCGCCGCCCTCAAAGGACCAATCCAGTGCTGTGATGTCTGCCGCATGCGTATGTACTACATACTGATGCGCTGGGCTTTCTTTGGTGAGTAACCCCGTTCTCAGCACTTCATGGCGATCCGTAACATGCTGCCATGCTTCGCTAAACGCCACTACATCTAGGCCTGTAACCGCAAACTGCATTTGGTTCACATACGCACTGTTGTCGCTGTATTGAGCATGAAAAAGCATACCTTCTTGCATCGCAGAAAGCGGATACACTTTACTTATCTGTGTCGCGTCTAATTGTCTTAGGGTATCTTTTGGTAATTGGGCTAGGGGTACATCTGAGGCACTGAATGTGGCCGTTGTCGACGCACAATGCGCCACTAACTCTTCCAAGCATTGCTGGAATAACTGAGTGAACGCCTCAATAGTGTCTCTACTCAATCGCGTAGCGACGAAACTGGTGCGTATTTGTAATTGCCCACCTAAGACTTGGGCTTGTATCGACAACTCACTTGTAACCGTTGCGGCATGATTGGTACTCGCACCACTGTCTTCACGCGCAGGCTGCCATATACCATCACTGCTAAAGTTATTGTCGAGTTGCCCAAGATAGTTAAACTCAATATCTGCCAATTCTGGTGCGCTACTTGTCGGTTTCGCGCTGTTATATTTGAGAGCGCCATAGCCAATGCCTTTGTTTGGGATAGCACGCAGCATTTCTTTGGTCGCAAGAATGGTTTCTTGCCAGTTATCTTGGCGTGATAATTTCAGCGGGAACATCGCCGTAAACCACCCTATGGTGCGACTCAAATCAATAGATGGCTGCCAAGGTTCGCGACCATGCCCTTCTAGATGCAGCACATATTCATCCGCCCCTAACCAGCGGTAAAGTGCTTCACTCAGTGCACTTAACAATAAGTCGTTGACTTGCGTGCGGTATGGTCGGCTAGCTTGTGTCAGCAACTGTGTTGTCAGTGCTTGTGGACAATACAGCTCAACGGTAGCTAACTCAGTTTCTGCTGCACTGGCAGTTTTATCTTGATACGGCAACGGCAATCTGGCGGCGGTTTGTGCTTGCCAAAACTCAGCTTCATCAGCAAAGTGCGCATCGTATTGCTGCAAGGCTTCAGCCCACTTTTTGACACTGCTGGATTTAGCAATTGGCTGCCACGTCTTACCAGCAATAAGCTGCTCATACCCTGCTGCCAAATCATCCAGTAAAATTCGCCATGACACGCCATCAATCACCAAATGATGTACAACCAGTAAGACGCGGTAACTACCATCTGCCACTTGCATCACCGCGACCCGCATCACTGGCCCATTTTGAATATCCAAACTACGTTGAATATCGTCTGCCAGCGCGGTTATCTGGGCGTTTTCAACTTCATGTAATGTAAATATCTGCGCCAACATTGACGCACTATATTCAGTAAAAGACTGCTGCCAGTTGCCTTCACTATCGCGGCAAAAGCGCAGCCTTAAGGCATCATGATGTTGCACTAATTGTGTGACCACTTGTTGTAGCGCTGAACAGTCTATCGTTTGCGATACATGCAGCATCACGGCTTGGTTATAGTAGTTTGGAGCGTGTCCACGCTGCGCGAAAAAAGCCTGCTGAATAGGCAGCAGAGGGGCACTACCGGCAACATGCTCGACCTCACTGCTATTGACCTCTTCCAATCGCGTGGCCAAAGGTGCAATCGCCATAATAGTTTGCGCTTCAAAAACATCCGCTGGCTTGATTTCCCATCCAGCTTGTCGGCTTAGTGACACCATTTGCAGGCAAATAATAGAGTCACCACCTAAGGCAAAAAAGTTATCATCACGACCAACTTGCTCAACGCTAAATAACTTACACCAAATCTCAGCGATCAATGTTTCCACTTCACCAATACATGCTGTTATTTGTGTCTCCTGCGGTGATGCCGCTGGGGTTGGCAAGGCAGCTCTGTCGACCTTGCCATTGGCGTTAAGCGGTAGGCTGTCCAAAAGCATAAATACTGAAGGCACCATATATTCTGGCAGTATAGTTCGAGTATCTGCTTGAATATCATGTACATCACGGGTTGAACATAGGTAGGCTAGCAACCGGGTCGACTCTGCGTGTTGCTGTGCAATCACAGCAACATCATTGACGCCTTCGATTGCACGTAACTTAAGCTCAACCTCTTCAACTTCAACACGGAAGCCGCGAATTTTAACTTGGTTGTCTACTCGACCGATAAACTCAAGTTGCGCTTGAGCATTCCATCTCACTAAATCACCGGTGCGATATAGACGTTGACCACTATCGCTAAACGGATCAGCGACAAAGCTCGCCGCAGTTTGTCCTGGGCGTCTTAAATAACCTTGCGCTAAAATTTCACCACCAATATACAACTCGCCAACCTGCCCATGTGGCAACAGATTGAGCTGTTCATCTAGCACATACAGTTGCCGTTCAGCAATCGCGCTACCTATGGGAACAGAGTTGATACGCTCAACATCCAGTGCACTACAGTCAAAAATAGCCGCTTCAACTACGATTTCTGTCGGGCCATAAGTATTGACCAACTTCACCTTTTCAAGCCCTGCTGCTCGCCATGCACTAATGGCCTGTTTTGACATGGCTTCACCGCCTGAGTGCACTTGCCTAAGCGCGGGTAATTGCCATTGATGCTTTGGCATTAAATACGACCAATCTTCGGCAATTTGTCGCCAATAGGCCGCACTTAAGTCCATCACACTAATACTGTGCTTGCTGGCTTGCTCATACAGGGTTTGCGCGTCCCACAACGTGTCATCTCGCATCACTAAAGCGGCACCGACAACCAAAGTAGGAAAAACTTGCTCTACAAACGCATCAAAATTTGCTGTTGCAAACTGTAATACGACATCATGTTGGGTAAGCGAAATGAAATCCGCTGCGGTAAAAATATAACGGCTCAGCGCCCCATGTGGCACCGCCACCCCTTTGGCTTTTCCTGTCGAGCCTGAGGTATAATTTAGATACGCAATATGCTCAGGATGTACAGCAAGCGCGGCGTCTTGCTGGCACCAAACAGATAAGTCTGGGCATATTAATTCAGCCTCTGCAATCACCGCGCATGAAGACGCAGGCAATTGCTCACCGACGATGAGCGCACACTGACTATCTTCTATCATGTGCGTGAGCTTGTCTTGTGGCAACTTAGGATCAAGGGGTAAATACGCCACACCTGATTTAAAGCACGCCAACAAGCTAGCAATCAAATATGGGGTACGTGGCAAGGCTATACCAACCACCTCTCCCTCTTTGACATGATGACGTTGTAGTTGTGCTGCAATATAATTACTGTGCGCCTCTAACCATTGATAATCATAGTGGCGGTCTTGGAAGATAAGCGCAGTGTCCGTCGGTGAACTAAGCGCTTGCTGGCGAACTAACTCATGCGTTAATCGCGTTTCTGGTGCTAGCTTTTTACCTTTACTCGCGCGGCTTTCAGGTAGATACGCAGGCTGGTTTTCGTAGGCGACATCAAGCCAATTCCCGATTTTCTCAGCATCATGCCCAAGTGCCAGTGTCAGTAGTTGGCAAAACTCTCGTTGCAGCACTTCAATGTATGGTGTATCAAACTGTGCGCAATCGTATTCTATCTCACAGACAACACTCGTTTCACTGGTTTGTGCCGATAGCGCAATCGCAAATTTACTCTGCATACTGCCACCTGCTACTGGAGCGAGTGAGAAATCTCCAAAGTCGAGCTGCCCTTGTAATTGCGGCTGACAATCAAACCCAACTTGAAAAAAGCCACCTTGGCGCAGATCGCCGCGATGCTCAGGTAACACCGACAACACGTATTCAAACGGTACATCACTGTATTGTGTACAAGTCAGTGCATGACGCTGTATTTGTTTTACCGTTTCTATAAAGGAGCGTCCACAATGCGCTTCGCAGCGATAAGCCTGTGTGGTGATAAAGCAGCCAACAATATCTTGCACCTGCTCTTCTGAGCGACCCGCATTTGGCACGCCCACTACAAACTGCTCATTACCATGATGACGCGATAGCAATAGTTGCCATGTTGCCAATAAAGAGGCAAATGGCGTGACCTGATTGCGCTTGCAAAAGTCGTTAAGGCTGGCACATAAAGGCGCTGAAAGCGTAAACTGCTGACGCCCACCTACCGACTTCAACTTAGTGGTGGTTGTGTGCTGCTGATGCAAGCGTAAGGGTTGTCGCGGCGCTTCAAGGTATTGCTGCCAAAATGCCACCGCAGGATGCTGTTGTGATAACGCGTGACGCTGCCAATGTGCAAAGTCAAGGTAGCGCAGCGCTGGCATTGAGAGTGCCAGCCCCCGATACGCACTTTTTAAATCCGCTAAAATTAGATTATTAGACCACCCATCTGACACGAGGTGATGATAGCTCAGCGCTAATATTTGCTTTTGTTCAGCACAGGTGATGAGCTGTGCTTTGAGTTGTGGTGCCTGTGATAAGTCTTTTGCTGCTAACAGCCACTGATTTAATGTTTCGTTGGCAAGGTAGTCGGCTCTTGTCATGTCACTTTGTACTTGCGCTAAAGAAAAGCTGACCTCATCAAGCTCGACCTGAGTTGGGGTATCATCAGAGGTGACAAATTGCGTTCTAAATACTCCGTGATTGGCAATAACAACCTGCAGTGCTTGCTCTAGTTTACTTGGATCAATCTGCCCCGTTACTGCAAAAACCACAGGCATCAAGTAGCTGGTGTTTGACTCATCAAGTGCTTGCAGTGTCCATAGCTGCTGCTGTAAGTATGACAAAGGGGCGGTATTGCCGGATATACGAGGGATCCCATCAGACGGGTCCTGCTCCAGTAGTAAACTCAATATATCGCTATCAATATCCGCTAAAAAATCATCTTGCATATTTACACCATGCCTATCTTCAAAGTTGACACCGCGAGGCGGCCAAAGTATCAGTAAGACGGTACAAGGCTGTTGAAATTTACTTTTTGATCATAAAAGCCAAGCGCTAGGCTTGGCTTTTACTGTTGTGCTATCGCAGCTATTACTTAGCTTTAAATTTAGCAAACTTATTTGACTTGGGTTTATGGCCGCTGGCAGCCGAAAGCGTTCGATAGTGCTCGCTGATGGCCGTATCTGGCTGAGCAATCAATGACAACAATAATGTGCGCCACTGCTGCAACCACACACGCATCGCTGATCCGTCATACAATGCCTTTCTATAAAGCCAAGTACATTCAATCTCATCATTAGGCGTGACAAATAACGCATTCGCAAACTTACTATACTTAGGTAAGTCGATCACCGCTGGCGTAAACGACACGCCTTGAGCTTGCCAGCTTGCTTTGGGTGCGTTTTGCATCACAAATAGCTGCTGTAAAATTGGCGCATTAAACTGATCCCGAGGTGGATTTACCTGTTTAATGATTTCATCCAGACTCAGTAATTGATGCTCCATCGTCGCTGCGAGTGTATGGTGCACGGTTTTTACCGCGTTCGCCATTGAGGTCGTTGTTGATAGCTGTGTTCTCACTGGCAGCACTTTCACAAAATAACCAATGATTTTTTCTAACTCAGGGATTTCTCTGCCCGCTAAGTCGGTCCCTACCACTAAATCTTGCTGTTTAGTTACGTACTGCAAAAACAGTAAATAAGCGGTCATCATGACTGAATTTAGCGAAACATGTTGTGATTGTGCAAATTGCCGCAATTGCTGGCTTTGCGCTTCAGAGAACACCAGACTTAGCTCTGCTCCAACATCACTGGATTGCTCTGACAGTGGTTTGTGTGCAGGAAATAACGACAAAGTCGGAGCATCACGTAATGTATTACGCCAATAACTTTGCTGCGTTTTAGCTTCCTCACTCTGTAAGCGCTGCTGTTGCCAATGTGCAAAGTCGTCATACTCAAATATCAGTTCAGCATCCTTATCTTGATGGCTACCGCCATACAAATTGCTCAAAGACTCAATGAAGATCGCAATCGACCAACCATCTGAAATAATATGGTGCATATTAACTAACAAGCGCAGGTGTTTTGGTGCAAGCCAAACTGCGTTCACTTTCACAAGTGGGGGCGCGGCCAAGTCAAATTGATGTAACGACAACTGCTGTTGCTGATGTGCCAGCGCTTTGGCTTTAGCCTCATCATCTAAGGCACTGAAATCGAACTCTTCGATGACGATGCGTGTATGCGCCGCGGCGTTTAGCCTAATTTCACCATCCACTTCAGCAAACCACGTACGTAGTGCAGATTGTTGCTCAACAAGCTTATCTAATGCCAGCTGTAGCTTTGTTACATCAAGTTCGCCGTGCAGATCCACCCCTCCAAACATGTTGTAACTCATCGCTTCGCCTTTATTCAACGCCAACTGGTGTGCAACCCACAAGCTTCTTTGTCCAGGGGATGCCAAAGCAGGTATATTTTGCGGCCTTTTTTCCAGTGTCAGTATCGCACTCTGCGGCTGATTAATCGCGTCTGCAAACTGCTCTAGCACCGGATTCAGCAATAAGGTCTTAAGCGGTACAGCATAGCCAAGCGCTTTACCCAAAGCGGCAATAAACCGTAAAGCAATAATAGAGTCGCCACCGAGTTTAAAGAAGCTATCGTGACGACTTATCTGCTCAAGGCCAAGCTGCGCTTGCCAAAGTCTGGCTATCAGCTGCTCCATTTCCCCCTCTGGCGCAATATAGTCGCGGGTTAATTGGAGACTGGCTTTAGGTAACGCGGTTTTATCTACCTTACCATTGACGGTTAGCGGAATGCTGTCTAAGGCGATAATATGCGCAGGGAGCATATATTGGGGTAAATGCTTTTCGAGATGACTAAGCGCCCCGGGCACATCAACTTCGCTTGCAACCACATAGCCAATGATCCGAGAGTGAGTCGCCCCTTCCTCTACTATCGCTACCGCCTCGTCAACATTTGGTAGCGCGCATAGCTGGGCTTCAATTTCTGCCAGCTCAATACGATAGCCTCGAATTTTCACTTGGTTGTCACTGCGACCAAGATAAAGCAAAGTGCCATCGGCCTCATAACGCACTATATCGCCTGTCCGATAGAGCCGACTACCGTCATCACTAAAAGGGTTGGCAATAAAACGCTCTGCCGTTAAATCAGCACGACCTAGATAACCTTGTGCTAAGCCAGCGCCAGCAATGTATAACTCGCCAACCGCATTCGCAGGGCAATGGTTAAGATATTCATCTAACACAAACAGCGCGGTATTGTTCAGTGCGTTAGAAATAGGTTGCACCGTATGCGCGGCACAGGATTGTGGGGTCACTAAAAATGCGGAGCACCCCACCACAGTTTCCGTTGGCCCATACTCGTTAATAAAGCGACTATTGATTAGATGACGTTGCAACTTCGCCACTGTCCCCGACATCAGTTTATCTCCACCGATAACAAAGCAATGATGCAGCGAAGAAGTGATATGACGACCTAAGCTCAGCAAGCCATCAAGGTGTGCGGGAGTGAGCTTAAATAATGTATTGTCTGTTGCCTGTTGAATACACTCTGCAACTTGCTCCAGCAGTCCGTCATCTTGCGCAATCATATCAACACGTTTACCAGCATAAATAGGTACTAGTAAACTGGTGATTGTGGCATCAAATGACAACGTTGAACTGACCACGGCTCGTGAGCATGTTGCCATGTAGCGCTCGCAGGCATCGGCTAAGTAATTATTTAATCCGGCAAACGTCACTGCTACCCCTTTTGGCAGCCCAGTTGAACCTGATGTAYAAAGCACATAAGCCAGTTGTTTGCTATGACGTAATGGCGGCGTTAATGGCGCAGGCGTTTGTGCCATTAACTGTTGATACGGCACCTGCTCACATTGTATCGCTAGCGTCGTTTCAAGATCCGAAATAACCAATGCAACTTCACTGTTCTCTATTAAATACTGTTGTCGCGATTCAGGAAGTGAGGCATCAATCGGAACATATGCCATGCCCGCTTTTAGCACCCCAAAAATACTTACCAGTGCGGTAATATCGCGCGACATTCGCAGACCCACACGGCGCTGTGCAAGTATTCCTTTACTCTGTAGTATTGCAGCCACTTTATCGCTAAGCTGCACCAGTTCACCATAAGTCAGGACACCGGATTTACCTACTACAGCCACCTGTTCAGGCTGTTGTTCACCATAGTATTGTAACTGTGCGAGCAGATCGGCACCTGGTTGAGTCGATTCACCGATAGGCAAACGGCTTGCTGTATCGCTTTGCCATAAACTTGCTTGTGTAATTGGTGTTGTCGAACATGAAGTCAGGTGGTTGAGTGCGGTAAAAAACGCTCTCTGGAACTGGGCGATAAACGGTGCTTGATAAAGCTCTTCTGCATAATAAAAGTGACACTGAACCTCTTCATTTTGTACATCGATAACATCCAAATGTAAGTCAAAAGGCATAGTAAAGCGATGTGCCTGCGCATGACTGAGTGTCGCGTCACGTAACTGTTTGGCGCGCTGCTTATCACGACGCAGATAGTTGAACATCACTTGAAAGATCGGATGGGTGCCGTTCACTCGCTCAACCGCCAGTGCATCAATGAGCTGCTCAAAGGGTAAATCTTGGTTAGACTGCGCAAAATGGTGATGCTGCTTGGCTTGCGCTATGAGTGTCGAAAAACTATCGTGCTCAGTAACACGTAGCGCACTCACTTGCGTATTCACAAAAAAGCCTATCACTTCTAAGGTCTCTGCTATATGGCGATTTGCCACGGGGACACCGACTAAGACATCTCGTTGACCACAAAAACGCTGTAGTGTCATTTGAAAAACGGTCAGCATCACCAAGTAAGGCGTGGTGCCAAAGCGCTCAGCGGTACTACTCACCGCCTGCACTATGTTCTCTGTCAATGTGGCGCTATGCGTCGCCATTGTGTAAGTCTCTAGACGCCTTGCTGACTCCGCAGCTGGCAACGTGATGGCCTCTATTTGTGTCGGAAGCTGCGCCACCCAATTGCGCTTTTGCTGCGCGAGCTTGGTGCTGTTGTCTTGTGTCGCTTGCCAGCGGGCATAATCGATAAAGTCGACTTGTTTTTGTGTCGCAGGCGCTTTTCCGAGCGTATATGCTTGGTAAACATCCACAAACTCATCAAATAAAATTTGCATCGAAGTGCCATCAGTGATGATGTGGTGCATCACAATCAGCAATTCACAGCGGTTGTCGTGATTCACCAATACTACCCGCAATAGCGGCTCTGATAATAGATCGAATGGACGCATTGCATGGCTTAACTTATCAGCTGGTTGATTGGCATTTGCTTGCGCCATTGAGACCACTGAAAATTCAAAGTTAAGTTGTGGATTTTGCTGCTGATACACCCCAGCTTCGGTTTCGCAGAACTGGATCTGTAGTGCGCCATGGCGCGCCTGCAACACGTCAAAACTGCGTTTGACCAACTCCGCATCTAATTGCCCATCAAAGTGCAAAGAGCCAGCTAAATTATATGCTTTATCATGCGGAGCAACTTTCCAAGCATACCAAAGGCGCTGCTGAGCCGCGGTCAAAGGCGCTTGTTCTTGTATCTCAGAGCGACTTAACAAGCTAACCTGAGCCGCATTTGCTCTTTGTTTTATTAGGTCATTTAGCTGTTGGGTTGATGTCGAGTGTAGCCGTGATTTTCGTTGGCGCTTTCTCGTTGGTGCTTCCACTTTCTTGTCTCCAGTTTAGGACAATGCAACTGCCATTTTTACTTGGCAAGTAGACGAGTGAAAAAATGAAAAAAACAGTCGCAAATAAAAATGATTCCTTTTACTAAATTTTTGTTTCGACTTTTCGTCCTACGGGTGCGCGCCAAAAGTGCGTTTTATACCAATTTGCTTAATAAACCATTAAGTCAAAATGGCATAACTGGCCAAAATAACAAAATCAGGAATGAAAAAACCCATGCGAAGCAAAGCTCATCAATCAGCAGCATTATCTCTTATGCTGTCACTGATATACTTCTCACCTACTACTTTAGCCAATACGCAGAACAGCACCAAAAACATCGAACGGATTGATGTGGTTGGTCAACCAATTAAACGTAACTCAGGCCCAACAGGTTTGGACCTTACCATCAAAGAAACCCCACAGTCTGTCACGGTATTAAGCCATGACTTTATCGACGATTTTGAGCTTGATGATCTGGAAGATGTCTTAGTTCAAGCAACTGGTATTTCTCGATATAAGTTTGGTGCAGGTGATAATACCGAATTTACCTCTCGCGGTTATCTTATCAATGCGTTGGTAAAAGATGGCTTACCAACCTCTATTGCAGGCCCTCAAGAAAGTCGTTTAGATACCATTGTCTATGACCGCGTAGAAGTACTAAGAGGTGCTGCAGGCTTAATGGCTGGAGCAGGACAGCCATCCGCGACCTTAAATGTGATCACTAAACAACCCGACAGAGATGGTTTTGTTGAAGTCGGTGCTGAGGTTGGCTCTTGGAATAAAGTGCGCTCGCATCTTGATGCAACTGGTGCGTTAACAGATGATAAAGCGCTTGCTGGCCGCCTTATTCTTGCTTATGAAGATAAAGACAGCTTTGTAGACAAAGAAAATAGCAACAAAATCGTTGCTTACACTCAGCTACACCATTATTTTTCTGATGATACTGAAGCGTCATTCACCGTACATTACCAAGATAGTGAACTAAAGCTGTCACCTTGGGGACTACCTATTTTTTATTCTGATGGCTCATCGGTAGAAATTGACAAAAAAACCAATCTATCTTCACCGGATAGCTTCAATGGCAATACTCATCAAAGTTACCACTTTAAATTATCGCATCAGCTCAACTTAGACTGGGCGCTTAACTTTGGTGCGCAGTACAGCAAAACAGAAGCTGATATTACCATGACCTACTTTAGTGGTAACCCTGACAAGCAAACAGGGTTGGGGTTACAAGGTGGTGATCGTCGCTGGGTAGAAACTGTAGATGGTACCAACTTTATTTTAGGTTTAGTGGGCCGCTTTGAGCTATTCGACCGCTCGCATCAGGTCAATGTGACTTATCTCAATGCTGACTTCGAATCAACGGATGATCGTTATGAAGAGTTGGACGCAAACAAACGCACCGTTTTTTATCCACTTCAGTCAATTTATAATCGCCACCCGGCTTCACACTTGAATGCGACCGACAAGCAATTTATTGGTTATTGGGATAAAACAACAAAAGAACAAAGCTTGGCCATCAGCAGTAAATTGGTTCTTACTGATGATCTACACGCAATCGCAGGTATCAAGTTTTTCGATTATGAACGCACCAATGAGCGTGACTTTGCGTGGAGTGGCTTCTCTAGCGATAAAGGAGATGAAAGCGGTGAAAGCTTATACCTAGGCTTTGTTTACGACATCAACGAACAAGTTAGTACATATGTCAGTTACACAGATGCTTATGAACCTCAGCTAGACAAAGTTGACGTAAACCTAAAGCAACTTGATCCAATCACCGCACGCAATATCGAAGTAGGCGTGAAAACGAATCTACTTGATGACCGTTTACGCCTAAACGTGGCTTATTTTGATAGCTTAAAAGAAGACTTTGGTGTCGTTATTCCTGAGTATGCGGATCAAAGACCAGCAAGGTATCGCCCTGTAGATGGTGCAGAAGCTGATGGCTTTGAAATCGAACTAAATGCGGATATTACTGATAACTGGCAAGTTAACCTTGGCTATAGTGATTTTGATGTCGTTGACGAAAACGGCGAAGACATTAACCTATATGCACCAAGACAAACACTCAATGTCAGCACTAAGTATACCTATGAAGCTTGGAGCTTTGGCTTAAACGCGACATGGGATACCGACAGAAAAGTAGACATTCTTAACGTACCGGGCGTTGACCTTGGCCTTCCAGCCGGTGGTCGTCGTGGTGCCGTACGTGCAGAGCAAGACAGCCAGACCCTGATCAATGCTCATGTTAAGTATGATTACTCAAAGCAGCTTAGCTTCAAACTAAATGTCAGTAACTTAACTGATGAAAGCTTCTACGATACTTACGGCTTCGTACCGAAGAAGTACAGTGAACCTCGCGCATATAACTTCAGCGTAAAATACCGCTTTTAATAGCGGTTGACCAAAAAAGGGGCTAGCAGCCCCTTTTTTAATGTCTTTACAAAATAGTTATTGCTTAATAACGGTTGTCGATATTTGCGTCGTGGCAATGTCAGCAGCTTTAAAAGGTAACGTCACCAACTTATTCTGTTCACTATAATGGCGGGTTTGATCATTACTATTCTCTGCATCTGGATGTTGTGATTGAGAATAGGTTAACAGGCCCTGTGCCTTCACTCCTGTTTGCTCAAAGTCCACAACCATCATCCAACTCGAACCAAAGTGGAGCTCGTATCCACGTTGTGACAACCCACTCCACAGTGGCCTGTTATTGTATGGCGTTGTTACAGATGGCGTTGCCACAGGTGCAAATATGGTTTGGTCAAGGCGATTTTGCGTTGCAAATACATTTAGCCCCCCCTCAACGTTCATATTACCCTGCCACGCAAAACGCTGCCCATGCTGTTCAAAGAATTGTAGCTCTCCAAGCGATGCCTCCAGTGTAAAGCCTGCATGGCGAATAATTTCACCCGCGATAGCCAGCTCTTTAAATAACGCTTCATCAATCCGAATATTGCGCGGCGTATTCACGGGATCTCGCGCATCAAAACTGACTTCAAAGTCTTCCCTATCATTGACTCTTGCAACAAATTCCCGCACTAGATGCGCCGCAATCGATGTTTGATTGAAGTGCCCATCCCATTTTTGCAAGGCTGCACAGCTTGGCGCGAGCGCAATTGATTGCTCATCAATCGTGATGGTTTTGCGTTGCCAACCTTGTTTACAAGCGGCAATGACATCGTCAATTATTGGAGTTATAAGCGCAGTATTCGATAACAAAATGGTCGCCACTTCATCAGCACTGAATTTATTATCAGCCCCGACTGGGTGACTCACTTTAGCTAGGGAATGTCGTGTTCTGCGACTTTGCAATACACTGTGTTGACCATAAAGTGGAGAAACTTTAGCTATCGGTGCACTCGCATTGGCGAGCCAATATGAGTCATTTGCATTTTGCACGTAATCTGTACGTGTTAGCTTTGGTTTTGCTTCATACGGTACACTTTGCTGATAATAATACGCCGCCGAGTCACCTGGCAGCACTGGGACTCTGAACTTTGCAAAGTACTGCTTCGCCTGCGCGTTATCATTGAGATACTGTAATGCAATTGGCGGAAGGTCTGGCACATTGGCAGCATCGATATAAAATGTTTGTCCGTCTTTATCGGTATAAATCACATTATTAAACATCAAGCCATTGTGATCTTTAAAAGTTTGTTGGAACTCAGCGAGTGTTTGCGCTTTATTCAATGCCAACCAATGATCGATTGCCGCAAAGCTATTTATATTGGTATTTTTTAATACATAGGCATGTTGCTCACTCCACTCTAACACTTTAGGGATTTCGACCAGCATGCCACCTTCAGCTTTATACACAGGTTTGTGTAGTCTGTATATTTCACCTGAATCACTAAGCACTTCAATTGAGACATCCTTGACCGCTATCTGCTTCGTTTCGCCGTCAACAACATATTTTAATGGATCTGTTGCATCGAGCGTTAAACGATAAATTACACTCTGTGTTGAAGCTGAGTAGGTATGGCTCCACGCGATATTACGGTTAAAACCAATATTTACCGCTGCGGGGAAGCCAAGTAACGATGCCCCCATTACATCTAGCTGACCTGGAATGTTGGCATGATACGCCCAAAAACGCATTTGCCCGGTCATAGGAAAGTGCGGGTTTGCCATCAATAACCCTTTGCCATCATCACTCAGTGCACCACCAATTGCCCAAGCATTAGAGCCTTGAGTAACAAGCGTATCTGCACTTGGGACAGCAGCAAGGGGAGCGGTCAGTGAGACTGGCTTCGCTGCACTTGGCAGCCATTCATTAGCCTGTCCAGGATGTGCTTGTAAGATAGCCGTTGCAAACTGCCCAAGACTGGCTCCACTGCCTGCCGCGGCGATATTAGCAAGTACGTCAATTGCGGTGATTGGTTGCACCCAGTTTTGCCCTTGGCAGGTCGGCTCTAAACTCGCTTTACCCTCTTCTACCTCTGCGAGATACAAGTTAAAGCCCGCCGCAAAGCCCTCTGCTGCTGCTTGTGTATCTTCAGAAAGGTGGGGAAAGGCTAACTTAGCTTGCTGGTGAATATCGGCAATCTTAAACAGGTAATCAGACATTACATGACGGTTGTCGCCCGCACGATGCAAGTCAGCACCCAAATATTTAGCGCGCTCACCACGTACTCGCAAGTAACTATCCGCTAAAACACAAGCATGATCTTGTGCTTGTGCATAGCCAGAGCCAAAAGCCAAAGAGCGCAGATCATGCGCTGTAACATGCGCAATACCAAACTCAGTACGCGTGATCTTCGCTTTAAGCTTGCTGTCGTCTTGTTTGTTATTACTTTGAATTGACGAGTAGTCGGCCTGACATGCTACGGAGCCAAATAATAATAATGGAATGAGCAGTGTATTAGAGTTCATACCTATCCTTTTCTTGTTACTGGGTAATAAAACCAATTGAAGTCGTGCTGCAATTGGTTTCGAGGGGGAGTAAATCACTTGTTTAAGATGAGGTGAGATATAAAAAACGGGTGATTATCACCCGTTTCAGTTATTGATTTTCTAGCTCTGCGACCAGCGCTTCCTCAACTAGAAATGCCAAGTTATCAATCGTGGGATCTTCAAAAAAGGCAGCTGGTGTGATTTCAACAGCAAAGATTTGCTTTGCTTTTGCTATCATCTGTATCGCTATCAGAGAGTCTCCACCTAACGCAAAAAAGTTATCGAAGATACCAACTTCTGTATAACCAAGAGACTCACACCACAAGTTAGCTAGGCGCTGCTCCAGCTCGCTTTCGGGCGCTTCAAACTCAACATCCAAAGATGGTCGCGCTTTACCTTGTGACGTCAGCGGCTGCGCAGAGTCAACGCGACTCAGGGTCTCAAGTAATGCTTGAAGTTTGATTTCACGCTGCGCCCAACTCATGGCTGCGGCATAAATATGTGGTACATCACTTGTCAGCGCCTGCTTGAATAATGCTGCGCCTTGTTCACGACTTAAACCAAGCCCACTTGCCACTTGCTGCCCTGCGGCCATGCCTATGTTGTCCCATCCATCCCAGTTAATAGTGCAAACGGGAAATGGTAACGCGCGATAAGTGACGGCATCAAGATAGGCATTCGCAGCGCAATAGTCACTTTGCGCAAACGCCCCGAGTACGGAAGCGAGCGAAGAGCACAGTATCATTTTTGCTAACGAGTGCTGTGCAAATACGGTCAGTAAATTGTCCACACCCGAGACTTTTGCCGCCAATGTCATCGTCACTTGCTCAGCGGTTAGCTGTGGCAGAACGCCACCTCCAGCAACTCCTGCGGCATGCACAACATGCGTAATACTGCCTAAGTTGGTCTCAGCTTTATAGACCGCATCGCTCAACTCGGTTAAATCAGTAACATCACCTTGTAATACCATTAAATCAGCTGCTGTGGTTTGTAATGCACACAACTGCGTAAACAGCGCCCTTTCATCTTCTGTGTCAGCGTTCGCTGCCAGTCGCTGCCATTGTGTTGGATCTGGTATTGCTCTGCGACTGAGTAGAGCAAGTTTATGTCCTTGCTGTGCAAGTTGCTCGGCAAGAACAAGGGCTACACCGCCTAGGCCGCCGGTAATAAAGGTAACGGCTTGCTCAGTGCGGGCTGGCACTGCTGTCACCTCCGCCAGTGTCTGTTGTGACAAGCTAAAGGCGTTTTTACCACGGATAGCCACTTCCACGCTCTGATCGTAAAGTAAATGCTGAAGTAACGTCGAATTGAGCCTATTGTTCGCGGCGTTGGCAATCGCTTCATCAACATCAAGTACTTGTATTGCTAACTCTGATGCTTCGTGGCGCAATGCCCGCGTTGCACCTAAAAGTGTCGCTTTTTGCGGTGATATGGCTTCATGTCCCAACACCGAAAATAGCCCAGTGGTCACAAGGCTTACCGCGGTTTTGTTAGCCACCGCCCATTGAAACAGTGCCAAGTGGCTCGAAAATGCCAATACATCATCACCGAGTAATCTTAAATCAAGGACTCTGTCGATGCTGCCAGATTGTGCCGTAATCACTTCTAGGGTTTCAGCTTGTTGCGTATCGCCACGGTATACTTGCGCCTGCTGCTGTTCAAAATCACGACTATGCCACAGCTGAAGTACTGCAACTTGCTGAGCTTGAAGTGCGTTCACTAGCACACCGCAAAGTGGGCTATCATCACAAATCACCAGCCATTGCTCTGCGCTCGGCACTTTGCTTGCGCTTGGTAGCAGTGGCGTTTGTTGCCAGATTGGCGTAAGTAACTCAGGGGGAGTGTCTTGCGATCCAACAACCTGTGCTTGTAACGGCTGTGCCTCTTGCCAAAAACGCGTATCTGCAAATACATACTCTGGTGTGATCATCATTTGACCACGTGGATAGTCAGTGACTTGCTGCCAGCTAATCTCATGGCCGCGCTGCCAAAGTGCCGCAAGCGTGTTGATAAAAGGAGGAATGGCCGCTTTCAGATCTCTTACATGTGCAATTGAGTGTAGCGCGAGTACTTGCTCACCAAGATTCTGCATGCTGAGTTTTTGCAACGTATCGCCAGGGCCTGCTTCTATTAGCACTGGGCATGATTGCGCTAGCGTTTGTACACCTTGGGCAAACTTAACTGGCTTGCGGATATGATCCAGCCAATACTGTGTTGACGTTGCTTGAGTCGCCGTGATCCACTCTCCGGTAACATTAGAGACAAATGGCAGTGTTGGGGCGTGTAGCTCAACCTTTGCTAGTGCCTCTGCAAACGTTGCCAACACCGGTTCTGTCAGGTGGCTATGAAATGCGTGAGAAACGTGTAAACGTGTACAGCTTATTTGCTGCTCTTTTAAGGTGCTTTGCAGCGCTTTGATCGCTGCTTTTGTCCCTGCCACCACCGTATTTTGAGGGCTATTTTGCGCGGCAATATCTAACTCAGAATGCAGATAAGTCTGTACTTGCTGCGCACTTGCCATCACCGATAACATCGCCCCTTCTGACATTTGCTGTAGTGCTTCACCGCGTGCGATGACCAGTGTAATGGCATCATCTACCGACATAACGCCAGCCAAACACGCAGCAACATATTCGCCAATGCTGTGGCCTAACATTGCATGTATTTGCACGCCATGCGCCTGATAACATTTCGCCATCGCATACGCCACAATAAAGAGTGCAGGTTGTGTAACTCGGGTTTGATTTAAGAGCTGATTGGCTGCCAAAATCTGCTCATCTGATGGGAAAAACACGGCTTGTAGCTCCGACTGGAGCTGACTTGGCACGCGTGCCATTACATCATCAAAGTGCGTTTTAAATGCAGTGATATTCTGGTATAGAGGCTGTGCCATCGTGACATATTGCGAACCTTGACCTGAAAACAACAAACCAACCGGTTCAGCTTTCGTGGTGGTACAATCAATCTGCTCACGACTTAATATCTCGAGCGCATGAGTCGCATCTTTCACCGCAATAGCATGGCAGGCTGACAAGCGACGCTTCTTGTGTTGTAACTGCGCCGCAACCAGAGATAGCTGCTGCGGGTGCTGCTCTATAACTTTAGCCAGCTGCTGGCACTGTTTTTTAATACTGTCTGGGTTAGCCGCCGATATAGGCAAGATATGCCAAGGCGCGGTGTCACTTGTCCCCTCACCCTCGGGCGCTTGATACTCTTCAACAATCACATGTGCGTTTGTTCCACCCATGCCAAGCGAGCTGACCGCAGCCCTGCGAGGAACATCACTGTGCCACGTTTGCACCTGCTGCGGTAAATAAAAAGGACTCGCCTCAAAGTCGATTTTACTATTGAGTGGCGTGCTGTGGATACTCGGTGGGATCTCTTTATGGCGTAAAGCTTGTATTGCTTTAATTAAACCTGTTACGCCAGCCGCTGAGTCTAAGTGACCAATATTCGCTTTGATTGAGCCAAGCGCGCAGTATTGTTTTTCAGTGTGTTGATATGCCTGCGATAAGGCGGCGACTTCGATAGGATCGCCAAGCTTAGTGCCTGTACCGTGGGTTTCTATGTAGCCAATTGAGCGGGGATCAACATCAGCAAACTCGAGCGCCGCACGTATTGCACCCGCCTGCCCTGTGACACTCGGTGCGGTGTAGCCTACTTTGTCTCTACCGTCATTATTAACCGCCGAGCCTTTGATCACCGCTAAGATATGGTCGCCATCCTCTATGGCTTCCTCAACACGTTTGAGTACCACAGCAGCGCTACCGCTACCAATTAAAATGCCATCCGCGTGCTCACCAAACGCGCTCAATTTACCGCTAGTCGATAAACTTCCACCTGCTGGGGCAAGGTAGCCTTGGTCGTCTAGCAGATTGAGCCACACCCCACCTGCAAGCGCACTATCACACTCATAGTTTTGCAACGCGCGACAGGCCATGTGCACTGCCACCAAAGAAGTTGAGCAAGCAGTTTGCACCGTTACCGCCGGCCCAGTTAAATCTAATTCATAACTGATCCGAGTTGCCAGTGCGTCTTTTTCATTTCCATTGGTGAGCGCCAATAAGCTAGTAATGTCATTATCTTGCTGCTGGGGAAGTAGGTGTTTCAGCAAATATGCAGGCACACCACATCCTGCAAATACGCCGGTAAACTGGCCTGCTTCCATTAGGCCTGCCTGCTCTAACGCATGCCAGCAGGTTTGCAAAAATAGTCGCTGCTGCGGATCTAACTGGGTGGCTTCTTTTGGTGTGTAACCAAAAAATTCAGCATCAAACTGATCTTTATTGGCAAATGGGATAGCTGCCTTCACATAATCGGCATGTTCACGCTGTGCTTCGCTTACCCCCGCGGCTGCAAGCTCGTCGTCAGTGAGGGTGTTAATCGCGCAGTGGCCACTACGAACGTTGTGCCATAATGCGTCAACATTATCCGCATCAGGAAAGCGGCCTGCCATACCTACCACGGCAATATCTAAAGGGTTAAATGTTTGCTCTGTCATCGTTTATGCTTCTCTTGATTTTCGCTTCTTGGCAGCAAAGGCATTCATGGCTTGCTTTTGTTTTTTACTATTTGGCGCGTTTGACGACGCAACTTGGGTGCTTGACTGACTGGTTAAATGAGCCGCTAAGCTGGCAATACTGGGGTATTGGAATAGATCCGTTAAGACTAATGATGGGTGATCTTGTTTTAGCTCATCGAAGATAGCCATTAACATCAATGAGTGACCGCCTAAGTCAAAGAAGTTTTGCTCCATGGCAATGGCATCGCGCTGTAGGTGGCGCGCAAATACTTGCAGCAACTGTTGCTCTAGTGCACTTCCTGTTTGTTGTGATAACAGCGGTTCAACAAGTGTCGATTCGATGTTGGGAAGCTTATGACGCTCTAATTTCCCGCTATCAGAAAGCGGTAACTTATCAAGCACTTGAATCACATCTGGGATCATGTAATGAGGTAAATGCTGTTGCAATGCTTGCTTTAACTCAGACTCACAAGTGTGCTCAGCCTCAACAAATGCGACGAGGCTAGCAGTGTCTTGACCTTCTCTAAGTTGAACCACGGCGTGATTGACCTGAGGCAACTTACTTAGTTGTGATTCGACTTCTGAAAGCTCGACGCGAAAGCCTCTGATTTTCACTTGATGATCGCGACGACCAATATATGCTAACTGATCACCTTGCCAACGCACTAAGTCGCCCGTAGCATACATGCGAGCACCATCGTCTCTAAATGGATCAGCAATGAACTTACAAGCGGTAAGTGCACTTTGCTGCCAGTATCCGCGAGCAAGAATGTCACCACCAATGTAAAGCTCACCAACTTCACCATGGGGCACTAACTGTAATGCCGAATCTAAAATATAAAGCTGCCGCCCCTGAATTGCCGTACCTACAGGTACAGTCGTCGATGAGCCAAGTGTGCGACAATCAAACACACTGGCTTCAACCACTATTTCTGTTGGTCCATAGGTATTTAATAATTTCACATCGGCCAATCCAGCGACACGCCAATCCGCAATGCCGCTAACAGACATGGCTTCACCACCAGAGTGAACTTGGCGTAGGTGAGGCAATACCAGCGCGCCATCACGCTTAGCTTGCTGTGCCCATGATGCAGCAATTGAACGCCAATAAGCGGCGCTGAGATCCATCACGCTAATATGATGGCGCTTTGCTTGACGATACAAGGTTTGTGCATCCCACAGTGCGTCTTCTCTGAGCACTACTGTTGCGCCGACAGTCCAAGTTGGGAATACCTGCTCAACAAAGGCATCGAAATTGGCAGTTGCAAATTGCAGCACCACGTCATTCACTGTTAAGCCAATAAAGTCGATGGCCGATTCAATATATTTTGCCAATGCGCCATGCGCTATCGCGATACCTTTTGGTGTGCCCGTAGAGCCCGAGGTATAGTTCAAATACGCCACGGTATGCGGATTTGTAGCGCTAATTTCATTGCTGTTATCGCTATCCAAAGTCTCAAATAACTCAGCAGGAGTGTAAACGCCACCCGCACAAGTTATATTGACTTTGCTACCATCACTGATGAGCTTGCCACAGTTTGCATCCTTCAGCATGAACGCCAATTTAGCATCTGGGAAGTTGACATCTAATGGTAAATAACCCGCGCCGGCAAGCAGACATCCTAAAGTACAGGCTAACATCTCTGGTGTTCGTGGTAACAAAATACCAACGACCAGCTCTTCGTCACGGCCTGCTGTATTAAGCTGACGAGCTACGGCATGTGCCCGTTGCCACAACCAGCTGTAGCTGTAATTTTGGTCTCGATAAATAATGGCTGTTGCGTCTGGATTGGTGTTGGCATGATGTGCCAATTGTGCCAGCCACTGAGGTGTTGCTTCGCTGCTCGCTTTACCTTGACCCAGCGCTAATAACTCAGCGGGCTGTTTTACCGTCGTCAGCTCCGCGATTGCTTTTTGTGGCGCTTGAGTAGCATGCTCAAGTACCGTCAACCAACTTTGTATAAAGGTCTGCATTTGCGCGTCTGAAAATAGCGCACTGTTGTATTGCAGCTCGATATCAAGGTGACCGTCATCAAACAATTTTGAGTCTACACTAAAGTCAAACTGCGCTTGCTGATTGAGTGCCTCCACACCTTCAGCACGCAGTGATGTACATGCACCCCATGGGTTCGCTTGGTATTCCACATGGTTCAGCATGAACTGGAATAATGGGTTTTTCCCCAATTGGCGCTCTGGGTTTAGCACTTCAACTAACTTTTCAAACGGATAGTCTTGATGTTGCTGCGCCTCAAGGGCACGCTGCTTAACCTGTGCTAGCACTTCAGTGAATGACATCGCAGGCTGGATATGTGCGCTAATCACTTGGGTGTTGACAAAAAAGCCCAACATTTCTTGAGTAGCAGCACTACGACGGTTTGCAATCGGGACGCCAATTCTTGGCTTGGCCTTGGCGTATAAACGATAAAACGTGACTTGCAAGGACGCCAACAACAGCATATACAAACTGGCACCTTGTTGATGAGCGAAAGCCTGAAGCTGCTGCACCTGACGATACTCGATTCGTTCGCCAAGTAGCGCAGACGCAGGCTCTGCTAAGCTATTGCCATACTGCGGTGTAATAAGTTCCTCATCCCCATCACCTGACAACTGAGCCAGCCAGTATGCTTTTTGCTGCAAAGCTTCTGCGCTTTCAAGCCAATCTTGCTGCCACTGAGCGAAATCACCATATTGCAATAACGGAAGTGCTTGCGCTGTCTCCACCCCGTCTTCCAAAGCTTGATAAGCCTCAGCGATTTGCTTAAGTAGCAGTTCAAATGACCACGCATCACCAACGATATGGTGCATAGCGATCAGTAATCTATGCTGCTGTGGCGCAACTTTTATCAGTGCTACTCTGAAGCACTCCCCCTCTGCAAGTGCGAAAGGTGTGCGATACCACTGTGCTATCCACTGCGACTGTATATCTTGCGTACACAGTGATAAATCTTCTTCACACCAAACCATTCCACGAGAAGACGCTGACTGTCGCCACATACCATCACGACTTTTAATAAATTGCTGTCGCAAGATAGGATGGCGTTCAAATACTGTACTACATGCCTGCTGAATATGCGCATTGGACAAGGCGCCGGTTAACGTAGTTTTTGCACCAATATGATAGGCATTACTGTCTGGCTGTAATTGCCAAAGGAATAGTTGCCGTTGCTGCTGAGCACTCAATGGATAATCTGTTTGTTGAGACGGCTGCAATTGTATTTGCGTGCTGAGTTGCGCTTTGTTTTGTTTTACGAACTCGCAAAATGCACCAAATTCTGGTGCGGTGAACAAACAAGTGGTGTCTAATTGACAATCAAACTGGGTTTGTATCGCAGCAATTAAGCGCACCGCTTTGAGTGAGTTCCCGCCCAACGAGAAAAAGTTTGCTTTATCACTTGTGACTGGATAGTTGAGCACTTGCTGCCACAGTTGGGCAATGGTCAATTCAAAATCAGACCACTTTTCAGTGTTACACTCCGCCATAGTGAGATTGCGCAGCGCTTCGCTATCAAATGCCCCATACGGTACCAACCGTTCACGTTGATACAGTTTGAGACAGGCACTACGTTGTAGTTTGCCACTGGAGGTTTTCGGTAACGTGCCTTGATCTAGTAACAGCACTAACTCGGGACTATGTCCGAATTGGGTACTTACAAAGTTTCTGATAACTTCTGCGGTGTGTTCAGCCGCAACTGAGTTGCGGTAACTATTACTGGTTTCAATCGCAAGACCGATCCCTTCACCCGTTTGGGTACTGGGTACCGGAAACGCTGAGACTCGACCTTTGCGTACAAAGTTTAGTTCCGCCTCAATGATCCTTTCTATATCTTGCGGATAAACGTTGTGACCATTCATGATGATCAGGTCTTTTTCTCGTCCAGAAATAAACAACTGACCATCATAGATGTAACCGACATCACCGGTTCTTAACCAACGCTTACCGTCCAATTCTACAAATGTTGCTTGTGTCGCAGCTTCATTTTGCCAATACCCTACAGCAATGCTTGGGCCTGCGGTCCATATTTCGCCAATTTCACCATCATCAAGACGCTGCTGTGTATGCGGGTCGCTAATACGCAAAAAATGCTCGCTGGCAACCACACCACATCCAACCTGATGGCGGTATTGCTCGGTATTTCGCCAATCCTGACTCGGCACCTCAGTTGCTTTTCCTGCTGCCAGTGCTTCGCTATCAAATGCAGCAACATATGCCCCCTGTCCTGCGTGACTACCTGTCACCATCAGGGTACCCTCGGCAAGACCGTAGCAAGGGTAAATGGCTTGCTTGTCCAACCCACATACAGCAAAGCGCTCTGCAAAATCAATCAAGGTGTCATGCCGGATAGGCTCAGCGCCTGAAAAAGCAACCCGCCAATGACTAAGATCTAACGTTTCCATTACCTGTGGTTTGATGCGCTCTAAGCATAAGCGAAATGAAAAGTCAGGCCCGCCAGAAATCGTTCCTTTGTATTGACTCAGTAACTGCAACCATCTCACTGGTCGTTCCATAAAGTAACGAGGTGACGTCAATACCAGCGGATAACCAACAAAGAGTGGCTGTAGCAGGCCGCCAATTAGTCCCATATCATGAAACAGCGGCAACCAACTAATCATGACGTCATCAGCGGTTGTGGCCATTCGCTCGCAAATAACGCGCTCATTGGCAATCAAGTTTTCATGGCTGACCATAACGCCTTTCGGAGCAGCAGTAGAGCCTGAGGTATATTGCAAAAAAGCAATGTCACTTGGTGCAACGTCAGCGCGCTCGGCTTTGCCATCAAATGGCGCAAGCGTATCAACACTCAACATCGAAGCATCGGGAGTTTGTGATGTCAGCGCTTGCACCGTGTCGCTAAAACGTGATGTGGTCAGGATCAAGGTCGCACTGGCGTCTTTAGCAATCCCTATCGTTCGCGCTAGGTGTTGTGGTTTTGTTGACTCTGGAGGAAAACTGGGAATAGCGGTGATCCCACAGTATTGGCACGCTAAAAAGCTGGCTACATATTCAATGCCGGTTTCCATCAAGATTAGCGCTCTGTCGCCTATCTTTGCATGATGTTGAAAGTGACCTGCAAGAGACATTACCTTGTCTAGTAATGCTTGATAACTCCACTGTGTGGTTGCTTTGCGTTCGACACATACTAACGCAAGTTGCTCAGGTTGAGCTTCGGCATGGCGCGCAAGGTAGTCTGTAATGGTAATGGCAGACATAGATTACTCCGAGGATCTCCGATGTTTATAGCAGCACATGGCTAATTGAAAACGCTTGCTAACGAACAAAATTGGACAATATGGGCTCAATGATGAAACCTAAATTCCATAAACCCATCGACATTAAATAGATTAAAAAAGAATGCGGATGATTAACTAGAAGATGCCTGACGCAAGCTCAGCGGTCTCATATCCACCCAGTGTTCGTTGATAAAATCAAGGCAAGTCTGCTTATCTCCTTCGCAGCCAGCTTCTTGCCATCCTCCAGGGATAGTTTTATAACTTGGCCATAAAGAGTACTGTTCCTCATGATTTATCAATACTTTAAATGTGCAATTCTCATTATCAAAGCTCATAACTTTTCACCCAGACTGTAAATAAACTAAGTTGCTAGCAATGACGCCTCACGGACAAAATTATTTAGTTTTATTTATTCGTTAATACTGTGCTGCCTCACAGCCCAATTAACACAAAAGCCCAAATAGAAACCTTAAATCAAAATAAAAAACACATTAATAACATTAACTTTTAGCATTAATCACACTGCATTCACGGCGAATACCCCACTATTTTCTCTATGACTCACGGGCCATAATGGATACAAAAATTTACTTACCCGCTTTAAAAACAATAAGTTAGAAATTAATTTATCTACCTCTCCAGCTGAATACCCAAAACAAATACTTTTGTTAATTTGAAGAAAAAACAATACACAAAAAGTAAACTTTTCACTTGACATGGCTCCCAGATAAAAAATAGAATAACTGATAATTATTATCATTTGCATTGTTGTTATTTTTGGAATACTTAAGGAGTAAGTCGCTGTGTCTCAATTTGCGCTAAAATGGTCGCGTGTTATTTCTGAAAACGAATCAAAATTACTTGTGTACCTAAGCAGTATTTTGCGCTGTCCATATTTGGCAGAAGATGCCCTGCAGGATACTTATATTAGATTGGCTGGTATGTCTAATTGTCAAAACCTAGCAGTCAAAAATGCAACAAGCTTTTGTTATCAAGTAGCAAGAAATATCGCCATTGATATGCTCAGAAAGTTTAACCGTGAAAATATTGTGGATATTGAGGCAGGTCATCTAGAGCAACTTACCGATCAGCAGGTCGATCTTGAAGCAAAATATGAGAATGAACAGCTGAGCGGAAAAATCAATGAAACGATTGGAAAGCTCTCAAGACGCCACCAAAACATTCTCTCCTTTTATCGTAATGGTCGGCTAAAGCAAAAAGAGATTGCCAGCCTTTATAAAATCTCTCCAACTTTAGTCAACTTTATGATCAAAGAGGCAATCAGCAGCTGCCAAACAGAGTTAGTCAGTCATTAATGGCAAAAGCAGCGAATTAGCTTAAGGTTTAGCTCTGAGCTTAGCGGCAATAAAATCGGCATGTGCAACGTAAAATAGACCGGCAATTTTACGAATAATATGGTCTTCATGACTGTCTAGCTCGCCATCTGCATATGCCACATGCCACAGCAGCTCTATTACCTCGATGCGCTCTACATCATTGGTATGGTTGTTTATCTGTTTAGCAAATGAGTACATGTCCACTGCTTGCTCGACCAACTGCTGCGCCTCATCAATAAGGGTTGTGACTTGAGCCTGTGGTAATTCACAACGCGTTTTTAGCAGCTCTGCGATTTTATCGAACTCTGATTGCTGCAACTTACCGTCCGCTCGCATTACCTCCACCAACAACGCAGCTAAAGCAGTGTTAAAATCGAGCTCTTCTTTTGAAGCGGTTTCTTGCAAGCTTTGGAACAGCTTTTTTAGTTGGTTAAGCAAGTTGCTCATCTCCTATGTGATATACTATGAATGTAGCAGATTAAAAGGATAGTTATGCCTAAGTTATCATTAAGACCAAGCGCGTTAAAGCTAAGTTCCCTAACAGTGGGTGTAGCATTACTTAGCGCATGTCAATACACTCAGGTGCCAAAAGGTGAGGCTGAGAAACACTATGATTTTGACCATAAAGTCCATTATGAGCAAATCACTTATAGTGATATCTACTTTAAGCTGGCTATAAAGCCTGATAGTTATGCACACTTCAGGCAGCAAAGTGTGTTCTTGCTACGTCACGCAAAACGCTTATGCCAAGGTGCTCACCCACAAGTGACATTACTCAGTGGTGTACAAGATTTTGACAGGCTCCCATTAGAGCCAAGACCCTATCAAAATGATTTAACAGTTGAAATAAAGTGTGTGGCAAGGTAATCACACACTTTACTTTGGCTCTTTATTGCATAGTTAACCTAATCTTCGAATAGTTAGTATTACAACTCAGCGCTGAACTTAGTCTTTATATCCCCATGGTGCTTTTGGTGCAGTCACCGGCTTCGTTAAATCAAAGTCGACACGAAACTCTCTTCCCTCACGAACTAAGCGATAGGTGAACTGCTCTGGGTAAATATACATTTGCCATGTATTCCCTACGGATTGAGGGATCCCTTGCTGGATGAATAGCTGTTTTGAGTATTCATCCGCTGGGAACGACTGCACTGTGTTATACCCTGCATCTAAGGTATGCCCACCATACATAGTAGAAACATCATCGCTACCATCTTCATGACGGTGGTCGTGCTTTAGGCTTAAACCGCTGCCTGTTTTGGTGATGATCCACGTCCTTGACGCATCTTTACCTACATGAAACGGTACCTGAAGCTCAGTATCACTGCATTTGCGAACGTGCATCACAAGGCGCGCATCGCTAAAGCTGCTGGGACCTTGATTATCTACTGTTACTTTACCTTCATAAGCTTTGCCACAATGCGCTTTGATACTATCGAAAAACGCATCATGACTAGGAATTGAAACCAGCGGGGCTGGACGCGCAAACGCTGCGCAACTCAACGTCGTGAGTAGCGCGAAAGTTAATTTTTTCATGGGAGACACCTAAAACAAATAAAGCCAGAGCTTAATCAGCTTCTGGCTTGGTGGCAAAATTATTCGACCAAATTGAGTAAACAAGTATTATTGCCAAGGTCTTGTCGTAGCCAGCTGCTGCTCAAACGCATCAATTTGGGCATTTAATAATTCGGTCTCACCAATAAAATCAAGGCCACTCAAAAGCCGTGCTTTAATGTCTTCTCGCACCTCAAAGTCAATTGGCGTAATACCTGTTCCGCTTATCTGCTGCGCTTCTAGGTCAATACTCAAATGCACTTGTGATTGTTGCTCACATGCGTCGAAAAGCGTATCTAGCGTACTGGCTGGTAGCGCAATGCAAAGCATCTGATTATTGCCACAGTTGTTAAAGAAAATATCTGCAAAGCTCTCGGCTAAGATCACAGTAAAGCCATATTGTTTAAGTGCCCAAGGAGCATGCTCACGAGATGAGCCACAACCAAAGTTATCGCGTGTTAATAAAATTGATGCCCCTTGATACTGTGGGTAATTTAACACAAAGTTGGGATCTGGCTGACCTTCATCAAGATAGCGCCAGTCATAAAATAGCGCTTTGTCGAAGCCGTCACGACTGGTTGAAGTTAAAAACTGCTTGGGAATGATTTGGTCCGTATCAACATTATTTTTGTCTAGTGGCGCAACTAGGCCCTTGTGAAACACGCTCATGACGCCTCTCCTCGAATATCAGTAAAGTGACCTGCAATTGCTGCTGCGGCAGCCATTGCTGGACTCACCAAGTGCGTACGACCGCCTCGCCCTTGGCGCCCTTCAAAGTTACGGTTTGAGGTTGAAGCACAGCGCTTTTCTGCACCAAGGCGATCGTCATTCATCGCCAAGCACATCGAGCAGCCCGGTTCGCGCCACTCAAATCCTGCCGCTTTAAAAATATCGGCTAAGCCCTCTTGTTCGGCTTGCTGCTTTACCAAGCCAGATCCCGGGACAATAAGCGCTTCAACACCTGCTGCTACGCGTTTACCCGCTACCACTTGTGCCGCAGCGCGTAAGTCTTCAATCCGGCTATTGGTGCAAGAGCCAATAAATACAGTATCAACTTTGGCATCGCTTAGCTTTTGCCCTGCTGTGAGGCCCATATATTTCAGCGCGCTGCGCATCGCATCTGCTTTAACTAAATTAGGTTCATCGTCAGGGTTTGGGACTAAGTCATTAATCCCAATGACTTGCTCTGGGCTTGTTCCCCAGGTTACTTGAGGTTGCACGCTATCAGCGTCTAGCTCCACGACACGATCAAATTCGGCATCCGGGTCACTATGCAACGTTTGCCAGTAGCGCACCGCAGCATCAAAGTCTTCGCCTTGAGGTGAAAATGGACGCCCACGTAAATATTCAAATGTCTTTTCATCAGGTGCGATGAGCCCTGCCTTCGCCCCCATTTCAATACTCATATTACAGAGCGTCATTCGCGCTTCCATCGACAGTGCTTCAATGCCTGTGCCACAAAATTCAGCCACATAACCCGTGCCACCAGCTGTGCCTAATTGCCCAATCACAGCGAGGATCAAGTCTTTTGCAGTCACGGTCGGGCGCAATACACCGTTCACTTGGATCTTTAACGATTTGGCTTTTTTCTGTTGTAATGTTTGTGTTGCCAGCACGTGTTCAACTTCTGATGTACCAATACCATGAGCCAGCGCCCCAAATGCGCCATGTGTTGAAGTATGACTATCACCACACACTATGGTTGTGCCTGGCAAAGTGATCCCTTGCTCCGGCCCCATTACGTGTACTATGCCTTGGTTAATCGAGTTTAAGTCATACAGTACAATACCAAACTCTTCACAGTTTTGTGCCAAGGCTTGTAGCTGGTTTTTACTCACATCACTGGCTGCATCAAGGGAGCGACTTTTAGTCGATACATTATGATCCATCGTTGCAAAAGTTTTATGTGGACAACGCACGGAACGGTTCTGCTCCTTCAATCCAGCGAACGCCTGCGGTGAAGTAACTTCGTGTACAAGGTGACGGTCGATGTACAGCAGATCCGTTTGTTCATTTAAATTGGCAACTACATGGGATTGCCAAACTTTATCGTATAATGTTTTTGCCACTTGCTCTTACCCTTATTAGACCCTGTCGACGATCGCTTGTGCGACATCCATTGTAGTAAACCCACCTTGCGGGTAGATGTCAGGTGTGCCCACACCATCTTTCACAGCCTCTGCTACCGCCTTTTCAATTGCCCGCGCGGCTTCGTCCTGCGCCAAGGAATAACGCAGCATCAACGCAGCACTTAAGATTTGTGCAATAGGATTAGCCACGCCTTTACCGGCGATATCTGGCGCTGATCCACCCGCAGGTTCATATAAACCAAAGCCTGACTGGTTTAAACTGGCCGATGGTAACAGCCCCATGGAACCCGTGATCATTGCACATTCATCAGAAAGGATGTCACCGAACAGGTTATCGCACAATAGGACATCAAACTGACTAGGTTGCTTGACTAGCTGCATCGCAGCATTGTCGATATAAATGTGATCAAGCGCCACATCTGGGTATTCTTTCGCCACGTCATTGACCACTTCACGCCACAACACACTAGTTGCAAGTACATTCGCTTTATCCACTGACGTCACATGATTATTTCTGAGCCTTGCAGCATCAAACGCAAAACGGGCGATGCGTTCGATTTCTTTGCGCGAGTAGGTTTGCGTATCAAACGCTGATTCGTCTTCGCCTTTACCTTGGCGACCTTTGTCGCCAAAATAAATCCCGCCAGTAAGCTCACGGACGCATAAAATATCAAAACCTTGTTGGCTAATGTCACTGCGCAGTGGCGAGGCAGCGCTCAATGCGGGTAATAGCTGCGCAGGGCGCAGGTTACAAAAAAGCTGGAAGTGCTTTCTAAGCGGTAATAAAGATGCCCGTTCTGGCTGCTCATTCGGTGGCAGATGCTCCCACTTTGGCCCACCGACAGAACCAAATAAAATAGCATCAGCGGCTTCACATGCAGCTAATGTTGCTGCTGGTAAGGCTTCGCCAAACGCATCAATAGCCGCGCCACCAATCGCTTGCGCCGACTTATCTAAAGTAAAGTTGAACTTAGCCGCCACTTTATCCAATACTAGCTCAGCGGCTTGCATCACCTCTGGACCGATTCCATCACCTGCCAGTACTGCTACTTTATAGCTTGCTTGACTCATCCTGCTTTCCTTTGTTGTTTAAGACTTGACACTTTTTGTGCTCTATCGATTAGGTTATATACTCGGATCATCGCTCTTACTGATGCCTCTACGATGTCAGAAGCAAGCCCTACGCCGTGATACTGCTTACCATCAAATTTAGCAATGATATTCACTTGGCCTAGTGCACTGGCGCCCTGACTAGTTGCATCTAAGTTATATTCCACAACTTCAATCGCCATATTTGTGATCCGCTCAATAGCCAAAAATGCCGCTTCCACCGGACCATTACCTGTCGCCGCTTCTTGCTTGAGTTCCCCATTGATTGTGACTCCAACCGTGGCGCTGGCGATAGATTGCGAGTTAGATGAAGCGTTAACGAACTGCAATTGGTAGCGCTCATCTTTATCTTTGATCTGATTGAAGTAAATCATCGCTTCTAGGTCATAGTCATAAACCGTACCCTTTTGGTCAGCTAACGCTAAGAAGCTGTCATATAGGCTATCCATATCGTAGTCTGACTGTTGATAACCAAGTTCACTGAGGCGGTGTTCAATCACGTGACGACCCGAGCGAGACGTCATATTTAGCTGGTTACTCGGTACGCCTACCGTTTCAGGTGCCATGATTTCGTATGTATTTTGTGCTTTTAGCACGCCGTCTTGATGAATACCGGAGCTGTGTGCAAACGCATTTTCACCGACAATTGCTTTATTCGGTTGTACCGGCATATTGCAAATTTTAGCGACCTGACGTGATGCCCGGTAGATTTCTTCACTACGAATATCGGTATGAACTTTTAGGTGGTCTTGACGCATCTTCATGATCATCGCCACCTCTTCTAGTGAACAGTTCCCCGCACGCTCACCAATACCATTGATAGTACATTCAATTTGTCTTGCACCTGCTTGTACCGCAGCGATAGAGTTTGCTACCGCAAGCCCCAAATCGTTATGGCAATGTACACTTAACCTTGCTTTGTCTATGTTAGGTACATTATGGCGAATATGGTGGATCATCGCGGCATACTCATCGGGCGTCACGTAACCAACGGTATCAGGCAAGTTAATCGTAGAGGCGCCAGCATTTATTGCAGCTTCAACAATCCGACATAGATTTGGATAAGGGGTACGGCCAGCATCCTCACAAGAAAACTCAACATCATCGGTGTACTTTCTGGCCTGAGAAATGGCGTTAATCGCCATGTTAGTCGCGTCATCTAAGCTCATTCTTAACTTATGCTCTAGATGCAGTGGGCTGGTTGCAATAAACGTATGGATACGACGCTGCTCTGCGCCTTTTAAGGCTTCACCACAGGCGTCAATGTCTTTTGCCACAGCACGGGCTAGGCCGCAAATTGCAGGTCCTCTTACTTCTTTGGCGATGCGCTGCACGGCACGAAAATCCGCGGGGCTGGATACTGGAAAACCCACTTCCATCACATCCACATTGAGCCGACTAATGGTATGCGCCAGTTGTATTTTATCTTCTTCGGTTAAGCTGGCCTTTAGTGCCTGCTCACCATCCCTTAACGTTGTATCGAAAATCCAAACTTTATCTTGCATACCCTTATCCTCAGCCAAAAAAAACCCCGCAAGTGCGGGGTGTCTACAGTAAATGTCGCTCAATTCGCGCAATTACACCCCACCCCTGTGGTTTACCAGTAGGAGGTTAAGAAGGAGTGACAAACGCGCTGTTAGTTTCATTGAGCTAGGTGTTCCTGTTGATGAATTAGTTATGTTTTAACATGCTTCAAAAGTGACAATCAAGCATAAATTATCCATCAAAACTGACTTAAAAATATATAAAATAAAAATTCAAGTCTAAAAAAAGCATTTAATAGACAATATTTTTCAATTTAAGAGAGAAACACAGATAGTATATGAAATGAACAGGGTAATTTTGAATTTTAATTACAAGCAAAAAAATAGCCTATGCAAGGCTATTTTTTGGGCGGCTCTGGATGCTTCGCATATCCTGAAGCACCTTTTGCGATATACCTCAGTTGCCACTTCAGGCGCTCGGTAAGTTCTGCACGTTGTTGTGAGTCTTGATCTAAGGCCTCTGCACCTGAGCTAAATACCAAAGTGACCATAGCCTCAGCTTGCATATGAGCGTGATGCGCATCCACCCTAGTCTCAGTCTCTAAGTAATGTGCAAGCTCAAGTATAAAGTGCTTTATCTCTCGTGCCACCGCAGCACGGAATGCCGGTGAGGTGCCAGAGCGTTCACGTAGTAACAACCGGAACTGGTTACTCGACTGCTCAATAAACTCCATAAAAGTATAAACAGACGTATTAATAACGCTACCGCCTTTGGCAATGCGGCGTCTTGCCTGTCGCATTAATTGCCGCAGGGTTAAGCCAGCTTCATCCACCATAGTTAAGCCAAGCTCGTTCATATCTTTAAAGTGGCGGTAAAAAGAAGTAGGTGCGATACCAGCCTCTCTTGCAACCTCACGCAGGCTCAAATTAGAGAAACTATGCTCCGCACTCAGCTGGTTAAATGCCGCTTCGATAAGCGCTTGACGAGTCTTCTGTTTTTGTTGGGCACGGACACCTGTCATGGACTTTCCCCAATTCGCTTCGAAAATAAGAACAATAAAGCGCAGTCTAAACCTTGACGCAGCAAGAATGAAATACTATTTTAGCGTACAGTTGTACGCTGAAATAAGATTTTGAGACTGACTGATGAAAAAACCTCCCATTTTATGGACCAATGTGCTGTTTTTTAGCTTATCGTTTCTGGCAGCCGTTACTTTGGTTCCTTGGTATGGCTTCGAATACGGTTATACCACCAGCCACTGGCTAGCATTTATTGCCTGCATGTTCTACGCAGGCCTTTCAATTACAGCAGGTTATCACCGCTTGTGGGCACATAAAGCCTACGATGCACACCCTGTTATTCAAGTTATCTTTGCGCTAGGCGGTGCATTTGCGCTACAAAACAGCGCATTACACTGGAGTAGTGATCATCGAATTCATCACGGCCAAGTAGATGATCCCGTTAAAGACCCTTATGCCGCAACTCGAGGCTTTTGGTATAGCCATATTGGTTGGATGCTACGCGACTATCAAGGCGACAGCTATGGTGATTACAGCAACGCACGCGATTTACAGCGTAATCGGATTGTTATGTGGCAGCATAAACATTATATGAAATTGGTATTACTAACCAATATTGGTATTCCGCTCACGCTGGGCTTATTGCTAGGTAATGTTATCGGTATGCTGCTACTCGCAGGTGTGCTGAGATTAGTGCTTAGTCAACACTTTACCTTTTTTATCAATTCACTGGCACACATCTGGGGAAGCCGTCCATATACAGAGAAAAATACCGCAAGAGACAACGGCTTTTTAGCATTGTTTACTTATGGTGAGGGCTACCACAATTTTCACCATATTTTTGCAAGTGACTATCGTAACGGTATTCGCTGGTATCACTACGATCCGACTAAATGGCTGATCCGTACCTTTGCGGCGCTCGGGCTTGCCAGCAAGCTAAAACGAACGCCGATAGAGCGTATCGAGAAAGCCAAAGCAGAAACGCTGCTAAATAAAACGAAAGTTAGCCTCGCAAAATTGCCTTTAGCGCAAGATAAGCTTACATTGTTACAACAAGAGTATGATTTGCTTCTGAAAAAGCTTCAAAACTACTGTGCGGTGCAAAAGCAAGTACTTGAAGCAAAGAAAGCAGCCGTACGTGCACAATGCGAACACTCCGCATTAATGCAACAATATAAAGAGTTAGAACAAGCTTGGGAAAGTCAAAAACAAGCTTGGATTGCACTGAACTCGAGGCTTCTGAAAACGGCATAACACTCAGCGGCCTCAACAATGATAAGGGTGAGGCCGTGAGCAAAAAAGCCACAGAAAAAACAAAAAGTATTCCAGATTCCTATCAATATGACGCCATAATTATAGGCACAGGCCCAGGTGGCGAGGGCGCCGCCATGAACCTCTCAAAAAGTGGCAAAAAAGTCGCGGTCATCGAGCGTCAACATGCTGTTGGTGGCGGCTGTGTTCACTGGGGCACTATTCCTTCCAAGGCACTGCGCCACTCCGTCAGCCGCCTGATTGAATACAAAGCTAATCCCTTATACCGTTTTACCGAGCGTCCGCAGCGCCATACGTTTCAAGACATATTGCACCATGCGAGTGATGTCATTTCCAAGCAATCCACGCTGCGCTCAAGCTTTTATGGCCGTAATCGTATTCATTTATTCCAAGGTGACGCCAGCTTTATCGATGCCCACACGGTTCAAGTTCTGCACCAAGATGGCTCACAGGAACTCTTAACCGCTCATACCATTGTCATCGCGACAGGTTCGCGGCCATATCGCCCACCAGGCGTAGACTTCACCCACCCTAGAGTGTATGACAGCGATACTATTTTAAGTTTAGAGCACAACCCGCAGCGCGTATTGATCTATGGCGCTGGCGTCATCGGTTGTGAATATGCCTCGATTTTTAAAGGGCTTGGGGCAAAGGTAGATCTGATAAATACCCGCGACCGCCTTTTGGCCTTTATGGATGCAGAGATTTCAGATGCGCTAAGCTATCACTTCTGGAATAACGGTATTGTTATTCGACACAACGAAGAATTTGCCAAAGTAGAAACCCATGAGAAAGGCGTGATTGTTCACCTGCAATCCGGAAAAAAGGTTCGGGCAGATTGTATCTTATGGGCCAATGGTCGCTCAGGAAACACTGAGACGCTAAACCTAGAAAGCGTTGGATTGAAGGCAGATAGCCGTGGACAACTCAAAGTCAATGAACATTACCAAACAGAAGTCGATAATATTTTTGCAGTGGGTGATGTGATTGGTTATCCAAGCCTAGCCAGTGCCGCGTTTGACCAAGGGCGTATTGCTGCCAATGCGATTGTGCATGGAGCGTGCGATGACCGTTTGATCACTGATATTCCAACGGGCATATATACTATTCCAGAAATGAGCTCAGTAGGTAAAACAGAGCAAGAGCTAACTGCTGCACGCATTCCTTATGAAGTAGGTCGTGCACAATTTAAACACCTAGCGCGCGCCCAGATAACAGGCACTGAAGTGGGTAGTTTAAAAATTTTATTCCATGCTGAGAGCAAAGAAATACTCGGCATCCACTGCTTTGGTGAGCGCGCTTCTGAAATTATTCATATCGGCCAAGCGATTATGGAACAAAAGGGTGCAGGCAATAACATAGAGTATTTTATCAACACCACATTTAACTACCCAACCATGGCGGAAGCCTATCGTGTTGCGGCGCTAAATGGGATCAACCGCCTGCTAGATTAGTTAAAACAAGCGTGACGTCTAGCACATCACGCTTTTTATAAGCTAAAACGATACTCAGCGCTGAGCCGCCAGACACTATCTGTTTGTTTGGGTTTACCATTAAAGGCTTCTCGATTCGCAACGGTAGTGGTGAGCCCTAGCCATTCCGCTCCTACTATCCAATTTGAATGCAACTGATATTTTGCAGTTATAGTGAAACCATGGCCATGACTTTGGTTTGGATCGAACTGCCAGTCATCTTTATCGATAACCTTAAATTGCTCTGCTCGCACACTAAAGCGCCACGCGTTACGCTTATGAGTCAATAACAGAAACCAACTATTGAAGTCATTATCGACACCGCGATTAGTCCCCATCGCAGTATTGCCAGCCATTCCTTGGAACAGCAGCTGTGTTTGTGTTGATAACTTATAGCGCCAAGCGGCGCTTATAAACTTGGTATCCCACGCATATTGGCCTGTGCGATAATTAATTTTGCTCGGATCACCATTATTATCGTACCAATACACATTGACCGCGCTACGAGCCGAGAAGTCATGATGATACCCAAAGTAGTATCCAAAACGACCATCTATTTCTGTGAAAGGCTCAACATATTGCGCTTGATGCTGTAACTGCGGCGTATTTAACGACGCAACGGCGGCAAAGGGTATGCTTTCATTAAATACCGACTGCCTATCATGAACTGTAAACCCTCGCCATGCTAACAAAGTACCTGCGGGATCATTGCCCTTAAAGATCCCAGCAACCCCTTTATACCCCTTACCTCTGCTGCGACGAGTTGATGGCTGCTCCACGGCTATTTCTGAACCGAATACACGCACCTCTTCCCCAATCCAAGCATTAATTGCTGAATACTGGTAATGGTAAGGAGATGACCAGCCAATATCTGGGTTTTCAATGGAAAAACTGGGATAGAAACCACCTGTACGCACTATCAACCGGCGACCATTTTTGGGAAGGGTGCGATACTGTAAATATAACTCGGTAAATCCGAGCTTATCATCTGGATCTGGTACGTATTGCATTACGCCATGTAAAGACCAAGCACTGTCAAAATCAACGCGCCAATCCACTACCCCGCGACTCAACACCAAATCTGACTCGGCTTGACCGAAGCGAGTTACCCCCCAACCTGGTTGATACCAAGCTTTACGGTTGTCATCGTGCTGCCAGGTAGCCTGTAACTGGCCATGTCCAGACACTTCGACTGCATTAGTTTGCCCAATGGCAAATAATGCTAGCATAGGGCTTAATTTAGTAATCATCGAAGCCATCAGAAAAGTCCTGTAGTGGAGCAATCAACGTTTGTTTTAATTGATACGTTATTGAACTGGTGTTACTCAAGCCAGAGAGCTGGTGCTGCTCAACTTGCTCTAGGTTTTCAAACCGTTCGTGCCACACATGTAGCTGTAACGCGCCTGCTTGCACCACATCTAGATCCAGAGTGACATAACCATTACTATCAGTTACGGCAAATAAAGGACTGTCTACAACCACGATATACCCTAACATCCAGTCATGAATATTACAGCCAAGTTCGACAATCCCTGTCTTATCAAAAAGTACCTTTTTTGGGTCGTCACGATAGAGCTTCAGCTCAAAGGGCTTGGCTGGTGAGAAAGAGTACACATGATGCAAAATAGAATCTAAATTAGGAAACGAGACCTGAGCCCCTGTTGGTACCATTAGAATATGCGGCACAAATGACTTATCTTTTTGCTCCATCTTGAAACCATTTTCCGGTGCCAAGTGCGCGACGCCTTCACCTTCAAGCCATACGGCTGCATTCGCTAGCGGCTGCTTATCATTGTCTAACACTTGTATTTCCAGCGCACCAACAGCGCTTGATTGTAATGCGACTAGTGCGATGGCAAGACATCGCAGCAAAGTTAGGTTTTGCATAAGCGGTTTGTCCTATCCTTATTTTATTTTGTACTTATCTTCAGTAGACCGAGCGGAATAAATATTACATTCATCGCATTTACTGGATGAATACGTATGCAGCTTTTACGTGAACTTTAGCATACAACAGTAAGCTTAGCTTATACGCAAAAGAACACGAATAGACGTGTCGACAACAAAAAGGAAACGCTATGCGCCCCCTATCAGTTTCACTCATTGGCTTAAGCTTTTTTACCAGCACAAGCTTCGCCACATCATTAGCAGTCAGCTCGCCCGATGGCAATATTACTTTTACTTTAAATGACGATAAGCGCCAACCTACCTACCAAATAAGCTTTAACAACAAAACCATTATTGCTCCCTCTAAACTTGGTTTTGACTTTGCGAAGGCTGCATCTATGCGTGATGGGTTGACTATCACCACGCATCACCGTAGCAGTGTCGATAGTAGCTGGGAGCAGCCTTGGGGTGAGGCTCGCGTGATCCAAGACCAGCATAATGAGCTGGCGGTCACATTTGCCAAACAGACCGACCAATCACCGCAATATACTGTACGCGTCAAGGTGTTTGATGATGGTGTCGGCTTTCGCTATGAGGTTGCTCAAAACCAAGCCCTTTATATTACCAAAGAGCTCACCGAGTTTACCTTTGCCAGCAGCGATAAGATTACCGCATGGTGGATCCCAGCACGTGGATGGAATCGCTATGAATATGTATACAACACCACACCTCTGCACGATGCTGCTCATGTGCACACCCCATTTACCTTAAAGAACCAAGATGGTGTGCATATCAGTGTACACGAAGCCGCCCTTATAGATTATGCGGGTATGACATTAAATCAACGCCGTCCCGGCACATTTATAGCTGATTTAACTCCTTGGTCAGATGGGATTGCAGTTAAGACCAATGGCAAGTTCAACACATCTTGGCGCACGCTTCAAATAGGAGATGAGGCTAAAGATTTGCTCAACTCCCACTTGATTTTAAACCTCAATGAGCCAAACAAACTAGGCGATGTTTCTTGGGTTGAACCGGGTAAATACATCGGTATTTGGTGGGAAATGCACATAAATAAAAACACTTGGGGAAGTGGAGAAAAGCATGGTGCAACGACTGAGCGCACTAAAGCATACCTAACCTTTGCAGCCGATAATGGCTTTGATGGTGTATTAGTTGAAGGCTGGAACACTGGCTGGGATGGTGACTGGTTCTTCAACGGCGATGTTTTTAGCTTTACCGAAGCCTACCCTGATTTCAACATAGACGAAATAGCCAAGCATGGCGAAACTGTCGGCGCTCGCTTAATTGGCCATCACGAGACTTCAGGCAATGTTAGTAACTATCGAAATCAAATGGAAGAGGCCTTTGCACTCTACGAAAAAGCCGGTGTACGTCAGGTAAAAACGGGCTATGTTGCAGATGGCGGCAACATCAAACGCATTGATGCCAAGGGCAATGCCAGATTCGAGTGGCATGATGGCCAATTTATGGCAAATGAGTACCTAGACAACATAAAACTGGCGGCCAAACATAAAATCAGCATTAACACCCATGAGCCTATCAAGGACACAGGGCTGCGCCGCACCTATCCAAACTGGATTTCTCGAGAAGGCGCCAGAGGACAAGAGTTTAACGCATGGGGTACGCCACCAAACCCACCTGAACATGTGCCAATGCTTGCTTTTACCCGCATGTTAGCAGGCCCTATGGACTTTACTCCGGGTATTTTTGACATGGGCTTTAATGGCCTTGGTGATAAAACTAACCGCCCACAAACCACCCTAGCTAAGCAATTAGCGCTTTATGTTGTACTTTATAGCCCAATTCAAATGGCGGCCGATTTACCAGAAAATTACCTCGCTAAGCCAGATGCCTTTCAATTTATAAAAGATGTACCGACTGATTGGGAACACAGTATCGCACTTGCGGGAGAAGTGGGTGATTATGTTGTCTTTGCCAGAAAGGAACGTAAACATAAACAATACAGCGGTAACGACTGGTTCTTAGGCGCAGTGACGGATGAAGAAGCAAGAGACATTTCTATTACTTTAGACTTCCTCGAACCAGGTAAAACCTTCGAAGCACAAATTTACGCAGACGGTGACAAAGCTGAATGGAAGCACAATCCGTATGAAATGAACATTTACCGTAAAAAAGTAACCAGTACTGACAAGCTGATGTTAAAACTGGCAGCCGGTGGTGGGGTTGCGATCCGCTTTAAAGCACTATAAACAACCGGTGGTCACCCTCTATAGGGCGACCACCATTTTAAATTACCGCTGAGTATTACTGACACTGATAGCTAGGGGTTAACCCTTTAGCTATTTCCCACTTCGCCGTTAGCAATGATGCAGGACCGTTGCTATCGTGCGAGAGCTCCCAATTCATAATGCCGCCAGCATTGAGCTTAGCGTACTGCGTTTTTGCACGGATCGTCGGGATACCATTATAGTAGCTGCTGCCATCACTATCACGACACGCATTGGCTGGGTTTTCTTGCAGTAAGGTGCGGTATGCCTTCCAAGTAGGTCTTGCATAAAATGGTACACCTAATACCGTTTTTTCCTTGCTCAAACCACGACCTTGCCAATAAGCAATAGAATCTTTGGCATATTGCATAGAAGCATGATCGCCATTGTTCGCGTCATACGCCATCAAATTTAAAAAGTCGATATCTTGGAATACAGATTCCAACACGCCACTACCAGTGTACCCAAGCGCCACCACTGCGGCTGTCAAAAATTTACCTCTGGCACGCAACTCAACGCTTAGCGCCTTCATCAGTAACGCATAATTATTTGCCGAAGCTCCAGGATCTGGATACTCCCAGTCCATATCAACCCCATCAAGATTGTGCTGCTCAACAAACGCAATAACCTCTTGGACAAAACGCGCTCGACCTTGCTCCGAGCTAGCAAATGTCTCAAACGCACTATCGTCACCGCCATTCCAGCCACCAATGGCAATCCCTACCTTCACATTATTGGCATGAGCTGAATTTACTAGCGCTGTCATTTTGCTTAAATTTTCGAGCGGTCTTAGTGTGCCATCAGCATTAGGAAGTAAAAATGAGTAATTGATATGGGTGAGCTTATCAAGTTGAATGTCGCTCACGGAGCCTTGCCAACTTGGGAAGTAGCCGACAATTTTAAAATTAGGATCGCCAGGAGGTGTATCATCAGAAACTACACTAAAGCTCACAGAACTCGACTCACCTCTCGCCCCGGATGTATCAGTGGCATAGACGGTTAACGCACGAGCACCAAGCCCCTGCGCTTGCCACATGACCTCATAGGGTGGAGTGCTATCAGACGCCACAAGCGTACCATCAAGATAAAACTCAACATTATCAATGGTAGTATTTTGCGGATGACTTACTGTTGCAGCAAGACTAACGGGCGAACCAACCACAACGCGTGCATTGCTGCTCGGAGAAGTAACCGACACAATGGGAAGTGGCGTAGTCGCATCACAGCGTCCGTTTGCTTGCCAGACTCCGTAAGTTTCAGAATGCTGTGCTGGATTTTGGTTTTGTGTCCACCATTTAGCTGTGTATTTGGAAGACTGATAAGTGACAGCATCTCCACCGGTATAGACCTGCTGTGGTTGCCATTGCGTTAAGTTGCTACAGTCCACAGCTAATGCAACTTCCATCGCACCTAAGAGCGGAAGTGCTATCAATAGATTTGTATATTTCATTACCTTTTTCCATGTTGTATGTCGGCTAAAGCAAGCCATGCCGAGTTTAAATAAATGTTAACTTGCGATTCTAGACTATCAGCATGGATAAATTTCGTACAACACGCGGTGCTACGACCTTAGTCTAATACAATGATAAAGCGTCTTACTTTCTATTCCATTCGTGTATTTGCAGTGGAGCACGTTTATAATATGTGCAATTGATGCTCGTAGGCTGTACAGATAAGACAGAGCTCAGTATGCTTGCAAGTTTAGGCGCTGAAAAAGAGAATAACACTGAAATGAGTACGGCATTTTCGAGACGATTTGTAACTTTAGTGGAGCAGTTTGCAGGCGGCAATAAACGTCAATTTGCCCAACTAACAGGTAAATCCCCTTCCCATATTTACCGTATTTGTCGCGGCTTGAGCCGCCCATCTATGATTTATCTTGAACATCTTTATAATCTCTTTGCCGTTGACTTAAATTGGCTACTGACAGGAGAGCAACCTCTCGATAAGCCACAAGGCCAGCTCCAAGATGAACTTACACTCATTCCAAAACTCGACATTGAGGCCAGTGCAGGTATGGGTAGTGTAATTGGTCATGAGGAAGTCACCGAGCAATTTGCACTCAACCGTCGTTGGCTAAACTCCCATCTTGGCGTGTACTCAGATAAACTCGCCTTTGTCTCTATCCGTGGTGATAGTATGCAGCCTACATTATTAGACGGCGATATGGTACTTGTGGATTTATCACAACATCAGCCTAGTAAAGATGCCGTTTATATCGTACAAACGCAAGACGGCCTAATGGCAAAACGCGTGCAACAGAGACAGAACCGAATCCAGGTGATCAGCGACAACCCTGACTACCCGAGCTGGGAGATCACCGCTGACAATGCCGATAGTCACGGCATTGCAGGACGTGTTGTTTGGTGTGGTCGCAGTATATAAGTCACACCCTACTTTACAGTGTGATGCACCAACATCACACTGACTTAGCCAGCGTTTCCTGTCCCTTGTGTGTATTCACAAATTGGCTTAGCACTAACGAACATACAGCCAGTGCAGCCCCAAAGTAAAATACCAAGGATTGATCGTACAGCCATACCACCCCAAAACTTGCAGGGATCACCACCGCAGCAATATGGTTAATGGTAAAGCTAACACCAGCTGTTGCCGCGATATCTTCTGGTCGAGCAATTTTTTGGAAATAAGTTTTAAGTGCAATCGCCATCGCAAAAAATAAATGATCAATCACATAAAGTGCCGCTGCAAAGCTTGCTGACTCTACTAATGCGTAGCCGATAAACACAGCAATCAGCCCAACATATTCTATTGTCAGGGTTTTACGCTCACCTATATGCCCAATCATTTTACCAATCTTGGGAGCGACAAATATGTTTATCAAATGATTCAACATGTAAAGCGCGGTGATCTGTGCAACATCAAAACCAAACTTTTCTACCATTAAGAAACCCGCAAACACCATAAATATTTGTCTTCTCGCGCCTGAGAAGAAAATCAAGGCGTAATATAGGCTGTACTCTTTCCTTAAAATCAGCTTCTTATGCTGCCTGGTGTGTATTTCAAACGTCGGAAATCCAATAAACATAAGTAACACAATAATAAAACCAATACCGCCAATTAGTAGATACATCCACTGATAGTCCGCAGAGAAGTAGCTAAAACCCAACCATATTATCGCGTAGGTGATTAAAGAGGCGATGGATTTAATCGAGAGCAAGATACCCAGTTTTGCCGGTGCCTCATCTTTATTAAACCATTGTAAACTGAGCGATTGATTCAGCGTCTCGAAATAGTGAAAGCCTATCGACATTAACACTGTGGTCGCATACAAACCGTATATAGTTGGCAACAACCCCGTAATGGCGACGCCAAGCGACAACAAACATAAGCTGATCAGTGCAAAGGTTTGCTCCTTTAACACCAATAAAACAAATACCGCTGTAAACGCTAAAAACCCGGGGATCTCACGCAGGGATTGCAACATTCCCATATTAGCGCCATTAAAGTTGGCCGCTTCAATCGCAAAGTTATTGAGCATGGCCATCCAACCTGCGAACGTAACGGCCATAACAACGGTTGCGAGCACTAAGAAATTAAAAGGACTTTGCCATCCTTGAGAAGCATTCTTCATGATTATCTCCACATAAAGCACAACTATTAAAAGTTATGGCTATAATATGGCCATATGTTAATTTCTGATATACACAATTATGCCAAGTTCTTTATCAAAGCAGACAATCTCCCCTTGGCGTATTCAGCCAAAGTCGAAGCGCTTTTTAAAACCTGCACTTGGTCGACCAATTCTTCCTAGGGCAGTAAAAAAAGCTGAATGGGAACATGTCCAACAACATCAACATGATTGGGGCCAGCTTGCATATACCAGTAATGGCGTGATCACTATTGTGACCCCAGAGGGCACATTTGTGATCCCTCCTGACCAAGCTTTGTGGCTCCCCCCAGGCCTGCCACATGAGACATATTGTCGCTACGGTGGAGACTTTCGTAGTGTGTATATTGATACTAAATATACTGAGTTACTGGGAAATAAAGCCAAGTTGATTGTTGTCGATGAACTACTAAAACAATTTATTTTGGAGATCTGTACTTGGCAGGAAGATTACCACCTAGATGAAAAAACAGAGCGATTTATAACGGTCTTTATTGATAGGCTAACATCAGCTGCAACTTGCCACTTTTTTATCCCAAGCGCACAAGATGCTCGAATCTTACCCATTGTAACCGAGCTGCATACTAACCCAGGATGTAAAGTAAGTTTGGAGGAATGGAGTGGTCAAGTGGGCGCATCCACTCGTACACTAAACCGCTTATTCCACAAGTGCTTTATGATGGGCTTTAGTGACTGGCGCCAAAAATTAAGGGCAATCAAAGCAATCGAATTGTTAAAAGGCGGATATTCTCAGCAACAAGCAGCACAGTATTTAGGTTTTGACTCAACCGCGGCATTTAGCAGTGCGTTTAAGAAGGTATTTGGAAAACCACCAGGGCAATATCTAAAAAAGTGACCGAGTAGCCTCTGTACGTTTTGATAGTTGAGTAAAAGCAAAAGGGTATACAACTGCATACCCTTCAAAGTTGTCACTCTAGAGCTATTCTTAACACTCTAAGATTTACATCTAAAATTGATAAGTAAAGGCACCGTAATACATCCGCCCGATATTGTCATAACTTGCACTACTTGCACCTGTGCCTGTAGTGTAGCCTGGTAGATCTCTATCAAACACGTTATCAACGCCAAGTTCCAACGTAATGCCATTGTCGAAACGATAGCCACCACGTATATCAGTAATAAAGTAGCTGCCATAGCTCATAATGTTACTAGGATCTGGGTTTTTATTTAGAGACTTATCGGTATATAGGCTAACTTCATCTAAGTAACGCGTTTTCGAGCTAAAGTGCCAGTTATTGACCTTATAGCCAAGTGATACCATAGCTTGCCATTCTGCTTCACCTGTTGTCCCAGCGTACTCTTCAGAGTCTGATAAGTCAGACTGGAAAGGAAATTCTTCACGACTCTTCAGATAGGTTCCTATTAGGCTGGAAGTCATACGACCTTCGAATAAATCAAAGTCATAGCCAATCTCAAAATCTATTCCTTCTGCGTTCTGTTTAGCAACGTTTTGCGTAATTGAACGAATACCGGTTAACTCTCCGTCCGCATCTCGTGTCACCAACGCACAGAACTGGTTATCAATACCACTTAACGAATCAACACATTTATCAAGAATGTCCTGGCCTGAGATATTATTAATTGCATCTTCAATCTCAATTTCCCAGTAGTCAAGCGTTATAGAAAGACCCGATATTGCTTCTGGTGTATATACTACACCAAATGTAAGGCTATCAGATTCTTCTTCTTTAAGGTCTGGGTTGCCACCAAGTACGCCAGGTATAGAAGAAACCGTCGCTATTGCATCAAAATCTTCTGGGATACCAAGCGCGTCACAGTTTGCTCTGCGGTTAGCATCTTGAACTTCACCACGCTTACAGGGATCAGTGATACTTCTAAAAAAGTTCTCACTTTGAGGCCCGTATAGTTCCGAAATATTTGGTGCTCGCATCGCTCTAGACTTAGTGGTTCGAACTCGTAACTCATCTGTTACCGTCCAGTTTAAACCCGTTTTCCAGCTTACGGTATCTCCGATAGTTGAATAATCAGCATAACGTACAGCGACATCTAATGATAAATCCTGCACTAACATCATGTCGGCAAGTAATGGGACAGAAATTTCAGAAAAGGCTTCTCTTACACTGAAGTCTCCATGCTCTTCTTGGATTGCATTCAAGAATGTTGCACCCGTTGCAGCAAAGGCATCAGGTAAGGAATCACTTTCTTCTTTTCGATACTCAAGACCAAATGATACGCCCACATAACCTGCTGGTAATTCAAATAGTCCGCTATTACTGATATTGGCATTCAATACTGTTTGCTTAATCTCAGACTTACTGACACTTGTTGTATTGAACCAAGCTGCGGCTTCATCACTTACTGCACCATAACCAAACATACTTGTTGGTACACATCCTGCCGCGCGAGCTTGCTCATCACGACAAACAATATCACCATTGTCTAATCGAATAGCATCAGCTGACTGCTTAATACGTGCTTTAATCGTATTACCTGCATTGGTCTGCGTGATCTCTGTCTTACCATACACAGCTGACGCTTCAAAATCCCAGTCTTCAGCTACAACTCCGCTCAGCCCTGCAACAAAACGTGTTGTCTCACGCTCATTCAGTTCATAGCGACGACCAGCATCTTCCATGAAACGGTGCATATTAAATTCATCGACGCCATTTCTATCCATTAGCTGTGCTAGAGACTCATGTATATAAGCATTATCTCTTTTGATCACAAATGCGCCTGTACCACGGCTGTCACCATATTCAAAATACGACGGCTGACCAATAGAATCCGCCTCTGATTTTGTATACTTTGCAGAGGCGTATACATTTAAATCTGACGTAATATCGTAGTTAGCTTTAATATTTACGTTTGTATTTTCAAACGTTGGCTGTAATTCTCGATAACGGGTTAGGTCAAGGATATCACAGTCGCCAGAACAAATTGCCCAGTCATTTTCATAGGTTGTACCTAGTTTTTGTGGTCTAACACTGCCGTCTGGGTTAAAGGTATACCAAACTAACTCGCCATTTTCCTGCTGATAAAAGTTACCATTTACGGAGTCATCATAATAACCGGCATTAGTGATTGTTAACCTATCAGCTATCCCATCATGAATATAGTTACCATCTTCGCCAGCGATGTCACCATCATTTGGGTTAGTGATTGAGCTAATCAGCCTATTAGTTTGAGCGCGGTCGGTAGCATTCATACCATCTTGGCTCACATGAGATACTGAAATACCGACATTACCCTTACCGCCATCAAAGTCTAGGCCGTAAGAAAGGCTGAACTTTTCATTTTCATACGGCCCTTCCGCAGCAGTACCTTTAGACACACTTAAGTCAAAACCTTGAATGTCTTTTTTCAAAATGAAGTTAACTACACCTGTTACCGCATCAGCACCGTATACAGCTGACGCACCACCCGTGATAATTTCAACACGCTCGATCCAGTTTGAAGGAATATTATTAACATCAACAGATGCAGAACCCGGACTACTTGACACATGGCGCTTACCATCAACCAACACCAATGTTCTTGCAGTGCCCATACCTCGTAGGTCAAGTAAACTCAGACCTGCGGTACCAATACTTCTTCCAGCATTCGCAAGAGAGTAGGTGTTTGCTAACGCTGGCATATCATTTAATGCTTCACCGATGCTTGTTACACCGCTAGCTAACAAAGCCTCTCCACTGATAACTGTCACTGGAGCTGGGGCGATCGCGCCCTCTCTTAAAATGCGAGAACCTGTTACTTGGATTTTTTCTACTTCATCAACTCCGGAGCTTTGTTCAGCAAGCACATTCATTGAGGTTGACGCAATGGCACAACTTACGGCAAAAAACACAGGAGTTCGTTTTGTTATTAGGTTTGTTATATTCATTTATGACCTTATTCTTTTTTATATACTTCGTTCCCGATAAAGCAACAACATAAACTATTTCTTTACGAGGAAAAGATCAAGATTTTTTATAAAAAATATGAATTTTTTTATTTTTAATAAAACAACAACAGATTTATAACATCAGAAAGAGAGGTGAAAAATGCAACAAATTGAAATTTATTAATAACATTTTTTATCAAAAAAGGGTTAGGAACTGTAATCAACTTAGAGCTTTCAGTCTGATTATTCTTGCTTATTTGAGCCTATTAATCAAATAGCTACTCCATTTCCCGATCAACCCGTTTTGAACCGCTACGAAGCTGGTTATATCAATTATCATAATTAATTTGCTAATTTGAAGCGAGAAAATCTCTTATTTAGATTTTCTAAATAAGAGCCCTTTAACGCAGTTAACGTCTGATTTAYTCCTCCAAATTGAACAAATATTAAGGCTAATTGGTATTACAGCAATGTTCGAGTTTAAAAACTACGAAGCCCTCAGCTCATTGAGATGAGCGCATGTAGGATATCTTTGTTCTTTTTGTTTGAAACCCAACAGCTCGGCGGGTAAACCGCCTCCTACCAGTGCTGCACTTTGTTGATRTYGTGGTGGGAGCGAGTTTACCTCGCGATGTTACATAGCAGACTGTTTTATTCTTTTTGTTTGGCAAACCCAACAGCTCGGCGGGTAAACCRCCTCCTACMAGYGCTGCACTTTGKTGRTGTYGTGGTGGGAGCGAGTTTACCTCGCGATGTTACRWAGTAGGATGTTTTATTCTTTTTGTTTGAGAGACCCAACAGCTCGGCGGGTAAATCGCCTCCTACCAGTCCAGTGCTGCACTTTGTTGATATTGTGGTGGGAGCGAGTTTACCTCGCGAGGTGTTGATTACTTTTCGAGGTGTCGATTATCTTGTGAGGCTTTCTTTTCAAATCCCACATAGCAAAAAACCCGCTGCATTGCTGTAAAGGGTTTCTCTAATAAGGCCCTGACTCGCTACG
>NZ_RDBW01000060.1:0-7935 GCF_003934235.1 Pseudoalteromonas sp. J010 | reverse complement strand
GATTGTCATAGTGACTCACGTCATACAACTCAAAGTCTAGTACCACTTGCTCTTGTACTTGCTGAACAGCTTTTCCTTCTACACTTGGGAAAGTCGTACGTAAACTGGCGTGCCTTGCAACTAACTGCTCAAGTGCTGAGGTTAAAGCGGTAATATTCAACTTACGTTGATAATGCCACGCCACAGGAATGCTATAAGCTGTGTGCCCGGGATTAAGCTGTTCTACTAACCATAAGCCTTGTTGGGCGTAACTTGGTTGTATCGCCTGCTGATCATGATTAAGTGCTGGAATGTCTAGCCATTGGTGCGTTTCAGCGGTATCAATGCAACGGCCTAATTCGGCAAGGCTATTGTTTTGATAGAACTGTGCCAGTGGCAAATTAACCTGAAATGCTTTGCGGATCTTTGCTTGTAACAAGCTAATTTGTAGTGAATTTACGTGCGTATGTCCAAGCCGCTCAGCGGTGCTCACCTGCTCTACTGGGCGCGCAAAAGTCTCAGCCCAAATGGTGACTAATTGATGCTCAGTTGCTGAGGTGGGGGCGATATATTGCGGTGCTGGAGTGATTGATAATTCCATGGCTTCTAATGCCCGTCTATCAATTTTGCCGTTTGGTGTGGTGGGAAAAGACTCGAGTACAACAAAGTGCTCGGGTATCATGTAACTTGGTAGTTTGGTTTCTAGATGTTGCGTTGCAATAGCGCCAGTAAAGGGGACTTCATCAGCCAAACAAAAAGCCACAAGGCGGCTATACTGCGGTGTTTTTTGTAACACAACAATACTGTCTTTCACTCCATGACAGGTATTTAAGCATTGCTCAATTTCTTGTGGCTCAATTCGATAACCATTAAACTTTATCTGAGTATCAATACGGCCCAAATACGTTAACTTGCCGTCATCTGTCAAACAGGCCAAATCTCCAGTTTTATACAGCCTTTCACCCGATACAAATGGGTTTTCAATAAATTTACTGGCTGTCAGTACAGGCTGGTTGAGATAGCCTCGCGCCAAACCTACTCCACCAATACACAACTCACCTGCGCTTCCTACTGGCAGTGGCTTACCAGCCTCATCGCAAATATAAATCGCCGTATTTGCTATCGGTTGACCTATTGGTATGTCGTCATATTCATTCAATAACGCCAGAGAAACGGCTTGGATTGAGCTGATAACTGTTGTTTCTGTTGGTCCGTAGGTATTGATGAGCTGGACATTAGGAAACCCAGTTAAACAGCGCTTCGCCTTTTGATGGTCTAGCTTTTCACCACCTACAATGATGGTTTTAACCAAAGAGAAATCAAACTCAGCGATCACTAAATGATGAAAAAATGCAGTCGGTAAGTTTAGTGTATTCACTTGATTGCGCTGTACAATTTCAGTCAAAGATGCAATGTTTAGCAGAGCTTGCTTGTCTTCTAACACCAAGGTTGCACCGTGATTGTGAATGACAAGCACCTCTTCAACAAAAATATCAAAGCCTATGCTTGCCAACTGAATTTGTACGCTACTGCTGTCTATTTGATAAGCCCGTGCAGCAAATAAGTTATGATTTACGACGCTTTGATGCTCGACCATCACGCCTTTTGGCTTGCCTGTGGAGCCCGAAGTGTAAAGTACGTACGCAAGGTGATTGGCATTCACAGTCTCATTTAATGACACAGCGTCCGCTTGCAACTGCGCAATTGCTGCATTGATAACGTCTAAATCTTTATCCAACAGTATTAAGGTGTCACTGTCACCAATACCACTGCGTATGCACTCAACACTATCACTGCGGCTAATGATTAACTGGGGCTTTACATCACTGACAATATACGCCAAACGCTCTGGTGGATAGTGAGGATCTAGTGGGAGGTACGCTCCCCCTGCCATTAATACCCCCCAGACACTCACAATTAAATCAAATGATGACTCAAGGCATAATCCCACCACAGTATCTGGCTTCACACCTTGGCTTTGAAGATATAACGCAAACTGCTGACTGCGCTCATACAAGGTTTGATAGCTATAAGCTTGGCCTCTATCGACTACGGCTATCGCATCTGGCGAGCGCTTGACTTGCTCAATAAAAAGGTGATGAAGACACATACCTTGAGGAATAGGATAGGCAGTTGCATTAAAGTCTTCCAACACACTCGGTTTGTCGAGATCTGACGATAAAGCAGGATCACTGGCGAATTTTTTGACCTCATTCTGCGCGTTGTCGCTGTGCTCTGCCGCTGTTTTAGTATATCCAGTTGGCACCGAATCGCGGTGTGATTTTGCGTATTCCGTTGATTGACAAGCATGCTGAGAAAGCGGTGTAACTGGATCACTGGACGGAGCGATACTAGCCTTGCCCTGGGTATCTTTGCTCGCTTCCTCACGACCTTTTTCATGCTGCGCGCTATTATCACTAGAAGAAATGTCGACACCTTTCTTCGTCAATCCATTTAGGAAATTCATTATTTTTTTCATGGAAACTCTTCAATCCCATTTAATTATTGTAATAAAGGACACCAATTTGGTTTTACTAGAAACAACTGGCAGAACTGGGGTCAGTTCACCTCACACAGTTCGTGCTACACAATTCGTGTTACACAGTTTGTGCCTCCCAATTGTCATTCAGATGTAGACACAGCGGTCGTCACTGGTTCGTATTCTTCAACATAATCCACTACAGCATTTTTATACTTATCAAGATCGAGGATCTCCTGAAGCCACTCAACATTCTGATGTACTGTGCTGGTATGAATTTGATTGAAAAGGAAATACGGCACCCAACCATTTGGTTTTTCATTCAACGTAAACTGCACTTCAACTTGGTTACCTCCTAATGGCTTGAACTCCCAAATATTGTGCATATGCGTCACTCTTACACAGCAATCATCCTCTGGTAGTAAATCAACAGCAGCCTTAAAATCGGTGTAGATTTCCTTCGTGATCGGGTCTTGCTTGAACTCCGAGCGCACCACATATTGTCTATCATCAAACGGTGAACCATAGGCATACTTGAAGGTATAATATTGATAACGCGGATAGTCCTGCGTCTTAATTATTTTCGAGTCAAAACACCCAATCTCATCACAAGCTTCTGGGTCACGCATCACTTTCATGATCGCGCCAAGCGACCCGGTAAAGGTTCCTTGCATTTTAAATTGTAAATGTGTTTCACCTGACGCCTTTAATGTGTGCACAGTGACGCCATCTTTAACATGCAACAATTCCCATTCGCCAGAGCCGGAATATTTCCAATATAAGTGCGAGGCAGTGGCAGACACAACGACTGCGCCGAGTGTAAACAGTAAGACCTTTTTAATAATGCTTCCGATAGAACCAACTTTCATTATTATTTCTCCTTTTAACTTTTTATTTGAAGTATCTATGCGCAATGGCTCACACCTAACACAGCTCAAGCTCAGCTCACCTGACTGGTTTGCGCTTGTAGGATGTCGCGTTGAAATGTGGCCGTACAATTAACTTTTTAATAGCGGTAAAAACTTATCTTGATGTCTTTTTAACAGTATTCCTGTTGCGACAATTAACAGCACTGCCACAGGGATAAACGCTTGCAAAATAAAGAAGTAGAATAAGCAAATAATGATAGTGCTTGGTAGTAGCAAAAATAATCCAAGCGGTACCTTGTAATTAAAGGCAATACTCAACACACCAAGTGTTTGTATCACTTTAAAGAATACCCAAAACCACATAGTGCCCATTAACCCTGACAAAAATGGGGTGACCGGCTCCCCGGTTAAGTAATAGTCAAATAGAATATACCCCCAACCATCAACGACACATATTCCTAACCAAAAGACCAAGAACAGACGAGACAACAATTCCAACCACTTCATTTTAATTTTCCTATGTTTGATAATTAAGTCTCACACGTGAGATAGTCCCGTGTGACGAATAAAAACTGATTACACTGCTACTTGTTTAATACTTTTCCAGCGACCATTTGACCACAGCAAGGTAACCATCAGTGTCGCAAGTAGTGCGTATAAGGTATGGATAACCCATATCTCCAACAATCCAAAATCAAGAAATACGCCCGCAAACCAAACCAATGGTAAAAAGAATAACCATTGTGTTCCGAAGGAAACGGCCAGTACCCGATTGACATCACCAATGGTGATCAAAGTGTATGCAAAAATGAAAATTAGGCTCGTAATACCGCTGGTGATCCCAACTACCTGTAAGGGTAAAGCCGCTTCAGCCACCAAAGTTGAGTCTGTAATAAATAGCGATAAAACCAACTCAGGAGCGAAAACCAATGGCAATGCCAATGCCGTTATCACGAATATACCGACCTTTGCAGTCGCCCACCCCCAAAGTGTTGCCTCCTCATAGTCCCCTTTACCGATAGCGCCCGAAACAAGCGTCGCAGACACTGAGCCTAGTGCCATCGGAAATAAGTTGAGTACAGAATAAATTCGCACAATTACATTGGTGGCAGCCAACTCATTGGTGCCTATTTTTCCAACTAACCAGAAGAAAATCACATATCCCAACGCTAAAGTAAACTCGCGAAAACTCTCAGGTATAGCAATATTGATAATATGTTTAATCAGGCTTGTACTCGGCCAACGACATAGAAAACCTTGACCGCGATGCAAATATGCAGTGATTAAGACATAAGATAAGTTACCAATATACACCGATAGTAACGTGGCCAAGCCAGCTCCCATAGTACCTAACGCCGGCGCTCCCCAATTCCCAAAAATAAAAATATAGTTAAACAAGACATTCAACGAGTTGATGATGAATAAGTTAAACATAAAAACTTTTGTTTTACCTATGCCATTCCAGTGCCCTTCAAAAGCCTCTGAAATACCGACACCAACCATTGAAAAAGACAATATCGTTAAATAAGCAATACTATGCTCAACCACCAAGGGGTCCGAGGCAACTTGCTGAAAGTACCAAGGGTTTATTAAATAGCAAAAAATGGACATTGGAATACCAATGGCAACTGCTATCAGCACACCGCCATTGAGAGGCAAACATAAATCTTGTGTTTCACCCAATCCTTTTTTCTTAGCGATTAAACCTTGTACAGCAGGTGCTAACCCTTGGATAAAACATAAAATGAGGGCATAACTAAATCCGGCCAAACCAATCGCTGCAATGGCTTCGCTACCGAGTTGACCCACCATAGCTAAATCAATAAATACCATAATAAAGGTTGAAGATAGTCCTGCGGTGATAGGCAAGGCCATCTTCAATATTGCTTCGACTCGGTTTCTGAATCGCATAAAAACAAACCCACAATTTAAAATACTAGATAGGTAGCAGATGACTTAAGATCTGCTTTCGTAAGGCAAAGCCAGCCAACAACACTTTTTTGATTAGCGAGAAGAAATAGTAGTGCGTCATCTCTTTGGCTTATTCTGACCACAATCATAAGCATTACCGATGTAATATGCCGTTATTGAGTCAACCTAATAGACACACAGTATATGGAAAACCAGATATTTGCATTTAGCAGAAATGACAGGTGCATAGACTCTATGGCCAATGCACCTGTAAGAAGTGTATTTAATTCAAAATGTTAAATCTTTATTTGTTGCACATACTCTCTTTCAAGTATCGAGAAATGGTCTCCTTCAATGTCGTACAACTCCGCAGGCTTTGCAAGCAAGCTGTTCCAACCATAGTCCTCTGGAGTACCATTACGCGCCGTATTACTTTTAGCACGATACAGTCTTACCATCAGTTTATGCGATATGGCTTTGGGTTTGAACGAGTCATAATTATCAATACTTTGGGTATAAACATGATATAACGCCGTTAACTGCTCAGCGGTTATTTCTACCCCATGTTTTGCCAGTAAGTCGACAAAGTAACGGCTTTGCTGCTTGATACTTTGATCTGCCAAAAATGCAACTTCATCATCTCGAATAAAGGCAATATCGCCCATTTGCATGGCGACGAGCTGAGCCAAGGAAGCTCTCGCTGAACCACCAAGAACATGGGGCGCAAATGAATCTAGTAATGTCAGACTTTCGACCTCTTCACCTCGTTCCAGTAACAAACGACTCATCTCATAGGCAACAACCCCGCCATAAGAATGACCAAGCAATCTATATGGGCCGATCGGCTGGATTTTCTTTAACGCTAAAATATTCGCTTCAGCGGTTTCAGTGACACTATTGTGCGGCGCGCTTTGACCATCTCCACCCATCGCCTGTAGACCATAAAACGGTTGATGTACGCCTAAATTTTTACTCATCGCATCAAAGCACAATACGTTACCGCCAGCCCCTGGTACCGCAAAAACGGGAGCAGCTTCAACTTTAGGCTGGATCGGCACCACAATATCGTGACTGTGCTGAGTAGGCTTACGCAGTAGCTCGGCAATTGCTTTAATCGTAGAGTTACCAAATAAGGTAGACATAGGTAAGTCTTGCTCAAACACCTTATTAATTTTTGCCATCAGGGTTAACGACATTAACGAATTGCCACCGAGATCGAAGAAGTCATCTGTGACACTGATTCTATTTTGAGACAGTTCAAAACAATCAGCCCAAATGTCCACCAATTGCTGCTCAACCTGATCACTAGGTGGTATTAACACCCCACGGTGGTGACCTTGGAGATCCGGCTCTGGTAAGGCACGGCGATCTACTTTGCCATTTGGCGTTAATGGCCACTGCTTCACCAATAACATCACCCCAGGCACCATATACTCTGGTAARCGGGCTTGTAACTGCGCTTTTACATCGCTGATAAACTCCGCCTCGTGCACTTCGCCTTCGGCTTTGATATAGGCCACCAATTGTGTACTGCCCGCGAGGGTTTTTGCCACCACTAACGCTGACTCTACCCCTGCCTGCTGGCTCAGCTGGTTTTCTACTTCACCAAGCTCGATACGATACCCTGATATTTTAACTTGGTCGTCTGTTCGCCCTAAAAAGGCGATATTACCATCCGCCAAATAGCGYACTAAGTCTCCTGTTCGATATAAACGCTTGCTACTATGTGGCTGCGCTGCATCAAAAAATGGATTCTCAACAAACCGCTCTTGGGTTAATTCYTCACGATGTAAATACCCCCGTGCTAGGCCATCCCCGCCAATGTATAACTCACCTACCGAGCCTTTTGGCACTAACGCTCCACTGGGCGATAAAATATACGCCTGTGCATACGAGAGCGCCCGCCCTATTTGTGCTTGCGCGGTRTTCACTCGGGTCAYGGTACTATTGACCGTACACTCCGTGGGTCCATACACGTTATACACCTGMGCACCTTGACCTTCGTACGCCTGTAAACGTGACCATAAACGCTCTGAAATGGCCTCTCCYCCAACCAATAAGTTCGGTTTCGCCCCATCGGCTTGCCAATTATCTAACCAAAACTCCAATAGACTTGGCGTACAATCCAACACCGTCACTTGCTGCTGGGCAACGTAGTCTTGTAATCGCTGCGGTGCCACTTTCAGTGCCTCTGGAATGATCACTAAGGTGCTACCACTGAGTAAGTACACCAAACCCTGCACTGAAGCATCAAATACATAGTTTGCGCACCACCCAAAGCGGTKMACCTCATCAAACCACCCCACCATYTCGCTGGCTAAGGCCTGCACCGTGCGATGCTCTATCATCACCCCTTTAGGCTGACCAGTAGACCCTGAGGTGTAAATCACATAGGCCAAACTTGCCCCGCTCACCTGTGTATCCACACGGGTCAAATCAGCACTGGAGTAACAGGCTAAGTGCTGGGCTAATTCCCCATCTAACGTCAATACCGTGCCTTGAAAATCGGGTARTACCGACGCCACTTGYTGCTGACTCAACACCAGAGATAGCTGTGCATCCGCTATCATATACGCCAGTCGCTCTTGCGGGTAATCCGGTGCCATCGGCACATAGGCACCGCCAGCTTTTAAGACTCCCAAGATGGCTATCACCATCTCCACAGAGCGCTCAACACATAGTCCCAACACATAGTCC
>NZ_RDBW01000059.1:0-9028 GCF_003934235.1 Pseudoalteromonas sp. J010 | reverse complement strand
AGATACTTCTCAGTTCTTTAGTCTTGCTACCATAGCGACCATCCACAGGAGAGATAGCGGTTAACGCTGAAAGCTCCATAATAACTCCTAACTGTTTGTTTTGAACGATACTTTTAGAGTGGCTTTGGCGCCACTACGAATTTACAAATAACTCTTTGCCGCGCTGATGATTTTTTTCTTCGCAAAGAAGAAGTGACGACGTTTTCCAYCGAGTTGACGCCACAATACAGCACTGCGGATCCCTGCCAGCAGTAATGCTCGGATTTTTTGTTGCGTAGCAGGTTGTTTTAATAATTCAGGCTTGCCAAATACTTGGATTTTAGGGCCTAAGGGGCTGATAACTTGTCCGTATATATCGGCAAGGGAAGCAATGATTTGACTTTCATAGATGTCAAAGTGTAGAAGTTGACGCTCTACCTGTTCAATTTTTTGTGCCAATAAGTTGAGTGATTTACTGTCGTTTGTTAACACTCTCTCCAGTTGCATCATCGCGCCAACGTATTTAACCATTTCAACGTCTTTCTCACCGCCCGCAGAAAGCTGCTCAACCAGTGTTTTACATCCAGCTTTAATTGCAAATTTATCTGGATAAACATCTTCAGGTCGCTCGGGGGCGGTATTAATAATGCTCTTTAGAAAGCCTTCTACTTCGTTATCATTAAATGTCCCGTAGCGGGCACATTTTTGTACCAGTTTACTGATTTGGCACATTGCGGCCAAAGGCATTACAGATTGATTTTGCATTACTTAATTACCGATTCAATGATCCCGCCACCAAGGCATACGTCATCGGCATAGAATACTGCCGATTGTCCTGGTGTAACCGCTTTTTGTGGCTCATCAAATAGCACGCGAGCCATGCCGTCTTGACCGACTAAAAGCGTACATGGAATATCGGTTTGTCGATATCGTGTTTTTACGGTGCAACGTGTCGTACCTTGGGGACCTACTCGGTCAACCCAGTGTAGTTGATTAGCATTTAAACCGTTACTGAATAGGCGAGGGTGATTCTTTCCTTGACCTACAACCAGAACATTTCTTTCAATGTCCTTGTCTACTACATACCAAGGTTCACCATTGCCTTCTTTTGAACCGCCAATTAATAAGCCTTTGCGCTGACCGAGCGTGTGGTACATCAAGCCTTCGTGCTCACCAACATGATTACCTTCACAATCCTCAATCACACCAGGTTGCGCTGGTAAAAACTTCGCAAGAAAGTCTTTAAATTTGCGTTCACCAATAAAACAAATACCGGTTGAGTCTTTTTTATCATGTGTGATTAAGCCTTGTTCTTCCGCAATTTTGCGCACTTCTGGTTTAGCGATTTCACCTACAGGGAAAAGCGTTTGCGCAATATGCTCATGACTTAGCGTGTAAAGAAAATAGCTTTGGTCTTTGTTCTCGTCTTCCCCACGCAACATAGCGAATTTACCATCGCGCTCGGCTCGTCGGACGTAATGTCCTGTCGCAATATAGTCAGCGCCAAGTGCTTCAGCGGCAAATTGTAAAAATGCTTTAAATTTGATTTCTTTATTACACATGATGTCTGGGTTTGGCGTACGACCCGCCTTGTATTCTTCAAGGAAGTGTTCGAACACATTATCCCAGTACTCGGCGGCAAAGTTGACGGTGTGTAGTTCAATGCCTAGCTTGTCACAAACTGCCTGAGCATCTTTTAGATCTTCAGCTGCAGCACAATACTCATCATTGTCATCTTCTTCCCAGTTTTTCATAAACAGGCCTTCGACCTGGTATCCTTGCTGTTTTAAAAGGTAGGCAGATACGGAAGAATCAACACCGCCGGACATTCCGACGATAACTTTAATGTGACTATTATCGCTCATAATTTTGCTATTAATCTTAATGCTCAGTAAGAAAGCGCTTATTATACTTAAATCTCTTCAAATTGCACGTCTGTGAAGTGCCCGTGGTAGGTGTTAAAGCACTAAGTGCAATGTGCTAAACCACCTTATATTCACCATTTTTTAAATTGCCCAAGCTGTATGATCCGATTTGGGCACGGATCAGTCTGAGCGTCGGATGGCCTATATGTGCAGTCATCCTTCGCACTTGGCGATTACGGCCCTCTGTGATTGAGATTGACAGCCACGTAGTGGGGATATTCTTACGCTCACGAATAGGCGGGTTTCTTGGCCAGATATCAGGTTCAGTTATTACCTCTACTTTGGCAGGCAAGGTCGGCCCGTCTTTTAATTCCACTCCATTTCTCAAGGCGTCAAGGTTATCATTGGAGGGGATGCCTTCGACTTGAACCCAATATGTTTTATAGGTCGATTTCTTAGGTGCGGTCAGTTTATTTTGTAACTTACCGCAGTTAGTGAGTAATAATAACCCTTCGCTGTCTCGGTCTAAGCGACCTGCAGCATAAACATCTTTAATATCAATAAAGTCGGCTAGGGTTTTACGGTTTTGATCGTCAGTGAATTGACACAATACATCAAAAGGTTTGTTAAACAATACTACTTTGACTTGCTCTGGCGGCAGTGTTGGCTTTAACGGCCTTTGGTTAACCGGGGGCTTTCGTGATTTAGACCGTTGAAGAAAAGGGGGTTTTTTTCTTTGCGGTGCTCTGGAGTTTGATTTGCTGGCTCTATTACTTGTGCTCATCGCCATATTCCTAGTCTTCACGAAAAGCAGTATATTAACGCAATTGAGCAAATGTGTCGCCCAAAAGCAAAAAAGCGGCCTTTTGGCCGCCTTTAGTGGTTTAACTAAACATTAAAGCGAAGCTAAAATATCGTTGAATACAGATGACGGACGCATTGCTGCAAATGCTTTGTCGTCCTCTGGCTGGTAATATCCGCCAACATCCATTGACACACCTTGAACTTCGTTCAATGCTGCAACAATTTCGGTTTCTTTAGCAGTCAGCTCGCTAGCTATATTTTCAAATTTGGCTTTAAGCTCAGTATCTTGGTCTTGCGCTGCAAGTTCCTGCGCCCAGTACATCGCCAGATAGAAGTGGCTACCACGGTTATCCAGCTCTTTCACTTTACGTGAAGGAGACTTGTTCTCGTCAAGGAATTTAGCTGTCGCTGCATCCAAAGTATCAGCTAAAACTTGCGCCTTAGCATTACCTGTTGTTTGACTTAAGTGCTCAAAAGAAGCCGCAGTTGCTAGGAACTCACCTAGAGAATCCCAGCGTAAGTGGTTTTCTTTTTCGAATTGTTGAACATGCTTTGGTGCAGAACCACCGGCCCCTGTTTCGAATAAACCGCCGCCATTCATTAGTGGTACGATAGATAGCATTTTTGCACTTGTACCAAGCTCAAGAATAGGGAAAAGATCTGTTAGGTAGTCACGTAGTACGTTACCTGTTACAGAAATCGTGTCTTCTCCTTTTTTCATACGCTCAAGGGAGAAAAGAGTCGCATCGACAGGTGCTTTGATCAAGATCTCAAGACCATTTGTGTCATGCTCTGGAAGATACGCGTTGACCTTTTTGATTAGCTCTGCATCGTGTGCACGGTTTTCATTTAACCAAAATACAGCAGGTGTATTGGTTGCACGAGCGCGATTCACGGCAAGTTTAACCCAGTCTTTAATTGGTGCGTCTTTGACCTGACACATGCGCCAGATGTCACCTTCTTCAACAGTGTGCTCAAGTAACGTATTACCAGCTGTATCAACGACACGAATTGTACCCGCAGAAGGCGCTTCAAAGGTTTTGTCGTGTGAGCCGTATTCTTCTGCTTTTTGAGCCATTAGGCCAACGTTTGGAATCGTGCCCATAGTGCGAGGATCAAAAGCACCATGCTCTTTACAGAAGTCGATAGTCGCACTGTAAACGCCTGAGTAACAGCGATCAGGAATTACAAAAGCGGTGTCTTGTTGTTTACCTTCAGCATTCCACATTTGACCACTAGAGCGAATTGCTGCAGGCATTGACGCGTCAATGATGACATCACTTGGAACATGCAAGTTAGTAATACCACGGTCAGAGTCAACCATCGCGATATCAGGCGCAGTTTCATATACTGCGTTCAGATCTGCTTCAATCTCTTGGCGCTTTGCGTCATCAAGAGAGTCAATTTTAGCGTAAACGTCACCAATACCATTGCTAGCGTCAACGCCGATTTCAGCAAATGTCGCTGCATGCTTCTCAAATACGTCTTTATAGAAAACCTTAACAGCATGGCCAAAGATAATTGGATCAGATACCTTCATCATCGTCGCTTTCATATGCAGCGAGAACAATACACCTTTATCTTTTGCTTCTTGTACTTGTGCCGCAAGAAATTCGCGTAGTGCACTGGCACTCATACGTGAAGCATCAATAATTTCACCTGCAAGAAGTGGAGTGCTTTGCTTTAATACGGTTACCTCGCCATTGGCCGATACGTGCTCAATACGCACATCTGTTGCTTCGTTAACAGTTACAGATTGCTCAGAACCAAAAAAATCACCGTCAGTCATTGAAGCTACATAAGATTGTGAGTCTTTTGACCAAGCACCCATCGAATGTGGGTTTTTACGCGCATAACCTTTTACAGAAGTAGGAGCGCGGCGGTCAGAGTTACCTTCACGAAGTACAGGGTTTACAGCACTGCCTTTAATTTTATCGTAACGCGCCTTAATGTCTTTTTCTTCGTCCGTTTTAGGCTCTGAAGGGTAGTCAGGTAACGCGTAGCCTTTTGCCTGCAATTCTTTGATTGCAGCACGAAGCTGTGGAATAGACGCACTGATGTTTGGTAATTTGATGATGTTTGCTTCAGGCGTCTTTGCAAGTTCGCCTAATTCCGCTAGCGCATCACCAATGCGTTGTTCTTCTTTTAAATATTCAGGGAAAGTTGCAATGATGCGTCCTGCAAGAGAAATATCGCGAGTTTCTACTTCGATATTTGCAGGCTTGGTGAATGCTTGGATGATTGGCAGGAGCGAATAAGTGGCTAGTGCTGGTGCTTCATCTGTTTTGGTGTAGATAATTTTCGATGTCATCATCATTCCTAGATAGTTGTGGGCTTGCGCCGTTCAACAATTGCTATTAGGACTAAGCAACGCGATTTCTAAGCTTCTAACCTATTTACCAACCGGTAAATTGAAAACAAAAACAATTATAGATATAGAGGCTTTAGTAACTGCCCACACAACTGTGAGCTAGTTAGCGTTACGTTAGCAGGTTTGTTAGATATTGTTACTTGCCTCAGTTTTTAGAGTAAGGCTTTACACTTTAAATAAGAATATCTAACCAACCTTTATTGCGCTTTGCAACCGTGCTTTAGTCTAACAATGTTTGCATATGGGGGCTAATTATTAAATTTAAAGTATAAAAGTGAAAAGTTATAACAATTAGGACAAAAGTGAGTGCGTATCAGCATGAAGTGAAGAAAGATTAGTTAAAATTTGGGGGGAATAAGCGAGCACGAATGTAACCCGCTTTAGCCAAAAACTACCACGTCTTACACAACATCTTCCGTAATAGGAGAAATGTTGGTAGCGTGAAGCCCTTTAGGGCCTTCTTGTAGCTCGAATGATACATCCTGACCAGCTTTAAGCGTCTTGTATCCATCCATTACAATCGTTGAGTAATGCGCAAAGATATCTTCGTCACTGCCGTCTTCTACGATGAAACCAAACCCTTTGGCGTTGTTGAACCATTTGACTTTTCCGCAAGCCATACTTCTACATCCTTCTATAAGTTGACTAAATTAAAGTTAATCTACTCTTTTAATTTTGCTAAACTGCCCATAGATTAGACAGTCATGTAAGACTGTAGTTTATATGAGCAAGCAGTCAAGTTTTTTGCTCTTTTTTTTAACATTTTATTTATTTCTCAATTCTATTTGCTTGAGTATATAAGACAAGACTATATTTAATTATGAGTGGGACAAAAGATTCGGGTGTATTGGACGCCGTTCGTGAAGAGCAGAAGCTGCAGCTTCAGCCACCACGAAAATATAAAGTGATTTTAAACAATGATGATTACACACCCATGGATTTTGTTGTCGAGGTATTGACGACATTCTTCAATATGGATAGCGAGAGAGCAACTGAGGTGATGCTTGAAGTGCATCACAAGGGAAAAGCGGTATGTGGAGTGTACCCTGCTGATATTGCCAATACAAAGGCTGAGCAGGTAAACCGATATGCTCGTGACAATGAGCATCCGCTGCTCTGTAGTTGTGAGCAGGAATGACCTATAAATTTCTTGTTGGGGGTTGCCAATGCTAAACAAAGACTTAGAACTTACTCTTAACGCCGCGTTTCGTGAGGCTCGTTCTCGTCGTCATGAATTTATGACGGTCGAGCACTTATTACTTGCATTGATCGATAACCCTTCTGCTAGTGAAGCGCTAGATGCTTGCGGTGTCGATATGACTAGCCTGAAGCGTGAGCTATCAGAGTTTATTGATGAAACGACACCTGTTATTCCTGATTTAGAGGAAGACAGAGAAACTCAACCGACACTTGGCTTCCAACGTGTCCTTCAACGTGCCGTATTCCACGTTCAATCTTCAGGCCGCTCTGAAGTGACAGGAGTAAATGTACTCGTCGCTATCTTTTCCGAACAGGAAAGTCAGGCAGTCTATTTACTTAAAAAATCGGACGTTAGCCGCTTAGACATCGTGAATTTTATCAGCCATGGTATCTCAAAGATTGAGGACGATGGAGAACAAGAAGATCACGAAGAGATGCAAGATGATAGCGGTGAAATGCAGCAGGAAGAAAAAACCAAACTGGAAAACTTTACCTCTAACCTTAACGTTCAAGCTGAATCGGGGCGAATAGACCCGCTTGTTGGGCGTGACGAGGAGGTTGAGCGCACGGTTCAAGTCCTGTGTCGTCGTAAGAAAAATAACCCATTATTGGTGGGAGAAGCTGGTGTCGGTAAAACGGCAATCGCTGAAGGACTTGCGTATCGTATCGTAAATAATCAGGTACCTGATGTAATATCGGATGCTGTAGTTTACTCATTGGATATGGGGGCACTTCTAGCCGGAACGAAATATCGTGGAGACTTTGAAAAGCGCTTTAAAGCCTTGCTTAAAGAGCTTCAGGCTAAACCTCACGCTATTCTCTTTATTGACGAAATTCACACTATCATTGGTGCAGGAGCCGCATCTGGTGGTGTAATGGACGCGTCTAATCTAATTAAACCACTGTTATCCAGTGGGCAACTAAGATGTATGGGTTCAACTACTTACTCTGAGTTTAAAAACATTTTTGAGAAAGACCGGGCGCTTGTTCGTCGTTTCCAAAAAATTGATGTTGTTGAGCCTAGTGTAGAAGATACCACCAAGATACTTAACGGGTTGAAAGAACGTTATGAGGAGCATCATGGTATTCGTTATACTCAAAAAGCACTGAAGGCTGCGGCTGAGCTTAGTGCAAAGTACATTAACGAACGTCATTTACCCGACAAAGCAATTGACGTTATCGATGAAGCTGGTGCAAACCAAAGGTTACAGCCTTCATCAAAACGCAAAAAAACAATCAGTGTTGCTGATATAGAAGCAATTGTATCCAAGATGGCTCGTATCCCTCAACAAAGCGTATCATCTAGCGATAAAGAAACGTTGAAAAACCTAGACCGCAATTTAAAAATGTTGGTATTTGGCCAAGACGAATCTATTGATGCGTTAACGTCAGCAATCCGATTGTCTCGCTCAGGTCTGGCTAATGAAGACAAGCCAGTTGGCTCGTTCTTGTTTGCAGGGCCTACGGGAGTGGGTAAAACTGAAGTGACCAAACAACTTGCTAAGTGTATGGGCATCGAGTTTATACGCTTTGATATGTCAGAATATGCAGAGCGTCATGCCGTGAGCCGGTTAATCGGTGCTCCTCCTGGATATGTTGGGTTTGAGCAAGGTGGGTTATTGACCGAAGCTGCCATAAAGCACCCTCATGCAGTCGTATTACTTGACGAAATTGAGAAAGCTCACCCTGATATCTACAATATTCTGTTGCAGGTTATGGACCATGGTACTTTGACCGATAACAACGGTCGCAAAGCAGACTTTAGAAATGTGGTACTGGTGATGACGACAAATGCCGGTGTTCAAGAGACGGTTCGTCAATCAATTGGATTCCAGCAGCAAGATTACTCTCATGATGCGATGGTAGAAATCAATAAAGTGTTCACGCCAGAGTTTAGAAACCGGTTGGATAACATCATTTGGTTTAATCACCTTGAGAAAGAGGTTATTTTGCAAGTGGTTGATAAGTTTATCGTCGAACTACAAGCTCAGCTTGATAAAAAGTCAGTCAACCTAGAGTTGACAACACAAGCGAGAGATTGGTTAGGAGATCTAGGCTATGACAAAGCCATGGGAGCTCGTCCGATGGCAAGAGTTATTCAAGATAACTTGAAAAAGCCACTTGCGAACGAAATATTGTTCGGCCATTTGTCTGATGGTGGTACTGTGAAAGTAACTGTGAAGGACAATAAACTGTCTTTTGAGTATCAAACTGAAGCCGTGTCGGCATAAGTAGTATTAGGTTACCTTCTCTATAGCGCTCATAAAAACCCAGCATAGCTGGGTTTTTTGTTGTCATAATGATATTCCGAATCCCTAAGACCATTGCGCATTTAGAGCTACCAAGCCTAACCACTAAATAATCATCAGGTAAGCTCAATGCAAGTGGTTCGTGTGTACTAATGATATGAATGAACTTGGCTATACCTAAATAACATCAACAGGATTTGAAGTTTCTTGGGTATCAGCGAATTTACAGCTTCAGCTTAGTACAAGTCTACACACGCAGATTAACCAGCACGGAAGACCATGATGCTGCTTTTGATTGGGAAGTAACAATGGGAGTAGGCGCTTCAGACGACAAAAAACCCAGAAAAACTGGGCTTTTTGTTACCATCGAGCTTAATTGACGATGTCATCATCAGGTAAGCTCAATGCAAATCGTTCGTGTGTACTAATGATATGAATGAACTTGGCTATACCTAAATAACATCAACAGAATTTGAAGTTTCTTGGGTATCAGCGAGTTTACGGCTTCAGCTTAGTACAAATCTACACACGCAGATTAACGAGTGGGGAAGACCATGATG
>NZ_RDBW01000058.1:0-15754 GCF_003934235.1 Pseudoalteromonas sp. J010 | reverse complement strand
GATCCCATGCGGGGCAGTATTGGTTTTATCGCGAATTAAAATTGGTAAGTTCAGTAACTTGTCTTCTCTATCCAATCCGATATTGGCGCTCACAAGAATAGAATACTCATTGGTATTTACGGCTCCAATCGCTTCATAGTTATTGTTCTTTTTAATCACTTGTGAAATTTCATTTTTAGTCAGCCCAAAGGCCTCTAGTGCAGCATCATTAAAATCAATATAAAACACTTCTTCAGGGCTACCATGAATGCCTACACGACGCGTCCCCTCGATAAAAACTAGCTGATCTCTGATACCTTGTGCAACATCGTATATGTCGTCCAATGCTATTGACTTTGATGTCAATGCAAAGGTCATAACAGCCACATCACCAAAGTCGTCATTAACTACCGGTTTACTCGCACCTTGAGGCAAGCTGAGGCTAGCAAACTCCACGGCTTCGGCTAGTTCATCCCATATCTGGTCAAGTTCACTATACTTGTCCTCAACCTTTGCATGGATAATAGAGCGTCCATCCATAGAAGAAGACCTGACTTCATCCAGTTCAGGCAAGGTAACGATGGCAGCCTCTAATGGCCTTGTAACCAACCTCTCTACATCTTCGGCCTTCATATTTGGAAAATTAGTTGAAATCACAGCCTCTCGGATGATCACCTCGGGGTCTTCCCTTGCTGGTAAAGTGAAAAAGCTCACTATTCCAAAACACATGGCTAGTAATACTGAGGTCAAGATTAACGCACGTTGTTTATACGCGATTACCGAAATAGACATAACAGGCTCCTTACAAGTTAACTAGCTCAACAGCTTGTCCACTAGCAAGCCCCTGACCACCATGTAAAATAATTTTGCTATCTACTTCTAATTCACCATGTATAAATACTCGGCCGCTGCGGATCCGCGCGATTTTCACGACTTTTTTGGATACCGTTTGGGTATCAGGCTCTAAAACCCAAACAAAGTGACTATTATTGGTATCACGACGTAATGCTGTGACTGGGATAGAATAATTGTGCTGTATGCTTTTAATATTCAATGAAACATTAACTGGAGCGCCCGGCACCACAAACTCTGAATACTTACTCTTTAATACGATTAACGCTTCAATAAGGCCATTGGCACTTGCCTGGCGATTAATGCTCTTGATCATCCCGTAAAGTTGATGCTGCTCTAAGGTATACATGGATACCTGCTGACCTACAGTAAGCTGATTAACATGTTGATACGGGATCCGCGTCAATACTTCTAGCGTGGTATTGTCTGATTTTACTGATAATATGGCTTGATTGGCTGATACATGCTGATTTTTTTGCGCGAACTTTCCAGTTACACTACCATCAAAAGGCGCGATGATTTTAGTATCCAATACCCCTTTTTTTGCTATATCTCGTTTAGCCTCAAGTAGGTTCACTTGCGCCAATGCACTGTCTACTTTTAATTTCCATAAATCGACTTCAGTATCGGGAACTAATGAGCGTTTGCTCAGTGCTTTTCTTCGCTCCAATTCAATGACTGCGTTTTCTAAATCATATTTAGCTTGATTTACACTCGCTTCTGCTTCTTTCAAAGCAAGCTCAGAGGTAATTGGGTCTAACCTTGATAGTATCTGACCTTTGCTAAAACTATCACCGATGTCCAAATCCAATGAAACAATTTTACCTCTAACCTCAAAACTTAACTCACCGCGGTCATGCGCTCGTACATAGCCCAAATAAGATTGCTCAATATAGTCATTACCAGGCTCTACCCGCGTAATGCTCACTTGAGGTCTTTGTTCAACCTCGTCTTTATTTGGTGCAGCACTGCCACAGCCTAATAAATGTAACGCCAAAAAACCAACCAAATAAAGGCTATTAACTCTCGATACCAACATAATTTATCCCTTATGCCTGTGAGTAAGTTTCTTATCGTGAACAGTAAATGGCGCCACTGATCCGACGTGAGAAATGTATATGACGACAAAACTATACTACACGGTTTAGTTTATTTGCAAGTTAAACTAAAACGAACAAAATATCTGCAACTTATCAGCAGTTAATTTATTACTTCGCGCCAGTTAGCAGCTTACTGATCAAACCTTGCACCATCGCGCGCTCATCACTCGCAATTGTTATCTAATTAGTGTAAAACAGGTTTCTATTGATGTTGCGTGCACGATACAGGATCCTAAGTGGCATTACCGAACAAAGTAAAAACGCTCCTTGATGAAGCACAAGCGTTGTCAGATTATCGAGACTGCCTGGCTTATTTTTATAAATGGTTAAGTAACCAGTTTTCCAAACAGCCCGTTCGAAACCTAATTAACTCGCGCGCTGAGTTTATCGACCGACTACTTATCAAATTATTTAATGATACCGGTCTTGCACAGCACCCTGACCTTGCGCTTATCGCAATCGGCGGCTACGGGCGAGGAGAATTACACCCGTTTTCTGACATCGACTTTCTGGTACTAACCAAAGATACCCCTTGCGAGCAAGTGACCACTGGACTTGAGCAATTTGTCACATATCTTTGGGATCTCGGTCTTGATATTGGTCATAGTGTGAGAACACACGAACAGGTACTTGATCAAAAACAAAATGATGTGCACTTCACTACTAGTCTATTAGAGAGCCGCTTGATCTGCGGTAATCACATTGAATATGAGCGCCTTAAGCGACACATCGTAGAAACTCCTATTTGGCAATCGAGTGACTTTTTCATAGCTAAGGTCAACGAACAAAAAATTCGCCACAAAAAATGTCATGGTACCGCGTATAACTTAGAGCCAAATATCAAAGAAAACCCCGGTGGTCTGAGAGACTTACAGACTATATTCTGGGTAGCCAAAAAGCACTTTCATGCTGAAACCCTCGAAGAGCTAATTAACCATGGTTACCTCACTCATGAGGAGTACCAAGAGTTACTGGAATGTATCGAAAACCTCTGGAATATCCGCTTTGCACTGCATTTAGCAGCAGGGCGCAGCGAAAATAGATTATTGTTTGATCACCAGCCTCACGCAGCAGAACTACTTGGGTTTGGCTCTGAAGGTAAGGCATCCGTTGAACGAATGATGAAGCGTTTATTTAGGATCATGAGCCGAGTACGCGAAATGAACCAAATGCTGCTGTCGTATTTTGAGCAAAGTATTTTACCAGAGCAGGTTGAACTTGAAGCCACTCCTCTTGATAGAAATTTCGAGCGGATCGGTAATAAGATCCGAGTGAAGAACCCCTCAGTATTCTTTCGTCGTGAAAACCTCTTTGTTCTTTTTGAGCATATTGCGGATAACCCAAGGATCACCCAAATTGACCCAAGTACCATCCGTACGATGCGTCAGGTTAGACGTCGTTTATTGGGCGACTTGCAAGATTATGCAGGGTGTCGAGATGCCTTTTTACGCTTGCTCAAACATCCAAATGGCATGGGTAGAGCCTTTACATTAATGCACAAGCACGGCCTTATTGCCGCTTACTTACCGCAATGGCGCAATATTTTCGGCCAAATGCAGTTTGACCTATTCCATGCCTATACCGTTGATGAGCATACGCACAAACTTATCAACAATATTTATCGCTACTTTGACAAAGAACACATCAGTGAATTTCCCATTTGCTCTGAGATAGTTGCACGCATGGACAAACCAGAGCTGCTTTACTTAGCCGGTATTTTTCATGATATTGCCAAAGGCCGGGGCGGCGATCACTCCGAACTTGGGGCAGTAGATGCCATGGCCTTTACTAAGATGCACGGATTTACACAGTCAGATGCGAAGCTTGTGGCGTGGTTGGTGCAGCACCATTTACTGATGTCAGTGACGGCTCAGCGCAAGGATATTAACGATCCTGATGTTATCGCGGAATTTGCACAAAAAATAAAAAACGAACGTCAACTAGATTATCTTTATTGCTTAACAGTTGCCGACATTAGAGCCACCAATGACAATCTTTGGAATGACTGGAAAAACACGTTATTACGAGAGCTATACCTACATACTCAACGCGCGCTCAGATTGGGTCTTGAAAACCCTATGGATATGCGCGATCAAATCCGGGATAAAAAGCGCCAAGCAAAACAGCGGTTGATTAATTTAGGCTATTTTGAGGAATATATTGATTTAATTTGGTCACGCTTTAAAGCAAATTACTTTACTGCCTTTAGCGAGCAACAAATTTCGTGGCACTCAGAGCACTTACTGCAATCAAACGACCTTAGCCAGCCAAGTGTTATTGTTTCAAATAAACCCATGCACGGTGGCACGCAAGTATTTGTGTATAGTCCCTATGAGTCGGCACTGTTTGCCAAGCTAGTCAGTGTCATTGGCTCTAAAAAAGCACAGATCCAACACGCACAGGTAATGACAACCAAGGACAGCTATGTCGTCTTTAGTTTTGTCATTTTAGAAGTGAACGGCGATCCGCTCAGTACCAGCCGTGCAGCTGGCATCAGAAAAGGTCTGGAAACGCTACTGAAAGATCCGAAGAAAAAAATCCGAATTAAAAAGAACCGCTCGCAAAAGTTTAAAGACTTTAACATCAGACCAAAAATTATTTTGCGCCCACATGCACGTGAAAATCGTAGCCTAATTGAAATTCAGGCTATTGATATTCCAGGACTGCTGACTAAAATTGCTGAGGTGTTCCAAGCCTATTCACTTCATATTCATGCCGCACGCATTACAACCGTCGGCGAACGTGCAGAAGACTTTTTCGTGGTCTCGAACAAAGACTATAAGGCGCTCGACGAAGTACAAAAAGCCGAGCTTCACCGAGCGCTACTTAAAAAATTAAATGCTGAAACAGAGTAAAGAGGAATTTATGTCTGATTTAAAAACGACGATTGAAACCGCGTGGGAAAACCGCGATACCATTACCCCAACGGCAGTATCAGACGAAGTAAAGCAAGCGATTGTTCAAGCGCTTGAGCTTTTGGACTCTGGTGCTGCGCGCGTTGCTGAGAAGATTAGTGGTGAGTGGGTTGTGCACCAATGGCTAAAAAAAGCGGTGTTACTGTCTTTTAGAATTCGTGATAACCAACCGATGAGCGATGGTGTAAATCAGTTTTACGATAAAGTGCCACTGAAGTTTTCTGATTACACACCTGAGCAGTTCCAACAAGGCGGCATGCGCGTGGTACCAAATGCGGTGGCTCGTCAAGGTAGCTTTGTGGGTAAAAACGTTGTGCTGATGCCATCTTACGTAAATATTGGTGCTTATGTTGATGAAGGCACGATGGTAGATACTTGGGCTACGGTAGGATCGTGTGCACAAATTGGTAAAAACGTTCATCTATCTGGCGGTGTCGGTATCGGCGGTGTGTTAGAGCCGTTACAAGCTAATCCAACCATTATTGAAGATAATTGCTTTATCGGTGCTCGCTCTGAGATTGTCGAAGGGGTTATTGTTGAAGAAGGCGCCGTTATTTCGATGGGGGTATATATTTCACAAAGTACACGTATTTATGACCGTGAGACTGGTGAAATCCATTATGGTCGAGTACCAGCTGGCGCAGTTGTAGTGCCAGGTTCACTTCCAAGCAAAGATGGCTCTCACAGCCTATACGCGGCTATTATTGTGAAAAAAGTGGATCAACAAACGCGTGAAAAGGTCGGCATTAATGCACTACTTCGCTCAATAGACGATTAATACCCATTACTTTAATTATGTGGTCTATTTTGGGGCAAAGAACTCTTGTCGATAACAACGCTTTCTTGCCCTGCTCACAGCGAGGTACCTACGTCCTACTGTAAGCAAGCATTAAGACTAATTGGTATAACAATCACACTTTTACTACGAGGGAGCTTGAGGCTCCCTTTTTTCAGGTATTACCAACGATAATCTAGTGAAACGAGGACATTTCTCGGCCTACCAGGAAAATACCTTTCACCGCTGAACGACGTATAGTCAGCTCGCTCTGCGTAACGCGTATCCGTGAGGTTTTTCACTCTCATAGTCAGTGCAAGTTGAGGGCTGATCTGCCACCTTCCTCTTAGTGTAAGCAGATCGTGACCTGCGTAACGATGTTGGTTTTCAGGATCAGTAAAATAGTCTCCAACATGATGCCAAGCTAACGACCAGCGTAAATTTTCTAATGCCTGCCAATGTAGTTGCACATTCGCTAAATGCCTTGGTGCTGAGTCTAAATCATTCCCGTTGATATTAATGCCATTGAGGATGCTGTTTTGCTCAAAGGTGTGTTTGGCATGAGTCGCTGCCAGGTCAATCTTCCAATTTGATGATAGCTGATAGCGTAATTCTAATTCCATCCCTGCATGTTTCGAACGTCCATTATTAATATAGAAAAAATCACTATCACGGAAAATCAGGTTTTCTTTTTCCATGACATAAACGGCTGCCTGATATGTCAGTTTTTCTGTGCTACCCTTTACGCCAAACTCAATGTTGTTAGCGTTCTCCTCTTTGAGCGATGCTTTGCGCTGTGCTCGTTGCAACTGATATAACTCAGCGGCTTGTGGGGCACGATAACCACTAGATATATTCGCGTAGGCTATATGAGACTGCGCAAACGCATAACGTATCGCAAACTTTGGGGAAAAATAATCAAAGCGGTCTATGTCACTGGCTGGGCGACTATAACGACACCCCCCTTTGCTACATTCTGAACCATCTTCTTTGGTTCGTCCTACCGGTAAGAAGTTATGATAGTCATAACGCATTGATTCATAACGCCCGCCTAATTCAAGCAACCAGTTATCTTGCTGCCAGATGAATTTTGCAAAAGGTGCGATTTGGCGAGCATCTACTTCATAGTCGTAGTGTCTTCCCGTTGGGATCGTAGCTTGTAAAAAAGGAGAACCTTGCGTTGGGGTTGGTTGATATTGCAACATCTCACCTTGGGTATACTCCGCATCTAGCCCCCAGTCTAATTGAATATTTGTGCTTAATTCACTTTGCACTAGAGTCTGCAACCCGACACCCGTTTGACCATTTTCTTCAAAGGGCTTACCTGGTAAAAAATGTTTAACAAACTCCATCTCCTGCCAACGTAAGTAAGGTTTTAGTAATACTGTATCGGTATTATTCCAAAGCCAAGAAACTTCACTCCATGCCCGAAATGATGAAGCTTTTCTAAATGCCTCAGGGTTTTCATTTTGCTTTGCTAGTGTCTCATCTTTATAACTATCAACACCTGTTATATAGCCTGCAGTTTGCTGGTCTAAATGAGTATACGTCATACCTGAAACAACACTAGCAAACTGACCTTGGTGTTTGTGCTTGAGGCTTAACTTCTGCTGCTCTACGCCTTCACCATCGCGATAACCAGTGTCTTTTGTGATCGTCAGCGCTGAGCCGAGCCCTAATGACTCACTGCCCGCTTGCATACGTGCTCGACTATAGCCATACGAACCAATATCCAAGCCAATACGTGCTTCATCCGAGGTAGTGTCAGAAGTGATCACGTTCACCACCCCATGAATGGCATTAGAGCCATAAAGTACGCTGTTTGGCCCTTTCAGCACTTCTATACGTTTTGCTGCTTCAAAATGAGATTCAAATAGTTCATTGATATTGCAAAATCCAGCGGCTCTAAGCGCAATGCCATCCTCCGCCGTTAAGAGTCCTCCACAGGCTCCGGCACCGGATAGTACTTGTGATCTTAGCGCTGGCAGATATTCTTGCCCATTTCCATGCTGCATATTGGCACCCGCTACTAGTCTAAGCGCCCTTTCAATATGAGTAACACCGATATCCTCTAACTGCACCTCGGACAATACTGACAGACTAACGGGGTTCTCTGTGCTAGTAACCGCCAGCCGTGATGCGGTTGTGGTTATAATTTCCAATTCATTACTTGATGCAGCGATACTTAGCTGTGGCGCAAAACCAAGCACAGCTAGAGCAGACACTAATTTTTTCATTCTATTACCAATTCAATTAACTTAATTAAGTGCTCTATTTGAAGCGAGAAAACCGTATTAACAGCACCCCCAGCGCATTTTGCAATCTCCAAGGTACTATCAGACAAAAAGAAAGGGCTACTCAGCCCCTTATTGTCATACTTTACTTGGTGTTACGCTTGCCTTGCCTCTAGCATCAATCGCTTCATGTCGCGGACTGCCTTTTCTAAGCCATCAATCGCCGCCCTTGCGATAATCGCATGACCAATATTTAGTTCATAAATTTCTGGCATTTCTGCGATCGCTTTCACGTTGTGATAATGAAGACCATGTCCTGCGTTCACGATCAGCCCTAAACCGTGTGCATATTGCACACCTTCACGGATCCGTTCTAGCTCAGCTTTCATTTCAGTGTCATTTTCAGCATCAGCATAAGCACCGGTGTGGATCTCAATATAAGGTGCGCCTGTTTTCTTTGCAGCGTCTAGCTGCTTTTTATCAGCATCAATAAATAAACTTACTTTAATACCAGCGTCAGCTAAACGCTCGGTTGCTGCTGTGATCTTTGCTAAATTTCCAGCCACGTCTAGACCACCTTCAGTGGTAAGTTCTTCACGTTTTTCTGGCACGAGGCAAACGTATTCTGGCTTTACTTCACAAGCAATGTCGAGCATTTCGTCAGTCACTGCAATCTCAAGATTCATACGTGTTTGGATGGTTTTAGCCATCACATAAACATCGCGGTCTTGAATATGACGGCGGTCTTCACGTAAGTGAATGGTAATACCATCTGCGCCCGCGTGTTCAGCAACAGCTGCCGCATGTGCAGGATCTGGGTAACTTGTACCGCGAGCCTGACGGAGCGTCGCAATATGATCTACGTTTACGCCAAGTAAAATATCTCTCATTGTTTATCCCTTGATAATAATATCAATTTTCTTAATTAAGTGGTCTATTTTGAGGCGAGAAAATTTTGTCGATAACCCCGCTACCGCATCCTGCTATCGCCAAGGTACCTACATCCTTGTAGGCAAGGCAAAAATTTAGCTATTTAGTTGTTCTAAATAAGAAATTTTTAACGCGGTTAGCGTCAGATTTACTCCTTCAAATTGAGCAAGTATTAAGTCAAATTGGTATAAGACATTGTGTGCGATTCATCGCCCACCACTGCAATACTGGTATTATTGTACTGCGCTTTGTTAAGTGATTTTATTTCTTTGAAATAAATAGTTCTCTGCTTTTAAGGCCCTGCTTACCAACCAAAGGCGCCATTAGCTTGCGAGTTAGCCACTTTGCCGCCCTGCGTACCGCAAGGTCTTCATAATCATGAGCAGCAATTGCCAATAGCATACTACCTGGTATCGTATCAGGTTCCCGACCAACTGCAATAAAACCATATTCAGCAATATACTTATACGCTGCTTTTGGCTTGATTGGATTACCATCTGCATCAAATTCTAATTCGACTGCAAACCCGAGTTCTGCAAGCAGTTGTAGTTCAAAACTGCGCAATATTGGTTCAACATCGTCATCTTCGGCCAGACGAGTAAGATGAAGCTGATACAGCTCAAAAATTTGCTCTAAAGGCTCGTTTGTTGGCACAACTCGTTGTGTCAATTCATTAAGGTACAAACCACAATAAAGCTGACGGCCAAGTAACTGTATTTGATTATCAGTAGGTTCAAATCGATTTACGAACTTGAAGTCATATTTACCGGCATATTGCAGCAATAGTAGGGAAAAAGGTCGCAGTTGAGCGTTATGTTTGAGGGCTTGCTTGCCCTTGACGCGGGCAAGCATTTTGAGTTGTCCAACACCTTCGACAAGCACATCAAGCAGCACCTGAGAATCGCTATAAGGTCTGCGATGCAACAGGTAGGCCTGCCGAAAGTCGCTGTCCAATCAGTCTTCTCCGTATCCTAAGCTACGAAGAGCACGTTCGTCATCTGCCCAGCCAGATTTTACTTTAACCCAGCATTCTAGATAAACTTTATTATCAAGCATGTTTTCAAGATCTTTACGCGCTTCGCGACCAATGACTTTTAGCTTTTCGCCTTTATTTCCTATGACCATACGTTTTTGCGACTCTCGCTCAACTAAGATCAAGGCATTGATCTGCCAAACTCCGTTGTCCTGCCACTTAAACTGTTCGATTTCTACGGTAACGGAGTACGGTAGCTCATCGCCCATAAAGCGCATTAACTTCTCACGCACAATTTCCGCCGCTAAGAAACGCATAGAGCGGTCTGTCACATAATCTTCTGGGAAATAAAACTCACACGCAGGTAGGCGTTTGTGTACTTCCTCTTTGATCATGTCAACGTTCTTACCTTGCTTAGCCGAAATTGGAACTATGCCGATAAAATCGCCCTGCTCACTCAGCCATTGAATATGTGGCATCAACAAGTCTTTGTCTTTGACTTGGTCGGTTTTGTTCATGATGACCAAAATTGGACGACCACTGTCTTTTATCTTAGTTAGCACCATCTCATCATCAGCTGTCCAGTGCGTCCCCTCAACAACAAACAATACCAGCTCTACGTCACCGATAGAGCTTGAAGCGGCTCGGTTCATCAAACGGTTAATGGCGCGTTTCTCTTCAATATGAAGTCCAGGAGTGTCAACATACACCGCTTGATAGTTACCCTCAGTGTGGATCCCCATAATGCGGTGGCGTGTCGTTTGTGGTTTGCGTGAGGTAATACTTACCTTTTGCTCGACCAACTTATTTAATAGTGTCGATTTACCTACGTTAGGTCTTCCGACTATGGCAATCATGCCGCAATGCGTATCAAGCGTCATTCTTTAAAATCTTTAGCGCTTTTTCGGCAGCTTTTTGCTCAGCTTTGCGTCGCGAGCTGCCTACTGAAATTATACTTTCCATCCCTTCCACTATACATTCAACCGTGAATGTTTGGTTATGAGCTTGCCCTTTTGTATCAATGACAGTGTAACCTGGCAGTGGCAATTTGCGTGCCTGAAGATACTCTTGAAGCAATGTCTTTGGATCTTTTTGATTGTGGCCTGGCGAAATAGCAGTCAGTCTTGACTCATACCAATTTAACACCAAGTTTTGGCATACCTCGATATCTGAATCAAGAAATACCGCGCCGATGATTGCTTCTACTGCATCTGCAAGTGTCGATTCTCGACGGAAGCCACCACTTTTCAGCTCGCCTGGACCTAAACGTAAGTAGTCTCCAAGCGCAAACTCCACTCCGAATTCAGCTAAGGTTTGGCCACGAACCAGTGTTGAGCGCATGCGGCTTAAATCACCTTCACGCGCTTTAGGAAATTTGTGATACAACGCATTGGCGATCACAAAGCTTAAAATAGAGTCACCCAAAAATTCTAGACGCTCGTTGTGCTGGCCTTTGTGACTGCGATGCGTCAAAGCCTGCTCAAGCAGCGCCTTATCAGAGAAGTTGTACCCTATTTTATTATAAAGTTCTTCTACATTTCTTTTCATTGTTACTGAATACTACCTAGGCGTTCAAAACGAACACCAGTTGGAACCCACCCTGGCAAAATACTGTCTGGGCCATTATCAAAGTCAAAGCTTAGCCAAATAAATACCGCTCGGCCAACCAGATTTTCGTCTGGTACAAAGCCCCACATACGACTATCTTGGCTATTATTACGGTTATCTCCCATCGCAAAATAACTGCCCTCAGGCACTACCCACTCATCGCGGCGAGTACCAGGTTGCTGATAGTAGCGATCTGTTAGCTCTAATACTTCAGGGTTAATTAAAATATCATGCTCTACATTAGGCAAATGCTCAGTTAAACGCACTAACTGCATTGGCCCTTGTTTAAATTCGTCGCGGTTAACAATATCGACATCAATCTTATTGTACTCACCACACGTTAGGCCATTTACTTCACTTTGTCCTTCATCACACTTTGGCTTTATGTAAAGCTGGCGATTGCGATAAACTATATGATCGCCGGGTAAACCAACGATACGTTTAATAAAATCAATACGTTCGTCTAGCGGAAACTTAAACACAGCAATATCACCACGCTCAGGTGTACCAGTTTCGATGAGTTTGCTACGCCATACCGGATCTTTTATTCCGTATGCGTACTTTTCCACCAAAATAAAATCACCATCCAACAAAGTTGGCATCATCGAACCTGACGGGATTTGAAACGGCTCAAATATAAACGAACGAAAAATTGTGATCGCTGCAATCATTGGGAAGATTGATTTTGCATTTTCAACAATGGCAGGTTCAGGTGCAATCTCTGCAATGACGTCGTCATCTAACTGTGTGTCAGACGCACCTTGCGCGATAGCAAGCCTAGCTTGTCTTTTTGGCGCGTACACCAAATGATCGATCAACCAAATAAGGCCTGAACCGACCGTGAGTAGCACCAATAAAATTGAAAAATAACCTGCCATTTGTATTTCCTGTTACTTGCCTACTTTCAATATTGCTAAGAATGCGTCTTGTGGCACTTCAACGTTACCAAGTTGCTTCATACGCTTCTTACCTTCTTTTTGCTTTTGCAGAAGTTTTTTCTTACGACTGACGTCACCACCATAACATTTAGCGATTACGTTTTTACGTAGCTGTTTAACGGTACTACGAGCAATGACGTGGTTACCAATTGCAGCTTGAATTGCAATATCAAACATCTGGCGAGGGATTAATTCTCTTAGCGCTTCAGCAAGCTGACGACCTCGGCTTTGCGAGCCATCACGGTGTACAATGATTGCAAGCGCATCAACGCGGTCGCCGTTAATAAGAATATCTACACGTACCATGTCTGATGCTTCAAAGCGCTTGAAGTTGTAATCCAACGATGCAAAACCACGGCTGGTAGATTTTAGCTTATCGAAGAAATCCATCACGACTTCTGACATTGGCAATTCGTAGGTTACCGCTACTTGCTTACCATGGTAACTCATCTTGGTTTGCACGCCACGCTTCTCAACACATAACGTAATTACATTACCCAAGTACTCTTGAGGAACTAAGATATTCGCTTCAACGATAGGCTCACGGATCTCAATAATATCATTAACTGGAGGCAAATCTGATGGGTTATCAATTTTTACCACACCGTGCTTAGTTTCTACTTCATAGATTACCGTCGGCGCTGTGGTGATAAGATCCATGTCATATTCACGCTCTAGACGCTCTTGGATGATTTCCATATGAAGCATACCAAGGAATCCACAACGGAAGCCAAAACCTAGCGCCGTCGAGTTTTCAGGTTCGAAGAATAGCGACGCATCGTTTAGGCTTAGTTTGTTCAGGGCATCACGGAAGTTTTCGTAATCATCTGAAGAGATTGGGAACATACCAGCATAAACTTGCGGTTTTACCTTTTGGAAACCTGGCAAACGCTCTGTCGCTGAATCACGAGCCATGGTAATAGTATCACCAACTGGTGCACCATGAATGTCTTTGATACCTGCGATAACAAAACCAACCTCACCCGTTCTTAATACCCCGGTATTGGTCTGCTTTGGTGTAAAGATACCGACCTTGTCTACTTGGTGAGCTTGCTCAGTAGACATAATCTTGATCTTTTCACCCGCTCTTAACTCACCATTTTTTATACGTACTAATGATACAACACCTTGGTATGGGTCAAACCACGAATCAATAATCAGGGCTTGTAAAGGCGCGTCACTATCCCCCTCTGGCGGCGGAATATCGCGCACAATGACTTCAAGCACTTCATCGATACCGATACCGGTTTTAGCACTACAACGAACGGCTTCTAATGCTTCAATACCAACAATATCCTCAATTTCTTCGGCTACGCGAAGTGGATCAGCTTGTGGTAAGTCAATTTTGTTCAAGACCGGGATCACTTCCAAGTCCATTTCAATCGCTGTATAACAGTTAGCGAGTGTTTGTGCTTCTACACCCTGACCAGCATCTACTACAAGTAGGGCACCTTCACACGCCGCTAAAGAACGTGACACTTCATAGGTAAAGTCAACGTGTCCAGGTGTGTCGATAAAGTTAAGCTGGTAAGTTTCACCATCTTTTGCTTTATAGTTAAGCGTCACACTCTGCGCTTTAATGGTAATGCCGCGCTCACGTTCGATGTCCATCGAATCCAGTACCTGCTGCTGCATTTCGCGGTCTGTTAAACCTCCACAAACTTGGATTAAGCGGTCTGATAACGTCGATTTTCCATGGTCAATGTGGGCAATAATAGAAAAGTTACGGATATGCTTCATATACTGGATTCAATACTTCTGTTAGTCACAAATAGAGATTAAGGTCTCGATTTTACATTTTATTTAGTACAATCACCATCTATTTGCGTTATTGCTAGACTAATTGGGTAAATTTTTATCACTTTTACCTGATGTTTCAATGAGTCCCCCTTCATTTTGGCTAAAAAGAAACCAACCGAGGCACTTAAAAATGCACTTACAATTTGTAAGGGTTCACTGAGGTTAAGGACAAGCGCAGTAAAAAACATCGCAATGAAGGCAAAAAATAGCGGCAACATGTAAACGTAAAAGGCGTGCCTAACCACATTAGAGTCGTCAAGTGCCAGTTTAATTTTTTGTCCGACAGCAACAGAAGACTCTGGTAGTTCAATAGGAAATTGCTTCTTATGAGTGCCGAAAAGCTTAGCAAATACTTGTGACCCACACTTACCATTACAGCCTTCGCAAGCGGGCTTTGGTTCAGCCTCGAGGTATACAGTTGCCCCCTTAATGGCTGCAACTGTCAATGTTTGTTCAATCATAAAGGTCTTTTTACAGACTCAGCTATTGCCTTCGCGGTCATTGCAGGAATATTTCCTACTACAGATACATCAAACGCACCAGTATTGTGAACGTATACTGTAGTTGCCCCTGATGACAGTGCACCGCTTGGGCGCTGGCCTGGTAATGGGCGCTGCACGAACACCGATATATCTACTAAACCATCTGAAAACAAATAGTAGTCTGCTAACTCATTATTCAAATCTAATTTATGTCTATCAGATTTTAACAGCTCAAAGCCTTGAGGCAACCATCCAATTTGCCAGTTACTTTTGGCACCACTATCAATTGTTTGTAACAGTCCAGAGATCGGCGCTGGAAATTGCTTTTTTGATAGCTCAAGTAATTGTTCTGTAGGGTTCTCAGTGACACTTATGTGGGTAAGTTGGAGTTGCTCTAGCAATTCCCCTTGTTGATTAACATAGGCAGACTTAAGTAGCAAAGAAGACTCTGTATCAATCCAAAGCCAATAGTTGTATTTTGAATCATCTTTTGCTTCGAGCCTAACCAATTGCGCTGGTCTATCAACGATACGCCCCTTTCCGCCTAAAACAAAATCATAGCTGTCTTTCAAACTATCGATATTTTTGAATAGCACTTCAGGTATGGGACCTGCTATAGAATCTGTTTGAATAGTATAGGGGTCAGATTTAGGCTCAAAGTAAGTTACTTTGTCGCCAATGCGAACCATTTCAAGCCCTGCGCCATTGAGCAAGCTCAATAACTCAAGCTCGGTTCCACCTAAATTACCATGCAGCCAGCGATATGGCTCCATTGACTTACCTTTGACCACAACAAATGAGGCATCAAAGTTGCGATGATGCACAGCATTTGCCATATCCTTTAACAGCTGTTTGGCTGAGATATTCTCATTTGCYCACAGCCAACTAGAGAAAAATACACTTAATACAACTACCAGTGCTCTCATTTATTGCTCTTTTTCCTCTTGTTTGCTCTGCGTCTCTTCACCCGTCTGTTGTAGTGCATAAGCCATCCGAGACTGTCTTTGATGTTCAAGCACCAACGCGCCAATTCTTTGTTGCTGCAACTCACGGATCCCTTTCGCTGCTGACTCAAGGGCAGGCTCAGTAGATAAACTTACTGGTGATACACCACCAGCAAAGGGGGTTGATTGTAATTGCAAAGTATCATTAACCGGCTGCGCTGGAT
>NZ_RDBW01000057.1:0-29668 GCF_003934235.1 Pseudoalteromonas sp. J010 | reverse complement strand
AGTACATGGTGCCCAGTCACTTTATCCTAGTTGAACATATTCCACTCACCGGTAACGGCAAGCTTGACCGTAAGGCTCTGCCTGCACCAGAGCTTCAAGCCGATAACCTCTATGTGGCACCGCGCAATACTTTAGAAACCCTGCTTTGTGAGATTTGGCAGCAGGTACTTGGCCTTGAGCAAGTGGGCATTGAGGATAACTTCTTCCAAATCGGCGGTGACTCTATTGTCAGTATTCAGCTGGTTTCACGCTTAAGAGAAGCTGGATTAACGGTACAAGTTAAAGAGATATTTGCCGCCCCAACTCCGGCGCGGCTGGCAAAACTTATCAATGCCAATGGCGATAAACAGGTTGAGATAAAAACCGAACAAGGCCAGCTTGAAGGCGAGTTCGATCTGCTGCCTATCCAGCAGTGGTTCTTTGCCAATCAGTTTGCTAATCCCGCACATTTTGCCCAAACTTTTGCCACGGTGATGCCAAGAGCAATCAGTGATGAGCGATTAGTCGAACTCTTGTCTGCATTGGCTGAGCAACACGATGTGCTACGCCTAGCGTTCAATCAAAAGACAGCGCACTTTACCCAACAGTACCAACAAAATAGCACCATGGCGCCTTTGGCTAGGCTCGATGCAGATACACTCAGTGACGACGAACTTGCCAAGCAGTTAACCCGTTTGCAATCACAGTTTGCGTTAAATTCAGGCCCGTTATGGCAGCCAATTCGCGTCAAACGCCAAGGCCAAGATGTATTGGTACTGGCCTTCCATCACTTGATCATTGATTTTGTCTCTTGGCGGATCCTAATTGAGGATTTAAATAGCCTTTATCAAGGCAAAAAATTAGCACAAAAAACCTCAAGTTATCGCCAGTGGGTTGAGACCTTAGCCCAATATGCACAGGTTCAATCTGAACAAATTAACTACTGGCAGGAAGTACTTGATACTTGCCAAACGCACTTATCAGCCAAGAGCACACCGAAAAACCGAGTGATTAAACTAGATTCTGCATTCACGCAACCGTTGCTATTTGAGGCTAATCAGGGTTATCACACCGAGCCTAGGGATCTTGTTGTTGCCGCGCTATCACTGACACTTGCTCATATTACAGGTAGTAACAATCAGGTTATTACCCTTGAAGGGCATGGTCGTGAGCACATTGCAGAAGACATTGACCATTCACGCACTGTTGGTTGGTTTACATCATTATATCCGCTGGCACTCCATGCAGGTGAAAGCCTAGAAAGCGCTATCGTCAATGCTAAAGAACAACTGCGTAATTTACCAGATAACGGCGTTGCTTTTGGTCAGTTTTATTTTGCCAAACAGGTAACCGGTGCTTTGCCAAGCGTTGCATTCAACTATTTAGGCCAAATCGATGGCACAAGAACGCAACAACCTAGTGGCGACTTCTACTTAACCGAGGCGATTACTGGTCAACAAGTCGCCGCCGAGAATAACGGTCATTATGTGTTGGATATCAACGCAGCTATTATTCATGGTCAACTTGTGTTGAATTGCACCACAGCATTATCTGATGAACAATTTGCTCTGTTCCAAAGCCAATTCACCGCCAGCCTTAAAGCGGTGATCGATAAAGCATTGAGTAGCAAAGCGCTTGGTGCCAAACACACACCGAGCGACTATAACCTGACGGGTATCAGCTTCAGCCATTTAGATGCACTGTGCACACGCTACGACCTAGCCGCGGTTTATCCTGCAACAAACTTGCAGCAAGGCTTTATCTTCCACCAGCTTAACAACCCCGCAGACACCGCTTATCGCGTGCAGTCACAGATGCAGTATTTCGACAAAATAGACCCATCACTCTACCTACGAGCATGGCAGTTAACCTCACTACAATATCCGGCACTGCGCTGCGCCTTTGATGTTGAAGAAACCATGCTACAGCTTATCGTTAATCACACTTGTGTTGATGATGATAACTTTAGTGTGATTGATATGAGTCAATATGCTCAGGATGAACAAGAGCAGCACATCGCAGCGCTGGCAAAAGAAACGCTCGCCCAGCCGTTTAATTTTGCAAGACCGGGACTATTTAACCTGCATTTGGTCAAACGCGGTGAAACCCATTATCACTTAATAAAAACTGAGCATCACAGCGTTTGTGACGGCTGGAGCGGCCCACTCGTTATGCAGACCGTTCACCAGAACTACACGCAATTACTACAAGGTCAAGCGCCTGTTTTTCAGGTAGATAATGCCTATTTAGATGCCCATGCTTACCTAAGAGACAACCAAGCCGCCACCAAAGCTTTTTGGCAAAATCATGTCGCTGATTTATCACAGGCAAACGATCTGAATACCTTGTTTAGTCACTCAACAGATTTAGAAACACTGCGTCATAACCACGACCCACAGACACGACATTTTACTCTGCCAAACGAAACATTTAGTAAGTTGCAACAAGTGTGTCAGCAACACTCGGTCACACTCAATGCTGCGGTTCAATTTGCTTGGCATAAACTTATCCAGATTTACACGCGCGACGAATTTACGCTTGTTGGCACAACTATCGCAGGCCGTGACTTACCAATTGACGGGATCGCGCAAAGTGTTGGTGCTTATATTAATACGTTACCGCTTTATCTTGATTGGCCTACCGATACCACCATCGCGCAGCAACTTGAGAAGATCCAAACGGCCATTTTAGACTTAAATAGCCATGCGAATGTGTCACTCGCGTCGCTGCAACAAGGTGGCACGCGTTTATTCCAAAGCCTAGTTGTTTTCGAAAATTACCCCAGTCTTGAAAACGAACAAGCCAAGGCACAGCAAGCTCGCTGGCAGTTTGACACAGCGCCAGAACAAGTTGAGTACCCACTGGCGCTAATCGCAAAAGAGCAAGGTACCTTGCAACTTGAACTAATGTATGACGGCAGTTTGCTCAGCGCGCTACGCATAGAGCAATTACAAAACCAACTGCTGCTTATCCTTGAGCAGATTACCGTAGATCCTCACCTACTACACAATCATATTGAAATAATTACTGCTGAAGAAAAAGCACGTATTCTTAATGAATGGAACCAAACTGAGCGTGCACTATGCAAGTTCAATAATTTTAATGACTTGCTTTGCACTCAGGTCGAGAGTACCCCCGATACAGTCGCTGTAGTTTGCCACGATAAACACTTAACTTATGAAGCACTCAATCAGCAAGCTTGTCAGTTGGCGCAGCAGCTGTTGCACTACAAGGCTGAGATATATGGTCATGAGTACCAAGGGGATTTTCCGGTATTGTTGATGCACGAAAAACAGCTGGACTCGATTGTCGCCATCCTCGCTATTCTCAAAGCTGGCGGTGGTTACGTGCCAATCTCACCGGAGTTTCCTGACTCAAGAATTGACTATATTGCCAAAGACTGTGATGCAAAAATCGTGATCACTCAGTCTCAGTGGCTAAATAAACTAGCAAGCTCACCATTAGCTGCTCTAAACTATCTAGTCAGTGACGCGCCATCACATGAAGCCACCGTTGAGCCCAAGGTATCTGTAAAACCATCTGATCTGGCATATATTATTTATACCTCTGGGACCACTGGCAATCCAAAAGGCGTAGAGGTAAGCCACGAAGCATTGTTAAATTATGCTACTGATGACCACTTTATCGACGCTACCTTGCTAAACAATGTGCTTAGCCTGTCAAGCATTACCTTTGATGCCTTCATTTTTGATTGCTTTGTAACGCTTTGTCATGGAGCAACGTTACATCTGATAGACAAACATACCCAACTTGATCCAACCAAACTCGTAAGCTATTGCCTGCAAAATCAAGTTGATACCTGCTTCGTCACAACTGCGCTATTCAACCGTTTAGCCAACGAAGATTTTTTTGTGCTCGCAGGACTGAAACAAATTAACTTTGGGGGTGAAGCCGTTGATTTGACTATGGTTGAGCAAGTAAAAAGTCAAGCCCCCAATCTCAGTCTCTATCACGCTTATGGCCCTACAGAAACAACCGTCTATGCAACATGCTGTTTACTCAATGACACCACTCAAGGCGCGCCCATCGGCCGTGCTACTGCTAATAAGTCTGCTTACGTGTTGTCACCTACAGGAAAATTACTGCCACCAGGAGTCGCAGGAGAGCTGTATATTGGTGGCGCAGGTATGGCAAGGCGCTATTTGCACCGCCCAGATTTAACTGAACGAGCATTCTTAATTAATCCATTCGCATCGGCTAAGTATCTCGAAAATGGTTGGAACAAAATGTATAAAACGGGCGACTTAGTTAAGTGGCGTGAAGATGGCCTACTTGACTACGTTGGACGAAGCGATTTTCAGGTTAAAATTCGCGGCTACCGTATTGAGCTTGGGGAAATTGAAGCTGCCATTAAACAGCATCCACACGTTAAAACAACCTTTATAAAGGTAAACGAGCAAGATGGAATTAAACGTATTGTCGCTTACTTGGTACTCGCAAACACAGAGTCATTCAATGAAGCTGCACTAGAGCAATCGCTGTGTCAACTACTGCCAAGTTATATGCTGCCCAGCGCCTACGTGGTGTTAGATGCGCTACCTGTAACAATAAATGGTAAAATTGATGCTCGCGCTCTACCAGAGCCAGAGTTTTCTCACGCACAGCACCGCCGAGTACCACAGACAGCACAAGCAAAACAGATTGCACAGATTTGGTGTGCAGTACTTGGACTCAAGCAAGTGGGGCTGGATGATAACTTTTTCCATATTGGTGGCGATTCCATTATTAGTATTCAGTTGATGTCCGCGCTAAAGCGCGCAGGTTATGCTTTATCCACCAAAGACATCTTTACCTATCCCACACTCGACGCACTATGCCAGTTTTTAGCAACGAGTGAACAGGTAATAATCAATGCAGAGCAGGGCGAACTTGATGGCAAGATCCCTCTTCTGCCAATTCAGCAGTGGTTTCTTACCTCTCATTACCAACATAAAGCGCATTTTAATCAATCTGTAATGCTGGCGCTGCCACATGATATTACACTAGATGCACTAGAAAATGCCCTTGCTCAGCTTCATTGTCACCATGACATATTACGAGCACAGTTTAGCCAAGGTGAAACATGGCAATCTCAGTATCAAAGCACCAAAAGCTGCCCTGTACCAAAGCTGATCCACTTAGATACGACTTCCCTTGATGCTGAGCAAACGGCACAAGCACTGACCAATATACACGGGCGCTTTGAATTAGGGAGTGGCGCCCTTTGGCAGCCTGTCCTGCTGAACAGTGAAACCTGTGCGCCTAGACTGGCCATTATTGTCCATCACTTAATCATCGATGGTGTTTCATGGCGGGTGTTTGTTGAAGATCTCAACAATTTGCTCCAAGGAGGCATGCTTGCAGATAAAACAAGTAGCTATCGTCAGTGGTCAGAAGTATTAGCCCAACATCCGTTTGAGCCACAAATCCCATACTGGAAAAATGTGCTAAATACTCACCAGCCACTCAATGCAACAGCTCCACAGCAACACTTTACACATCGCTTCGATAGGCATTTTACCGAGCAGCTTTTACGCCATGCACCTGCTGGTTTCAATACTGAAATCAATGACTTGTTACTGAGTGCATTTGCCAAGGCATGGTGTCACAGCTTCACCACAGACTACTGTCACCTGACATTAGAAGGCCACGGCCGCGAACATTTGAGCAATGAGATTGATACTTCCAGAACACTTGGCTGGTTTACCAGTATGTTCCCCGTTGCGTTAAAAAATGAGGACGACTTGTCTACCTTGATTATTAGTAGCAAAGAAACGCTTCGGGCTATTCCAGACAAAGGGCTTGGCTTTAGTGAGCTGGTAAGGCGTGGCGAGTTTGCTTTTAGCCAACTGCCCAAAGTAAGCTTCAATTATTTGGGACAGCTTGACAACAATAGCGATACTCAGGGTAATGGTATAAGTATGCTAAGCGCTGACTCTGGTAAAGCAAGCAGTGAAGAAAACCGAGACGAGATGGCATTAATAGTCAATGCGCAAGTGCGTCAAATGCAGCTGCAACTTACCTTTGCAAGTCAGTTAGGTGACAACCAAACGCAAAAATTTATCACTGCATTTGCAGCGGCGCTAACACAAATTGTTGAACATTCACTTGGCGCGTGTGAACAAGGTAGTCTAAAAACCCTAAGCGATATAGAAGTCGGTGCATTAGTGAATGGCACGGATACCCCTATTGAGTGGTTTTTATTTCCACCTGGAGGTGGAGGCGCTGAGAGTTACTTACAATCGCTTGCCCCGAAACTTTCGTCACCCTGTTATTGCTTCAACAACATTTATGCTGCGCAAGACAAGTGCGAAGGCTCATTGGCTTATGAATACTACCAGTTCCAAACGCTAGCCCTGCAATATGTTATCCACCTTAAAAAGTTAAAACCAAGTGGCCCTTACCGACTTTTTGGTTGGAGCTTTGGGGCAACATTGGTACTAGAGGTCGCAAAGTTATTACAGAAAAACGGCGACACGATTGAGCACATTGTGTTTGTTGACCCATGTTTTGACTACGCAAAAGTTAATGATGAAGCTTTTACTCTATACCCCGAATTTGCAGCGCTAGCACCTGATCGTATTAATTACAATTACTGTGCTGAACCTCGATTTGCATGCGATGCAAAAGTGACCCTGTTTAGTGCCGGATCAGAGGTAGAGATCTCCCCCTCGGACAGTTTAGAACTACAACTATCCAATCGTATTATCAACTTATATCTCAACAAAAAACATAATCTTATTAATACAGTCATGGATATTAAACAGCTCCAAGAAATCGTGATGACAGGCTCTCACAACAGCTGGATTAAAACCCCTGATGACTTAATAAAAATGTCAGAAATTATGAACACTATTTAACAATTTCACTGTTAATATAATGTTAAATTAAAATCCTAGTGTGATGCTTAAGTGTATCACTCTAGGACTAACTCAATGCCACATTTCTCACAATATATGATTAAGGAATTACAAAATGGCTAAGGAAAATGTAGATGTACTTATTATCGGTGCTGGACCCGCCGGCACCATGACCGCAGCAAAACTTATCAAAGCTGGACTCACGGTAAAAATTGTTGAGCGTAGCCACTTCCCTCGCTATGTCATCGGTGAAAGTCTTCTACCACAAAGTATGCAGCACTTAGAAGATGCGGGATTTATGGAAGCCCTTGTCGCACGCAATTACCAGAAAAAAATTGGTGCCAATTTTAAGCAAGATGATTTCCACGAATTTTTCGATTTTTCAAAAAATTATACTGATGGCTGGACTTGGACTTGGCAAGTACCTAGAGACGATTTTGATAATGTACTTGCAGAAGAAGTACAAAAAATGGGCGCTCCTATTGCGTTCGGTACATCAGTTGTTGATGCTAATATGGAGCTTGAATCACCTATTGTTAAAGTAGTAAACGAGGCCGGTGAGCAACAAGAAATCCAAGCAAAATTCGTAGTTGACTCCAGTGGTTATGGCCGCGTGCTAGCTAACTTATTGGACTTAAACGAGCCTTCTTCTTTACCTACACGTGCAACACTGTTCGCACAATTTAAACCAGCAAACGGTGTCAATACAGGCGCTGAAAACAATAAAGTCACTATTTTAGTTCACGAAGAAGAAGTTTGGGCGTGGCTGATCCCTTTCTCAGATGGCCGCGTTTCCGTTGGTTTTGTTGGTGATCCGGTTTATTTAGAGAGCGCAGAAGGTGATACCAAAACACGCTTTTTAACTTATCTTGCTCGTGATAAACATGCCTCCGCGATGCTAGAGGGAATGGAGCTTTGCATGGAGCCTAAGGAGATTAAAGGTTATTCCAAAGGGATTAAGCAGCTTTATGGCAAAAACTTCGTGCTAACTGGTAACGCTAGCGAGTTTATTGATCCTGTTTTTTCAGCGGGAGTTATGTTTGCGATTGAGTCCGGAGCTAGAGCCGCAGACTTAATAGTCAAGCAACTTGAGGGTAAAGCCGCAGACTGGCAACAAGAGTATGAACAGCACATGCTTGATGGTATCGCAGTGATGCGCACCTATATTGAAGGCTGGTATGACGGTCGTCTGCGCCGTTTATTCTTTTCAAATAACAAGCCGGAAAAAATAAAAAGCCAAATCACTTCTGTTTTGGCTGGTTATGTTTGGGACGACACCAACCCATTTGTGAAACGTAGTGAAAAAACATTAAATTTACTTTCGGATCTTCACAACAACCCAGAAGTAGCATAAGTTAACCTGACGTGAATATAATGAATCACGTCAAATTATACTAATAAGATGCGTTTCAGTAGTAGTGAAAGTAGTTGTGCGAACTCTAAGAGCTCACGAGATTAATACTCGGTCTTAGGCTCGTTATAGATGTGTCACTTGGCGCTTTAAAGGACGAAGACAATGAAAACTAACTTTGTATACACTGCTGTTATTTCAGCGTTATTATCCGGCGTGGCACTTAGCACTCCGGTGCAGGCCGCAAACTATAAAACCATACTTATCCATGGCTTTCAAGCGGATCAACTAAACCGCCCAACTAGCACGAATGTTGAGCTTGAAGGTCAAGAGTACTGGTCATCTTTTTGGATAAACCATGCTGATGCTCGCATCGATTGGCCTTCTTATGAGCGCCTAGAAGGTAAAATTGCCACTGACTTTATTTGGCCAAAATTAAAGTCATTTGCCGAGAATGGCACCTGTGATCCAGGATGTGTGTTTGTGACTCACTCAACAGGTGATCTAGTCGCACGTTATATCTTAGATAACCAAGCAACTTGGCTGCAAAATGCAGGCCTTTCTCCTTTGAATATTGTCGCTACCTTTGATTTAGCAGGTGCCGGTGGGGGCAGTGAATTAGCTGACACCGCAATTAATGCGGCAACTTCTGGTGGCATAGTCGGTGGACTAACACGTCAAGCTATTGAAGCGTGGCTAGGCAGTATGCCCGAAGAGTTTGGGATAATGTGGGATTTAAAGGTAAATAATGCCAGACAAGTCTCGCAATATCCGAGTGACAATGCGCCACGCCTGCGATTTGTTGCTGATGCAAGTGACTATTTTGGTCTCACGTCAGGCTTTTTACCTGGCAATGACGATGGTGTGGTATCTACTCATTCCTCTTGCGGTGCGTCGGCAAAAGGCAGTTTTGGAAGCTGTAGTAGCAGTGTTGCTATCAATGGTCAGCTCACCGCACAAGATGATGCAGTAACAAGCTTTATGCCCTATCACTACCCACTTCTCATGAGTGCTGAGTATAGTCACGGCAATCTTCCTGATAGAGACTATCAAGGCAAAGTAACCGCAGCACGCACCCAGTTCAATGCTGGATATAAGACTATTCGCTACAACACTTACGAAGAAACAACTGGCAGTTGGTTTTGGAAAAAAACTTATCGCTACGTAAGCGAGTCTGACTCTCAAAGCTTTTCACAATTGATTTTAAGTTCACTGTGATCACAGTGTCACTTTGCTAATTTCTATGTTGAGGAACTGACTTGCGCAGTTCCTTGTATTAACAGAGTAAGTTTATGAAAAAGTTTTTCTTAATCAGCACGCTTTTAGTCATCGTCTGTATTGCGGCAGTTTTTTTTGCCTTGCAGCGCCCAATGCCTCCCTCACCTACACCCGCCTTGCAGGCAACTCCTCCCCTTAATGTAAGTGCGATAATACCAACTCCGAAGGCGGCTACAGCGCAAGCCACAGCGTCAAAAAAACAACCTCTCATCGATGCCCTGCCCCTTGCACAAGCAGCGCAATCTGCGGCAGCACATTATGAGTACAGCATCTCCTTGCCACCCTATTCACAACCACTTGGGAAAGGGGATTTTGACAGACTCAACCCCAACCATTTTTACGCCGTTACTATGTTATTAGAAGATACCAACCAACAGGTGTCTTTGACATTAAATCAATATCGCTTTATTCATCCAGCAACCATCGAAGTTAGTTTATCTGGCAGTCAGTTTTCCAGTGCGGTTGCTACAGTCGTTGATCCAATGACACAACAGGCCATCGCAACCTCTCGATTAATAAAAAAAGCAGAGGTTTGGCAAGGAGAAATTGCAGGACAAGCAGACTGGCCACCTGAGTTAAATATCCAAGTTAGAGCAAACCCAACTAATGCAAAGCCCGTAGCACTGACCGCCAATGCTCGTTACTATCAACCCAGCGCTACTTTACTAACGATTGCCCAGCCATATCCCCATAAAAGCGATTTAGTCATTCCGCTTCAACTTGAGGTAAAACAAAGCGGTAGCTATCGGATCCGCGCAAACCTGTTCACACCTGATGGCACTCCCGTAAGTCATCTAGTAGAAAAGCAAAAGCTCAGCGAGGGTAAACAGGTCTTTCATTTAAAAGCCCATCACTCAGTGCTTGAGCCATTTTCAGCGAAGTCAGGCCCTTCACGATTTACACTAAAAACCTTTGTTATTGAGAAAATGTCACCCATGCCAGGAAAACGGGCACAATTTGGCGACAGTAAAGTCTCTGAGTATGAGATCACCGATTTTTACTTTGACGCATTGGAGCGTCAGCCATATCAGCCAAGCGCAGCGGAGCAACAGCGCCTTAGCTACTTACAGAAAATGGCTGGTAATTAATACCAGTTAAAAAGGTAAGCGGTGATACAGGTTCGAACACCGCATATACTGTGAGCGCGGGATATTTAAGAAGCTTCAGCGGCCACGCTTGGTTTTACCTGAGCAATACGATAAAAACCAAGCGCCGTGATTGATACTAATGTCATTACTATAAACAACATCATCCCTGAGTGCAGATCCAAGATAAGTCCACCTATTACTGGTGCCACAGCATATCCTAGGGAACAAAGTCCAGCGGCACCAAAGTAACTCGCTTTTAAGTTATCAGGAGCCAATCTATCAATGTACACATTGATATTTGTGAACATAATCGCCTCGCTTAAACTCAACACCATCATTGCTGCTATCCAACCCCAGACATTTTGTACATCATTGATAGCCATCATCAATTGAGATATCACCAAAACTATCCCGCCTGCATATAGTCGATGTTCAATTCGCCAATTTTTCATCAAATGGAGCAGCGGAAACTGGCAGATAATAATGACACTTGAGTTCGCTATTATGAGGCTTGAGATCAACCATGCTAATTCAGGTACTTGAGCACGGGTAAGGTATTGAACTAAGCTCGAATCACACTGAGCATATACTAAGTACACCAAAGTCGTGGCAACAAGCACTATCAGAAATACTTTATCTTTACGTAAAATCCCAAGCCACTTTGAAAACTTTGGTACAGATTTAGCTGCTGACTGAGCAGTTGCAAGCTGTGCTTCACTCAACTTAGGTCGAAAATAAAGCAGAGCAAATAGTAGACCAATATAAGATATACCGGTGTAGATAAAACTAAATTGCTCCCCGTTGAGCCCCGCCCATAAACCATAAAGAGGCCCAAGCGCTGCTCCCACATTGACTAAAAAATAGAGAAGGTGAAGCGCTAGTTCTCTGTCTTTTACATCTGCCAGTTCTTCGGTAAGTAACGCCTTACTAGGTGCATCCCAAAGCGTTCTGGGCAAACAGGCCAAAAATACCGATGTTGCGAATAGCCATAATGACTCTGCCACCGCTAGCATAGAAAAAGAAATCGCACCTATGCTGACAGCAATGTATAACATTTTGGTGCGACCAAAACGATCAGCCAAATTACCGGTGTAAAAGCCTAAAAAGACTGCGACCGTCGCAGATACCGTCAGCAGCAAGCCTACCTCAGTAGCGCTCAGCCCATAGTTTTCATACAGTATTACGGCTAAAAATGGCCACACCATGTAATAGCTGGCACGAACAAAAAAGTTGCCAATTAGCATCACCCAAACTAATGGGGTGAAACGCGTTAATCGTGTAGTTACAGAGCTTATTTCCATGGTTCTTCCTTCTTTATTATTGTTTGGAAAAAGATACCAATTTGCTTAATTAAGTGGTCTATTTTGAGGCGAGAAAATCTTGTCGATAACGAGGCAAAAATTTTGCTATTTAGTTGTTCTAAATGAGAAATTTTTAACGCTGTTAGCGTCAGGTTTACTCCTTCAAATTGAGCAAGTATTAAGTCAAATTGGTATAAAATACCCAAGCTCAAAAGGCGTAATATAACGCTAGTCAGAAGTTATTTGTCGTTACAGCTGAACACTGYGGCCAAAACATCCCTAAAACAGCAACATCAGCTGGTAGATTCTAACGCATTACGAAAGGAAAATAATCGTGAAATAAGTAAGAAAAGATTTCATCCTTGAAATCATAAAAGGGAGAAAAAACCGTTGTGCAAACCGGATCCGACCTGTTTGCAAAATCACGCTAAGGTTGAGCAATAACAGCCAGCCTACTGTTTGAATTCGAAAGTTGGTTTAGTAAACCGTATTAGAACCGCCTAACGTAAAATAAGTTAAAGAAATCCAGACCTGGATTATGATCACTTAGACCAGCATTTGAGTAATGTAAGTACCTCATTCCCACTTTGCTAGTTGGTGTTACGCTTAAATTGATACCAATTCGGTCTTCAAATTGATAATGCACACCAATATCTTTACCGGCAAAACGTGTGTCACTGACGTATGACATGCCAATACCAAATTCAAAATTAACAGGCATCGTGCCGAGTTTTGTTATTGGCACATTGAGCACAGGCGATAAAGCAATTGCAAAACTAKTGTCTGAACGTTTTGGGTCGCCATACTCCCAATAGTTCGTACTCAACTCAAAGTAAATGTACGAACCTTCACTAAACCCATATTCTGAAATACTAAAGTGTGCTGGCCGATAACCAAGCCTTAAGCCTTTAACGTCACCCTCTCCCATCACATAATCCAGTGCAACTTCACTACTATATGAAGGGATAGACACCAATAAGAAACCTAGCCAGACCATTATCAATGAAACAAAACGCATAACAACTCCTCAACCACGGAGACTAGTTTACGTCATTATTTAATTCTATAAACACACCAAAACGCACTTTAATGATGCCATAATGACACCAAATAAAAATTATCAAGGCACAAGGAAAACCAATACCAAATTATGAGTTATACTACCTAAAACGACCTTGAGAACGTTATATGCAGTATTTCATTGGGAGCGTTATCGCTATATTCAGTGCCTTTTATACACACGCTGACATACCAAAGAAAATAGATATCTACACCGAGCATTTTCCTCCTTATCAAGTCAAACAAAAAAATGGCGCCATCGGCGGTTTTGCTAGCGAAATTGTCAGACTCATCATGTGGGAAGCCGATTTAGGCTATCAAATCTATATGTTGCCATGGGCACGAGCCAAGTCATATGCCAGTAAATCGCCTTACGCATTGCTGTACTCATTAGCCAAGACCAGTGATCGAGAAGCGAATTACACTTGGATTGCACCGCTGTGTGAATTGAACGTCGCGTTTTACAAGCGTGCCGATGTAAACACTCACTCTCAGTGGAGTATAGAAAAAATAAAACAACATGTTGTTGCCGTTGGTGCCGACCAACTCTCAGAGAATTACCTGAAACAGCACGGTTTTAATCCTGACAATAACCTTGTATCGGTCAGTAGCTTTAATCGAGCTGGCGGTCTGCTTGAAAAAGGTAGAATAGACTTCATCTTCGGTGCGGAGAATTTTGTTGAAAGAATGGCAACTAGAATGGGTGTCCGTGCGCAATGGGATAAAGTCTTAGAAGTCCCCGACTTGAGTAAAACACTTTACCTCACTGCTCATAAAAATGCGCCAGAAGCTTACATACAAAAATTAAAAAAAGCAGCAGCTCAAGTACTTGAAAAACGTCATATGACTGACGTTGGCTGTCAAGTTAGGCCGTAACACCCTGCTGATCATTTTACTCGCAATCTCGATATGATAAGTCTACAGTACAGACTGGAGGTATTAATACCAATTTGACTTAAAACTTGCTCAATTTGAAGGAGTAAATCTGACGCTAACAGCACTAAAAATTTCTTATTTAGAACAACTAAATAGCAAAATTTTTGCCTAGTTATCGACAAGATTTTCTCGCCTCAAAATAGACCTCTTAATTAAGAAAATTGGTATAACCTTACAAATTTTACCGCGATTTAATTGGTATTGGGCTGTAGTCTGCGTCATACAGCTAACACAGCCTTACAATGCTTCATCTTACCAATTTCGCGCTCTTATTCTCAGTTATAGGTAGGTAACTATGAATTGGTTCTATCGCATTTACCATTTTGCACTCAAATGTATTGTGATTTTTATTGGTATTCCAAGCCCCAAACTACATCAGGGTAAACAAGGATTAGACAGTGCGATACAAGCACTGGGATTGCAAAAAGGGGACAACGTTCTGGTTGTCACAGATAACGTCTTATTACAGCTAAACCTCCATAACATCGTTGCAGAGGCATTAGAAAAAGCCAATCTGGTCGCGCATTATTACAGTGAGGTATTACCCAACCCTACCATAGACAACATTGAAAATGGTGTCGCGACATATCATCAAAAACACTGTAAAGCTATTATTTCTCTTGGCGGTGGCTCGGTATTAGACAGCGGCAAACTCATTGGTGCAAGAATTGTCAGGCCTCACAAGCAAGTTACCCAGCTAAAAGGTTTGTTTAAAGTACTCAAGCGCTTGCCTGCCAATATTGCTATTCCAACCACCGCAGGAACTGGATCAGAGACTACCGTTGCAGCTGTGGTAAACGACCCACAGAGCAATACAAAATACGCTGCAACAGACTTCTGCTTGGTGCCCCATCACGCTGTGTTGTTGCCAGAATTAACCACCAGCATGCCTGCACATATTAGCGCAACCACTGCGATTGATGCCTTAACTCACGCAATTGAAGCGCTCCTTAGTATCAACTGTTTGAAATTCAGTCAAGAGCGCGCGCTTTGCGCATGTAAAGCCATTTTTGAGTTTTTACCTAAAGTGCAACAGACCCCTAATGATTTAAACGCAAGAGCGCAGTTGCTACTCGCTTCTCATTACGCTGGTCAAGCCTTTACCAGAACATCTGTAGGTTATGTACATGCTATTTCGCATCAATTAAGTGCGCAGTATGGCACGCCTCACGGCCTTGCCAACGCAGTGTTATTGCTACCTGTACTCAAATGGTATGGTGATAGAATAAACCAGCAGCTAGCCTTAATCGCCAGATACTGTGGCCTTACTTCGTTGGACTACCCAATAGAACGACAAGCAGACGACTTGCTTAACCACATAGAAAACTTGTTGCGCGAGCTAAATATTCAAACCAAGCTTCATGAAGTTCTACAAAGCGACGCGGCATATTTAGCAGAGCTTGCATTAAAAGAAGCCCACCCAGATTATCCGGTACCACACTTTATGGATCCTTGCGCATGTCAGGGAATTATAAAAGACATTGCTTGTTAGCTGAATACGGTAACGATGACACTGCACTTCGTAACAGGCGTTGTCATCATCACTGACATTACAATTTAAATCGCTCAACTAGTGTAGCAAGGCGATGCGAGAAACTACTTAAAGACTCACTGCCCCTTGCTAAACTTTGCATAGCTTGAGCGTTCTCGCTTGCAGTGCTCTGTGCGTCTAGCATCACTTGCTCTATTTGTTGACAGTCTGTCGCTTGATGTCCCGCAGCTTGATTTACTTCTTCACTTAGCGTAGTCACTTGTGCAATCGCGGTGGCTATCTCATCCATTGCCAGTGCAAGCGCTTCGCTTTGTTGGACACTGAATTCAACATCTCGTTGGCCAGAGTTAATCGCCTCGGCGGCAGTATGTGTATCTTGTCGCAGTGCAACAATTTTTTGATTGATTTCATTAGTTGATTCTTGCGTGCGAGACGCAAGTGTTCTTACTTCATCAGCAACCACTGCAAAGCCCCGCCCCTGCTCTCCAGCACGTGCAGCTTCAATAGCTGCATTTAACGCCAGTAGGTTAGTTTGTTCAGCAATAGAGACGATAGTATCTAAAATGCTGCCAATACTTTCACTGTGTGAGGTCAGCTTGGCCATACTCTCGACCGCCTCTGACATACGTGTACTCAAAGACAAGATATGCTGCTTATTTTCTTGTGCATTTTTGCTCACTTCGGTTTTGTGTTGGTTGGCAGTGTGAATGCTTGCAAGACTCTCAGAAGAGCGCTCAGACACAGATAAGGCACTGGCTGAAATACTTTGTGATAGCCGGTTTGCATTGTCCATACGTCGCATCTGCTCTGTGGCATTCCCTGCTATTTGCTTACTTTCCCGCAGTGAAGCTTGTGATAATGCTTCGAGCTCATGTACCTGCTTGTTAATCGCCTCTAACAACTCCCTTAAGTTGTCTTTTACTTGGTTGATGTTATCAATTAACTGTCCAAACTCATCGTCATTACGTTTGCTCATTTTTTTTGAAAAGTCACCTGCAGCTAAGTGCCTCAACATTTTATTTACCGCAGCCAAAGGCCCTAACATCGCACGGCTGGTTGATACAGAAATAAACGCCCCCAGCACAATAAACACCACAACCAGTATCATAGTCACATTTTGTGCCCGCTCGATTAGTACACTGATCTCGCTTTGTGCATGATTAAAAGCTACATTGGCATTTTGCTGCATTTTTTCAAGCTCAGCTAAAATGGTAAAACCATGCTGCTCAGATTGTTTATACAGTGTAGCGGCTTGCTGTTGCTTATTTAGCTTCTCTTTTACTGCGCTGTAAAGGTAACCTGGCGCTTCTAGCTTTTCCCTCAGTCTAGCCATTCCCTCACCAAACTGCGCCAGTAGCGGCTCCGCATTCATTCCTACAGCTTGGCGCTGTAAAAATGCCACGTTATTGTCAATATTATCCAGTAAAAACAGCATGTCTTGTTGATGAGGCGTTAGCTGTTGAAGTGATAGCCCACTTATCCTCTCACTGTTGTTTTCAAGGGTAAAGAGCATGTCATCAATACGAACCCCGGTACCTATCATTTCCTCTAATTGTCTCGTATTGCTGGTCTCTAGTAACTCAAGATCCAGCATCGCATTGCTGGCCGTTTCTTTATCTTTTTTCAACGCTTGATATTGCTCATGAATGCGTTGTTGTGCTTCTACAGCATCGGCTTTAGCCTGTAGCATTTGTTCTGCTGCAAGACTTAGTTTACGACCAAGGTTAAGTGTACGTTTTAGCGGCTCTGCAAATGTAGGCATGGATTCCGTTAATGATGTCAAATGCTGTTGGCGCTCAACATACAACGCGTTTCCCGCAGCGAATCGCTGCTTTGCGTCACTTATCTCGGCTGCACTTTCTAATGTGTAAGCTTGGGCAATAAGCTTACTGAGTTTAAGTTGTTCAAGCTGCAGAGCATCAGCACTGCGCTGAATTGGTAGTGTGACCTCGCCCATATCTTGATTGGCTGATTTGATTTGCGCTAACGCTAAGTAGGCTAGGATACCTGCAATTAGCAGCAGCAAGCCTAATGCACTAAAGCCTAAAGTAATTTTTTGTTTTATTGTTAGTTTACTTAGCATAATGTCATTGCTCTAATTTGAGTAACCAAACTATGTTACAAACGGAATAAAAAACCAAGTAAATACTCTAAATTTTATGAACTCAACTATTAAAAAGGTAGCTATAAAACCTTACTTTTGCTTACTTACTTTTTGATTTTATTTTTAGTTTTAGCGATCATAGTGGAAAACCACCTGATTATTTATGAGCATATTACAGTGAGAAAAACTGCTATCATAGAAGCTAAGGCCTTGTGTCAAAAACATAAGAGCGCGTTTTTATCTACCCTATCAAGCAATCAAAAAGGGTTTCCTTTTTCCTCTATCGCCCAATATATCTTTCTTGATGATAACCACTTTTATTTTTTTATAAGCGATATAGCACAGCACACGAAGAATTTAATTAAACACTCTGAGCTTTCTTTTATGATTTTAGACGATGGTGATGTCGCAGACGTTGAAAATGCTCGAGTCACTATTTTAGGCCATGCCCATAAATTATCGAGAGATGAAAGCCGCGCGCAAATTGACCAGTTTATTGCCACCCATGAAAAGGCACAGCAATATGCCATGCTCGGCGATTTTAACCTTTGGCGAGTGGTCGTTACACGAGTACGGTACGTTGGTGGTTTTGGACGCGCATTTTGGCTTGAAAAAGGTGAGTGGTATTAAACGGCGAAGTCGAATGTATTTTGACTTTGCTTCGCAGACTTGCCTTTGGTATTCAAAACAGCATGCCAAAATGCACGAGAGCTGGGTGTATCGCCCTCTTGCTTGACCTTCCAGCACCCTTTATAAATAGACCAGATATGCGCCATAAACTGGCTGGCATACCCTTTTCTGCGTTCTGAGGGAATAATATAGAGTGCACAGACCTCAAACTCTCTGCGGCGTGAAATACATATCGCAATGAAGCCCACCAACTTGCCATCTACATATAATAAATATGCCATGTTCGTTGCACAGCATAACTCAAACAAGCCAAGTTGACGCGGATAATCGCTCTGCTCCAACAGATGTGTCATTGTCTGTTCACTGTATTTATCAACTCGAATAAGTTCTAATTCTGCCACGCTCGCTCCCCCTAAACAGTAAGCCTATATCATCCGCAACGTTTGTGGGTAAATTGTGAAGTTAAATAAAATTATTCGATTTGCACTTAATATCTGAAATTTGGTTTGCGTGATTGTTTGTCGTAATGCAACAAATCAGCCTGGTATCAATACAAGCTTTGATTAAGACGCAGGACTTATATGTCCCAATCAGCGTAACAAATTAACCTGCCATAATTACACTCTTTTACACTTCCATCCTGTACCTAAGTTAGTATATTTTCTGACCTTAATTGATACCAATTTTCTTAATTAAGTGGTCTATTTTGAAGCGAGAAAATCTTGTCGATAACACCGCTACCGCGTTCTGCTATCGCCAAAGTACCGACGTCCATGCAGGCAAGACAAAAATTTCTTATGTCGTTGTTTTAAATTAGAGATTTTTAACACAGTAAACGTCAGATTTACGCCTTCAGATTGAGCAAGTATTAAGGCCAATTGGTATAAAAGGTTGCTCTACTTATTATGAATTACAGATTCGCTAACCCGTTTCACTATTTTGACTCAGCACTTGAGCTGTTTGAGGAAGTACATAACTAAGATTGCGTTAATAGCCTCTTTCTAACATCACCAGATGGAGTCCCCCATCACCCATATAGGTACTTTGTTAGATGGAAACGTAATGTCATTGCCTCAATATAGAGTGCTGAGTAAAGCAAATGGTGTTACTTTTGAAAGGATTTTATTATGCGTGTAATACTGACTATACTCGTTTGCGCTACCACATTGCTGGTAGGCTGCGGTGGAAGCGCTTCAGACTCAAACACTGTGCCTCCCCCAAAAAATATTGCTCCCAACCCTGCGCCTAACCCTCTGGAAAATAAACTCAACCTCAGCGCACTTGATCAACAAAATAGCCTGTACTCCAGCGATTTGGGTTACACCACAGCTTTGGAGCGCGTCTTTAACTTAAAAAATGACAAGCTATTAGTGCTAGGAGAAACGTCAAGTGTTGAAGAGCCGGGAAATAAAGAAGGTTTTTATGCCATCACTGATCCTAACGGTCAAACTTATCAGTTCGAACAATCAACTGAGGGGTTTGTTGATGCTTGTGTATTCGATTCGGGTGAATACATTCTTGGTCGATTTATACAAGAAGGCGACGATATATTCAGTGTGCAACTAGAGCGTTATGATGAAACTGGCGTACAGCTAAAAAGCGCACCAATGCAAGCACTATCAATGGATGTCAAATATGATATACCCACTGACAAAAACGCTTGGCTTCTCAAACCTTTTACTATCATCCCGACAGATGACCCTCTTAGCAACACAAAATACACTCAAACCAGTATCACGTGGTGGCGCTTTAATAATGCTAAGTTCACCTGCCATGATGAAAACTTATATGTTAGTTATAATAATGGCGGACGAAAAATTGCAAAATATGACGCCAATTTACAACTAATGTGGCAAAAACCTATCGATATTCGGTATTGGGGGAATAGCACTCGGGCTTCAGGAGCAATAGAAATTGCCGTCTCTGATAATGGCTACCTTTATAGCGCTCAAAACATCAGCACAGATGCAATCCCCGCATATAACCATAAATTTTCGACGGTTCATGCTGTGCCCCAAGGTGTTGCGCAAAGTGACATGCACGCCATTGTAAAAACATTTAACCTCAATGGCGAATTACTGAATGAGCAGTTTATCAGCGACAATCACTCTTCTTTAATTGACGATATCAAAGTACATCAAGATACCGTGTTTATCGGTGTATCAGCGCGGCGAAGCAAAGCCGATAATACGCGCTATTCTAGTGAATGGGATGTTGGTTTGATACAGGTTTATCATGGTGAACGAATACCTCAGCGGTATTGGTATAACATAGACAAAGAAGATGTGCTGAGAGGGTTGGCAATAGCTGATAATACACTTTATCTTTACGGTCATATCGGTGGTGTGCAAGTAGACACAAATAGCTGGGTTGAACACACCAATGGGTTTATCGGACAACTGGACATAGACAACTTGTCTGATCTATCGATCGAAACATACCACACCGAGCGCTCTGCGAGTATTCAAAGTTTATCGGTACATGACACAGGTACTATTACCGCCGTTGGTATTGAAAATGCACCGATGACGCATTCCGCAGATACCTCTATGGCGGGACTGTTTATAAAAGTGAACAGTAACCCATAATGTTACTCTCGCGAAGCGCTGTATAAATGAAATACTTAATCTGAGGTTTGGGGATAGCGATGCAACTTTATTGGCAATAACTGGTTGCCAGCAAAGCTTTAATCACCCCAAACCCAGATCTGGTAATATCAATTATTTTAATTAGGTGGCCTATTGTGAGGCGAAAAAATCTTGTCGATAACTCGGCAAAAATTTTGCTATTTAGTTATTCTAAATAAGAAATTTTTAACGCGGTTAGCGCCAGATTTACGCCTTCAAATTGAGCTAGTATTAAATCTAATTGATATAACAGACGCTCTGTACAATTAGCACAAGGGGAGCGTGATCAGCGCTTTAGCCCCTTGATTGTCCGCTAAATTACTCAAGTACAGCTCGCCTTGTTGATTGCGAATGATTTCTCGACTGAGTACTAAACCAATGCCCGAACCGTTCGGTTTAGTGGAATAAAATGGGACAAAAAGATTATCTAAATTATCAATGCCACCGCCATTATCTTGTAGGCAAAGTTGCCACTGTTGCCGTTTTTCAATGGTGAGTGTAATACCTTGCTTCGAAGCTAATTGATTTGCTTGTAGTGCGTTATTCACGAGATTAATCATGGCTTGTGTGAGCTGCGGTTCATCACAATACAGTACACCTGAACTCAGTACGTCTATTTGCACTTCAGGAAAGAGCGCTTGCCAGCGGTTAGCTAATACTTCAACCGCTATCGTTTGTTTTTCTACCGCAGGTAATTGAGCAATTTGCGCATAATTTGCAACAAATTGCTGTAAGTGTGCCGCACGACTCTCTATCACCCCTAGCATTGTTTGCTGCGTTGCCAATGGAATTGCGTCTCTGTCTTGTTGTAATGATTGCGCCATGGAAGACACGGGAGTAAGGGAGTTACGAACCTCATGGTTTAGCACTGAAAGTAACTTTTGCCAGACTTGTTTCTCGTTGTCTCTTAGCGCTTGCTCCACCGATACAAAAACCAGCAATTGATAGACACGCTGCCCGCGATAAAGTGGGTGTGATGCTATCTTGTATCGTGAAGAGTGTTGTTGTAACTGCCACTGACTATCGACCTGATTTAATGCCAATTTTGACGCTGGTATTCCATCTAGGGTCATATTTGGATATATGTCCGCCATAGCACGATTGGCAAAATAAACCTGTTGATGACCATCAAGCACAAGTACTGGCAGTGATAACTCACTGATAAAATTAAAGACAAAAGCCTCGTTTTGACCATATTCTTGCCGCTTTTGCTGTAATCGTTCAACAACTAACTGAATTTCGGCTTTTAGCGCTGCGACTCGACCACCTTGATAGCTAGATAATTGCCATACAGTTAGCTCCTCGTTGGAGATGCTATCTAGCTGCACAGCAAGGTTATCAAGTACTGACATCACCTTGTTGTAGCTATACCAAAGTGTCAGTAAAGAAGGCACTAGTAAGGCTAAAAGTAAGGTTATTGCCCCCAATAAAGTCAGCTCAAAATAAATAATGGTCGCAATTAATAGCGCAGCAACAGTGACTAAAGGAACCGCAAAACCAAGCCATAGTTTTTGCTCAACGGATGTGAGCTTAGCCACCTTGGTTGCCCTTTAATTTGATTTCATGTTTTTCTACACGTCGATAAATTGCAGATTTACTCAGCCCCAAAAACTCACCAGCGGCAACCACATTTCCCTCAAAGTGACGAATAGCATTTTCTATCATCCGCTTTTCAGCCTCTTCAAGGCTTAGCAACGGCATATCTTGCTCGTGAAAATCTTCATCTAACTCAAGATCTTGTGCCCCTATCACAGAGTGCGCCCCTAAAATCACAGCACGCTCAATCACATGGGATAATTCTCGAATGTTGCCAGGCCACGAGTATGCTTTCATTTTTGCAATTGCTGCATTACTTAAGCTGCGTTCACCACCTGTGTCATTGCCATGGCGCTTGGTATGTAGCGCTAAAAAATGAGCCGCTAAGCTGGGTAGCTCATCGGCTCGCGCTCTAAGTGCAGGGACGGTTAAGATAACCGTATTTAAACGATAGAGTAAATCTTGGCGAAATAGTCCAGTTTTCACCGCGTCGCTTAGATCAACATTAGTAGCCGAAATTATCCTCGCGTTACTGTTACTGGTCTTTGAGTCGCCGAGCACTTCATACTCTCCGCTTTCCAGCACTCTGAGCAGTTTTGCCTGTTGTGCTACCGGCAAACTGCCAATTTCATCCAAGAATAAAGTCCCATTTTGAGCCATTTCAAAGCGCCCTGTGCGATTCGCTTTCGCATCAGTAAACGCCCCTTGGCGATGACCAAACAACTCACTTTCAAATAGCTCTGTGGGAATTGCGGCCATATTAACACTAACAAAAGGCTGCTCACTACGTAGACTATTGTTATGGATGTACCTTGCTAACTGGCTCTTACCACTACCATTTTCTCCCAATATCAATACATTTGCATCGGTTTTTGCAACCCTTAATGCTTGTTGTAGTAAACGACTGGGCATTTTATTTTGCGTGTTATTTGTGGGTGGCTCAGTAGTTGTTTGCCTTGTTTCAATGTGGCGTTTAACGGTTTTTAACAAGCGCTGGTTTTGCCATGGTTTTTCGATTAGATCACACGCACCTAGCTGCATTGCTTGTACCGCCAATTCGACTTTGGCCCAAGCCGTGATGACTATCAAAGGCACCTCTATCGACACTTGCCGAAGCCACATCAAAAATTGCAGCCCTTCTTTTCCCGAGGTAGTGTCTTTATTGAAGTTCATATCCAGTAAAATCAGTGCTACAGGTTGCTCTGCAAGTATGACTTTTGCCTCGTCGGGGTGTGAAGCTTCGATACTCTGATAACCGTGGCTTTGCAGCAAAATAGTTGCAGACATACGCACATCAGGATTATCTTCAATGATTAAAACAGCTGTCATCGTTTCCTACTTCTTGTTTGTTTATACCAATTCTCTTAATTAAGTGGTCTATTTTGAGGTGAGAAAATCTTGTCGATAACACCGCTTCCGCGTCCTGCTCACGCCGAGGTACCTACGTCCTGTAGGCAAGGCAAAAATTTTGTTATTTAGTTGTTCTAAATAAGAAATTTTTAACACTGTTAGCGTCAGATTCACTCCTTCAAATTGGTATTAGGTTCTTACCCACACTTTTATTGCCTTATTGCGCTCATTGGAGCGGAATTGATGAGTTGTCTCATCGGATATACTGCACAGAAAAGTGCAAAAGTAAGTAGTGTCATCAGCACTACCAAAAACCAGCTTGGCTTGACTAAAAGCCACTCAGATGATGGCGCGCTCAAGTACAGCCCAACTACGACTGTCACAGCGACAAAAATTGCCGCACAAACGGGTATCAGCGTGTCTGATATTAACAAGCGATATAAACGATGTTTTTTTGCACCCAGCGCCATGTGCATACCAAACTCATATCGTCGTTGCTCAAAGCTATAGCTGAGCACGCCGTATATACCTACACCGCATAACAATAAGCTAAAGCCACATAGCCCAAAGCTTAACAACAAAGTGAGACGTTCTAAATATGTAAGCTTATGATATGTTTGTGTTAGGTCTAAAAACCGCCATATACCAGCCTGACCTGCTACGGATTGAATAGCCGATTGAACTTGAGCACGCGTCAGTGTTACATCAGGTTCCATTTCAATAATAAATGGGTAACCAAAAGGTAGCGCAGGCAACCAAGCCGTCTTGCCTTGAAGCTCGGTATAACGTTTTGGATGGTTGAAATTTTGTGAGATCCCGACCACTTCAGCTGGGACATCGGGGTTAAATATAAAGAATGTATCTCCGAGAACATTGCCCCCCGGCTTTAGAGCATGTGCGGCTGCTTCTGATACAATGACTTCTTCTTTGTCCCCCCTAATCGCCGCTTCACTAAATGTGCGCCCAGCAATCAGCGAAAGCCCTGTTAATGCAAAATAATCTGGACCTACATTTGCTCGGATCATACTTGGCATCCATTCACCAGCCAGATCCCGCATCGCAACCACCGCTAAGTCGTTTTGTAATGGGCTTTCACCATGTGCTACCCCCACCACACCGGGTATTTTTCTGAGTGCCTGTTTAAAGTCTTCAATGTGTGTGTAGCGCTTGGGAAATGGCGTCGAGTCATTTGGTATATGTAGCATCACACTGTATATATTATCTACCTGAGTTCCAAGGGGTCGCAACAGTGTATCCGCACTTTTGCTCAGCACCAGCGTTGCACCAAGCACCAGCACTGTGGTGAAAAATAGCTGAACCGCGACCAGTATTTTGGTCATCTTCATGCTGAGCGCTTTCACACTCCCTTTGCCCGAAGTACGTATGCTTTGACTGAGTTGATTAAAATTAACCATACGCGACGTTACAAAAGCAAACAATAACGCCAACAACAGCACTATCAAAACTGCGCTAAGCAACACAGTAGAGTCCAGAGAGAGTGTATCAATAAGCGGTAAGTAACTGTGAGTCAGGGATTGTACTAGCCGCAGTTGCCACGCCGCAAAAAATAGCCCAACCACCACGGCACTTGCAACTAGCAATAACGCTTCGAGGAAAATGCCACGAAACAAAACACCACGCTTTGCACCAAGCATTGCCTGCAGCACAAGCTGTTGTTGAAGTGTGTGAGCGCGAGAGATGAATAAGTTACTTACATTAAAAATGGCAATGAGCACCAAACACATCACACTGAGTAGCACAACAATAGCCAAGGTATCATGGCCTGCGACTTCTACATCCCGGTATAGACGTATGATAGGTTTAATATCCTGTAATTCTTGCTCTGCTGATTGCCATTCTCCTCGATGCCTGAGACTGTTTTGATAAAGCTGCTGCGCTAAAGTGCTGTGTGTGCCTTGCTCGGTAAGTATCGCCAATAACTTGAGATTTTCCTGCCTACTTGTCCATGGATGATATTCACCACGCTTGGTACCAAAAAATCGCTCATTCTCTGAGAAGCTTAACCATAACTCTCCCTTACCTTGGTTTAAAAAATAAGGGTCTGAATAGGTCTGAGCAGCCACACCGACCACGGTATATAGCTTATCAACGATCCGTAAGCTCGCGCCCAGCACGCGAGCTTCGCCATTGAAATACTTTTGCCACAATGGATAGGAAATAATCACTTCAGGGTTTTTCTGATTAATATCTTCAGTCGTAGTCAAGTATCGACCCAGCACAAGTGGCATTTTCATCATAGTGAAGTAGTCATCACTTACAAAACTCAGCGTCAGTTTAGGTGAGCCTGGTAGGTTTTCGACGACATCCGAAAAACTACTGATCAAAGCACGCTTTTGATAAAGCGCCTCGGTTTGTCGCCAATTAAGCATGTTTTGAACACTTTGCATGCCTTCAAATACCCGATCTTGATAGATATTGTTTTGCTCAATGACCACAAAGCGTGACTCACTCTCTATATCAAGAGGTTTAATAAAAAAGCCGCTAAACAGGCTCAGCGCAACAAAAAAACAGCTTAGTGTCAGCGCCAAGGTCAACACTAATGTAATACAGAAACTAGGCACTTGAAGTAAGCTTTTGATGGCCAGTGTGGTTTGCCGTTGGAGCTGCATCAAAGTCATCACATAACCTCCGATAAATGAGCTGAGTGAGACACTTTGCTTTTTGACACCAATACTCCATCCAGCAGTTGAATTTGCTGTTTTGCGTAGCCTGCATAGCGGGTGTCATGAGTAACCATACAAATGGTAACACCTTGTTCATTGAGGCTGTTCAGCAAAGCCATCACCGCATCACCATTCTTAGAATCTAAGTTACCTGTGGGTTCATCCACCAGCAAAATACTTGGCTCGCCCGCAAGCGCTCTGGCAATAGCTACCCGCTGTTGCTGACCTCCTGATAATTGACTCGGTTTGTGATTGGCTCGGTGGGACATCTCTACTTGCGTTAACGCTCGTATCACGCGCTGTTCGATTTCTTGAGCTGTGAGAATTGGCTCTCGGTAGTGTAGCGGTAACGCAACATTGTCAAATACGGTTAACCCATCGAGTAGATTAAATGATTGAAATACGAATCCAATATGTAAATTCCTCAGTTCTGCCTGAGTATCTGCATCGAGTGAACGGGTTTCAACACCTTGAATGCAATAGCTGCCTGAGGTGATCTCCTCTAGTAGCCCTAAAACACTGAGTAACGTCGACTTACCCGAACCCGATGGCCCTGTAATTGCGAGATAATCACCTGCTTTGATGTTTAGACTGATGTTACTAATCGCATGGGTTTCTACATCCTGACCGTAGTAAACCTTGCTTACTTGGTGCAATGCCAAAATGGTATTATCCATTTGCTTTTCCTTTACCGATTGAGTGATGTAATTGTTATTTTTTTTAAGTGTTGATGAGCTGACATATCTGACATCACCACTTGCTCACCGGCTGAGCCGCCTTCAAGTATTTCAATGGCATYGCCGGCTAGTTTACCAAATTTGAAACTTTTTTTGATGAGTACATTTTCTTGTTTATCTAAAACAAATAAGTCGCTATTGGATTGTGGAGACAGCCACGGTAATTGCGGGATTGAGAGCGCGTCCTGTATCCTTGCAGTAAAGATTTTACCCTCGATGGTCAGTGCCGGACGCGCGTTACTTGGCAGTGCCCCCGTTAACGCCAGCTCAATGGCGATACGACCGTCTTGAACAACCGGCACAACACGACTCACCGTTGCAGCAACTTTACCGACAAAGGTATTGATCATCGCCGGCTGCCCTATCACTACCTCACTGGCCTCTCGTTCAGGTACTAACAAGTCTGCCACCAGCAGACGTTCACTGCCCACCACCGCAAGAGTTTGCCCCGGTGTAATTGCTTGCCCTTGACTCACATTAACAGCTTGCAACATCCCTGCGATCCCAGCTTTGACGTTCAGTTGTTCCACAGCTTGTTTTGCTATGTCATGGCTCAGCTCATATTCTTTTAGCAACTCCTGCTCAATCTCAATACTTCTAATATGTAGTGCTTGCATTTGTGTAAGTTGTTGCTCACTGAGTAAAACGCGGGTTTTTAGCTGTTCAAGAGTCAGGACGGAGCGCTTATGATCAAGTTCTGAAACAATGCCTTGTTTCACTAACAGTCGCTCAGCTTGCTCTCGGAGTTTGGCACTCTCACACTCACTATGTAGCAGTGCTATTTGCCCTTGCAAGGTAAGTAATTCACTTTGCTGACTGAGCTTCAATGCGTCAACACTGGCGCGTTGCCTAGCAAGTGTTAACCGTTCACGCTGCAATCTTTGCGTCAGCTCAGGATTAATCAAGCGCATAATAACGGTATCTGGCTCCACTTTTGTGCCTGCAAGATACTCGACCGTGCTTACTTGAGCGGAAAATGTTGTGGTGATTTCTCGGCTAAGTTTCGAACGTAATTTTCCATACCCAGAAACGCTATACTGTATCGAGCTTTTTTGAATTGGTGCAAAGGTAATCGTATTCGCATCAAGCTGATTATGCTCTTGAGATAGCAGAAAACTCAGTGCCACAAACACACTAAGCGTTATACCTAGCCACCGCCAAATGGGTGACTGACGAGAGGATTTATTGCGGCTGATTTTAATGTCCATAGTGTTATCGCACTGTTTTTTGATTTCATAAAGCGAACACCATGCCAAAAGTAACCTATTGATATATAGTCAATTTAACAGTCTCCTTTTCGTTTACTCTCCCAATAATGGGACAATATTCAACAGCGCTGGGACAAGCATGTAGTGCGCGTCGCCAAAGTCTGTAGTTTGTGATTGCAGTTGCTAATTTTTTGAGCTAAGTTAGTCCCTGATACATTAACGAAGGAAAGTAATAAAATGCACCGCTTACTCATCTGCTCTGTTAGTGCAGTACTGGCGCTCTCAGGCTGTAATTCAACTCCACATAACGACACACCCGCTGATAAAAACCTGACTGTTGGTGTGGTTCAAAAAGAAATCAAAAATGGCCTTCCGGCCAGTGACGTCGCTATTGCATTAGGCAGCCCTAATATTGTCAAGACCGATCCTGATGGCAAAGAAGTGTGGATCTATGACAAATTTACCAAAGAGCAAGTGTTTCAAACGAACTCGGGAACATTGGGCTACTTCTCAGGGAATGGTGGTGGCATAGTGTCAACGGGCTATGACAAAAGTAAGGTTAGTACTAAGACGCTCACGGTTGTCATCAAGTTTGATAAGAGAGATACAGTCGAAAAAGTAGCGTATCATACCAGTTCGTTCTAGGAGCAATAATCAATGAACGCCCTAGTAACAGCAACCGTTAAAGGTGTCGTACTTGCGACAACACTGCTTGTGCTGAGTGGATGTAAAAGTTCCGCACCACAAATGTCAACGATGGAAGTGCGTAGCTTACAAACCAAAGAATATAGCGATGCAGAGTCTATTTTGGTTTACCGTGCACTTGTCAACGCACTGCTGGATAGAGAGTTTACTATCAGTGCGTCAGACTCATCTTCAGGTGTGCTAATAGCAAATTACTCCACCACCCAAACCAATACCACCGAAGCGGTCACCAAAGCACTGGCAACCTATTTCACCCTCGGCTTAAACTGGATATTTGGTGACAACAACATGGATGATATACTTACTGTTGATGTCTCTGCCAATGTTGCCCCAATAAAAAGCGGTAGTCGACTTAGGATTAATGCGGTGGCTAAACGCCTAAATAGCGATGGTGAAATCGTCGAGTCGCAAATGATAGTCGACCCTAATTATTATCAGGGTATCTTTGAACAAATAGAAAAGTCGGTGTTCTTAGAGCAAAACATCAATTAAACCCAAAAGCTGAGCCTACTACTCAGCTTTTTGATACCCATTACGTTGAGTACTACGCTCTGATCTTTTGGCAAAGCTTACATTATACCAATTCGCTTAATTAAGTGGTCTATTTTGAGGCGAGAAAATCTTGTCGATAACGAGGCAAAAATTTTGCTATTTAGTTGTTCTAAATGAGAAATTTTTAACGCTGTTAGCGTCAGATTTACTCCTTCAAATTGAGCAAGTATTAAGTCAAATTGGCAAATTGG
>NZ_RDBW01000056.1:0-20350 GCF_003934235.1 Pseudoalteromonas sp. J010 | reverse complement strand
CACTGGCAACAGAGGTGAGTAAGTTTGACTTAACGTTAGAGTTTGTGGAGGACGAAGGAGCACTGAGTGGCGCGGTAGAATATAGCACGGCGCTATTTAAGCACGATACGATAACGGCCTTAATGAGACACTTTGTGGCATTGACAGAGATGGTGTGCCAGACACCAGCGGAGCCGATAGGGAGGCTGGATTATTTAAGCGACACAGAGCAACAACAGCTGATGGCGCTTAATGATACCAAGCGTGCGTATGATGACTCGGTATGTATTCATGAGCTATTTGCTGAGCAAGCTGCTGCGCACCCAGAGCGTGAAGCGGTGCGCTATGGTGATGAATCACTCAGTTATGCACAATTACAGAAACGTAGCGAGGCGCTGGCAAAGCATTTACAGTCAGAAGGTGTTGGCCCTGAGGTTTTAGTTGGAATTTGCCTTGAACGCTCGATAGAGATGATGGTCGCTATTATGGCTGTACTTCAAGCCGGTGGTGCCTATGTGCCGCTTGATCCGGAATATCCAGATGAGCGCTTATCTTATATGTTAGAAAATAGTCCGGTCGCGTCTATTTTGACACAGAGCAAATTTGCCGAAAAGGTAAGGGCGCTAAGTTGTGGTGATGAAAAAATCACCCTATTAGATGCAAAAGAACCGTCATTTTGGTCATCATCAGAAGCGTATCCAGTGGCACTAGATAGCGCGGTGAAACCAGATAATATGGCTTATGTCATCTACACCTCAGGTTCAACAGGACGCCCTAAAGGTGTGATGGTAACGCACAAAGCATTGATGAACCGAATTGTGTGGATGCAAAGAGAATATCAGCTGACACCAAGTGATGTCGTGTTACAAAAAACGCCTTATAGCTTTGATGTCTCCGTTTGGGAATTTGTATGGCCTATGATGTCTGGTGCGACCTTAGTATTTGCAGCACCCGGCAGACAAGGTGAACCCGATTACCTCAGCGCGCTAATCAATCAGCAGCAAGTAACAACATTACACTTTGTCCCCTCCATGTTAAGTAGCTTTCTTGCTCATGCACCACAACAATGCCCGAGTGTAAAACGCATCTTTAGTAGCGGTGAAGCCTTAGGTATTAAGTCTGCTACGCAATTTACCCAGTCTTTCCCAAATGCCGCCCTGCACAATTTATACGGCCCCACTGAAGCGGCGATTGACGTAACGGCATTTGATTGCACCCAGCTGGTTGATACTGCCTCATTAAGCTCAGTGCCAATAGGTAAACCAATTGACAACATTCGTTTATATATTTTGGATGACCAATTGCAATTACAACCCAAAGGGGTGCCAGGAGAGCTGCATATTGCTGGTGATGGGTTAGCAAGAGGGTATATAAACCAAGTCGCTTTAAGCGCAGAGAAGTTTATCAATAACCCTTTTGAGCCAGGCGAGCGCATGTATAAAACCGGCGATTTAGCGCGTTGGTTAGCCGACGGCAATATCGAGTATTTGGGGCGTATTGATAGTCAAATAAAGTTACGAGGATTTAGGATTGAAACCGCTGAAATCGAGTATCAATTAGAGCAATTAGCAATAGTTGAATTGGCCTGTGTGGTGGTGCAAGGAGAAGGTGTTAATCAACGCTTAGTGGCATTTGTACAGTCTAAATCTGCGGCAAATGAACATACTTCAGCGCAACTCAAACAGCATCTTAGCGCGGTACTACCAGACTATATGGTGCCAGCTAAATTTGTGATATTGGCCAGTCTACCATTGACTGCCAGCGGTAAGGCAAATCGCAGAGCACTACAAACGATGCCTGTGACCCCATCTCATTCACCAGTGAAAAACGATATGACGAACCTATCAAGTATAGAGAAAAAACTTAAGTTGTTATGGAGTGAGGTGTTAGAAATTGACAGTAGCAGTTTTAATACTCAAGACAACTTCTTTGATATAGGCGGAAACTCACTCACAGTTGTTGAAGTTGCGGCACGGATTGCGAAATCTTTCGACTGTGAATTTCAGCCAGCCATGTTATTTAAATTCAGCTCAATAGAGACCATTGCCGAGCACTTGTTAACAACGCTGGCGGTGACACAGCAACAGAGCTCGGCTGCTTCGCAGGTGCCGGTGGCAGTGACAAATGGCCAGCCGGAAAGCGTAAGTAGACCAAGCTATTACGCAGACAGCTTGGCGATAGTAGGGATTTCTTGTCATTTCCCACAGGCGCCTGATCACCGAGCGTTTTGGCAGAACTTAGTCGCGGGTAAGGAAAGTGTGGTGCATTTATCACCACAAGAAGCAGAGGCTTTTGGTGTCCCTAAGCAGATTATTGACAGTGAGGACTATGTTGCGCTCAATACGTGGACTGAAGAAAAAGCGTATTTTGATCCCGAGTTTTTCAAGTTGTCAGCGGGCAATGCCAAGCTGATGGATCCACAACTCAGACAGTTGCTAATGCACTCGTGGAAAGCGGTTGAGGATGCAGGGTATCTATGTGATGACATTGCGAATACCTCAGTCTATATGTCAGTGAGTAACAATTCCTATCAAGCTATGGCCAATAGTGGTGCCAATCCTCATGGTGTGATGGAAAATTCGGAAGAGTTTGTCAGCTGGCTGATGGCACAAGGCGGCACTATTCCAACGATGATCTCTTATCAGTTGGGCTTTACTGGCCCTAGTGTCTTTGTGCATTCGAATTGTTCATCTTCTCTGGCCAGTTTGTATTCAGCGTATCAAAGCTTGATTAATCAAGATGCGGATTATGCACTGGTGGGGGCGGCCTCTTTTGCGGCACAACGCACATATGGTTATTTACACCAACCGGGAATGAACTTATCCAGTGATGGCCACTTAAAAGCGTTTGATAACCATGCCGATGGTATGGTTGAGGGTGAAGGCGTTGGGGTGATTATGTTACGCCGCGCTGAAGATGCCATTGCTGACGGCGATCATATTTATAGCCTATTACGTGGCATCGCGGTGAATAATGATGGCGCTGATAAAGCGGGTTATTATGCGCCTAGTGTGTCTGGGCAATCAGCAGTAATTCAACAAGTACTAAAGAAAACGGCCATTGATCCACAAACCATTCATTATGTAGAAGCACATGGTACCGGCACCTCGTTGGGGGATCCCATAGAAGTGATGGGATTGAGTGAGGCATTTTCTCAGTATACTCAAGCAAAGCAGTTCTGTGCTTTAGGTTCAGTGAAGGCAAACATTGGACATCTAGATACCGCAGCTGGCTTGGCAGGTATTATTAAACTTTCTTTGGGGCTACATCAGCGAACGTTCCCGGCACAAATTAATTATCAAACGCCAAATACCCAAATTGACTTTGAGCAGTCGCCATTTTATGTGTTAGATAAACCACTAACATGGGATGAGTCTGATGAGCCACGCCGCGCTGCGCTCAGCGCCTTTGGGATCGGTGGTACAAACACCCATGCTATCTTAGAAGAATATTGCATGGCAGAGCAGGCTCACCATAGCGACAGTGGCGCGGGATATATCATCACGCTATCAGCACGACGCAAAGATGTACTGAATGAATATGCTCAACAGCTACTGCATTTTGTGAACTCAGAAGACGCGTTATCACTTGCCTCGCTGGCATTCACTCTACAGACCGGACGTAAAGCATTTGAACATAGATTAGCTCTGGTTGTTGAAAATCAAGCGCAGCTAGTTGAAGCCATCTCTGACTTTTTGGCGGATAAAGAATCTAGCTTGGTTGTGTACAATCACTTAAGTGATCAAGACGAGAATATTTTACAGCAGGATGAAGATTTTGACGCGCTTGTGCGACAGTGGATCAGCAAAGAGAAGTGGTACAAAGTAGCGACGGTATGGAGTAAAGGTTGTGCTGTCGACTGGACAACACTCTATCCACAGGGAGCGCCAAGAAAACTCAGCGCACCAACTTATCCATTTGCGAAAGACATATATTGGATAGATGTTGCGGCGGCCACCGCACAGCAGCCTGTGGTCACAACGACTGGACATCCGTTACTACACTGCAATACCTCAGATCTTACAAGGCAAAGCTACGCAACGACACTGACTGGCGGAGAGTTTTTCTTACGGGATCATCAAATACTCGGTGATAAAATCCTACCAGGAGTTGCCTACTTAGAAATGGCACGAGCAGCACTGGACAGCGCGGTGGGTGGTATTGATGATACGGCAGTACTAGAGCTGAGTAATATTGTTTGGGTGCAACCGGCGGTAGTGGATGAAGAAAAAACCATCAACCTCGCTTTAACAGTACAAGACAGTGGTCTATTGTCGTATGAAATTAGCAGTGCCGAGGGTACTGATGAGACGGTGTTATATTGCCAAGGTAATGCCGGATTACTTGAGCATTATGATGCTGCGCAAATTGATATTAATGACATCATGCAACGCCTACGTCAGCAGCAAGCCATCGACATCGATATTGAGCAGTTTTATGCTGATATAGCAGCAATGGGTACTCACTTTGGCACAACATTTAGGGCACTTGATTCAGTTAAACTGACCGATCAGGCGTTGGTGGCCGAAGTGACAATACCCGCTATGGTCAATGATACACGGTTACAATTACACCCCAGTTTGATGGATGGTGCGCTACAGTCTTGCCTATTGTTACTGGCAGGATCACAAACACTACCAAGTGAAACTGCATTGCCTTTCGCTATGGATAGTCTCAAGGTGATCAAATCATGTGACACTACCATGACGGTTTGGGCGCGGTTTGCTCAAGGTGCTCAGCGTACCGAGCAACTCGTAAAAATGGATTTAGACTTACTGAATAGTGCAGGCGAAGTATGTGTTGAGATCCGTGGTTTTTGCTCCCGAGTCATTGCAGCCGAGACACCAAAATCATCTCAAGAGCCACAGCAGATATTTGCAGTGCCTACTTGGCAGGCACAACCAGCACCAGTGCTGAATGAAATGCCACAAGTACAGCATGAAGTATTATTGCTGAATTTGCCTGATATATCGTTGGCAGCGTATTTGCCGCAAGCTCAGTGTCATCGTTGGGAAGGAAGCTCGGCAGCGCTTGGTGACGAATACCAACAAGCCGCCGTGATGTGTTTTGAGCTATTGCAAGGGATCCTTAAGCGCAACCCTCAGACACAAACCGTGGTGCAGCTAGTCACTCGTAATGATGACCAAGGCATGCTGCTTTTGGGACTTCAAGGGATGTTAAAAACAGCGAACCTTGAGAATCCAAATATTATCGGTCAGCTTGTTTTTGTTGACGTTAATGAAACGGGTGAAACACTGAGTCAAAAATTGCTTCACAACCTGGCTGAGCTATCGCCCTGTGTTAAGTATCAAGGGGTGCAACGCCAGCGACTTGCATGGCAAGTGACTGAGCCACAAGTTTCCGCTGAGGTTGCATTTAAAGATGATGGTGTGTATGTCATTACTGGCGGTACAGGAGGGCTTGGGCAGATCTTTGCGAAAGAGATATTACAACAGGCCTCTCAAGCTAAGGTTATCCTAACTGGGCGTGCAGCACAGTATGATCTCGCCGAGCTTACCAGCCTTGCTGCATACTCAGCGCAAGTAACGTATGAGCAGTTAGAGATAGACACGCCGCAGTCGGTGATTGATGGTTTCGCTAAAATTAATACGAAATATGGAAAAGTAAACGGTATTCTTCATGTCGCAGGGATGATATCGGATAGTCTGATCCGCAATAAAACCACCGATAGTTTTAGAGCGGTATTGCAGCCCAAAGTTGCAGGTACAGTATATTTAGATGAAGCAACTAAGCAGCTGGAATTAGATTTTCTTGTTTTGTTCTCTTCTGAGTCGGCTTTAGGTAGCTTGGGGCAAGCAGACTATGCTGTTGCTAATGGCTTCATGGATCAATATGCCAAGCATCGGAATCAACTGCGTGCTCAAGCGCTGCGCTCTGGGGTATGTGTGTCTATCAACTGGCCACTTTGGCAAGAAGGAGGCATGACACTAAGTGCAGAAATGCAGGCGCAAGCGTATGAAGAGATGGGTATGATGGCGATGGCGTCAGACGCAGGAGTGCGGGCATTTTACACCTGTATGGCGATGAATACCTCGCAAGTGTTAGTCATGACGGGTGATAAGCCGCGCTTAACGTCATGGCTGAATACACATACCGCAGCGATGGCTTTACACCAGCCTGCGCAACAACATCATGAAAAGCGTGAACAGTACGTGGTTGATGCACAATCATTACGTGCGCGCACCACCGAATATTTACAGCAGCAATGTGCCAAAGTGTTCAAGTTAGAGGCGCAACAGATAGATCCATCAGCGCCCTTAGAACAATATGGCATAGACTCTATATTGGCGATTAGCCTGACCAATCAGCTAGAAAAAACGTTTGGCTCGCTTTCAAAGACCCTGTTATTTGAATATCAGAGCGTAGATGAACTGACAACGTTCTTTGTTGACGCCCACAGAGCTAAGCTCGACTCTTTATTTGGAGAGACGCAGAGTAAGTCCAGCGTTCCTGTGCAACCGAGCACACCAGCGATACCAAAAGGCTTAGCGACGACTCACAATGTGCTTAAAAACAATCGCTTTAGCGGACTAAAAACTGCGGTATCAGAGCCGTCATCAGTGCCACTTCAGCTTGAAGATATTGCCATTGTTGGGATCAGTGGACGTTATCCTGGCGCTGACGATGTTGAGGCATTTTGGCACAACTTAAGTGCCGGTATAGACAGCATAAGCGAAATTCCACAGCAACGATGGGATTGGCAGCGCTTTTACAGTGAAGACCGAACACAAGCTGGCAAGCATTATAGTAATGTGGGTGGTTTTATCTCTGGGGTGGAAGAGTTTGATCCAAAATTCTTTAATATTTCACCGCGTGAAGCCAGCATTTTAGACCCACAAGAAAGGCTATTTTTACAGCACGCTTGGATGGCGGTAGAAGATGCCGGATACACCAAAGCGACACTTAAAAAACCGTATAAAGAAGATTTAGCGGGTCAAGTTGGTGTGTACGTCGGGGTGATGTACAGCGAGTATCAGCTATATGGCGCTGAAGCGAGTGTGCAGGGTGAATTGCTCGGGTTTGCTTGTAGCTTAGCAGATATTGCGAATCGGGTATCGTATGTATTGAATTTGCATGGTCCTAGCATGACGGTCGACACCATGTGCTCCTCCTCATTGACCGCAATACATTTAGCTTGTCAGGATCTTAAGCTAGGGCGGATTGATTTTGCTATTTCAGGTGGCGTTAATGTCAATATTCACCCAAATAAATATACCATTTTAAGCTCAGATCATTTCATCTCGACCACTGGCCGTTGTAAGAGCTTTGGTGAAGGTGGGGAGGGATATATTCCAGGTGAAGGCGTTGGCGCTGTGCTGCTTAAACGCTTATCAGATGCTGAGCATGACGGTGATCACATCTATGGTGTCATTAAAGGGTCAGCGATTAATCATGGCGGCAAAACAAATGGCTATACGGTTCCTAACCCACAGGCTCAAGCCAGTGCAATCTCGATGGCGATTGCTGAGGCGGATATTGAGCCAAGACATATCAGCTACATTGAAGCACATGGCACTGGTACTAAGTTAGGGGACCCAATCGAGGTTGCAGCACTGACTAAGTCATTTAATAAAGAAGCGCTACGTGATCCAAACGCAGCAGTAGAAACAGGGTACTGTTTACTTGGCTCTGCGAAGTCGAATATTGGTCATTGTGAACCTGCTGCAGGTATTGCTGGGCTCACAAAAGTATTGCTGCAAATGAAGCATAAAAAAGTTGCGCCTTCACTGCATTCTCGCACGTTAAATCCGCATATTGATTTTGCAGCGACGCCATTTGTAGTGAATCAGACGTTGACCGATTGGCGTCAGCCGGTCATCAATGGTCAAACTCTCCCGCGTACTGCTGGTATTTCCTCTTTTGGTGCCGGAGGCTCAAATGGCCACATGATTGTACAAGAGTATATTGCGCCCGAATTTAGCTGTCGGTCATCGGCCTCGGTATTGGTCTTACTGTCCGCGAGGACGACAACACAGCTACAGCAAATGGTGGTCAACTTGAGTACGTTTGTTACTGATAATCAAGACAATATAGATTTGCCTTCACTGGCCTATACGTTACAAGTGGGTCGTGAGGCAATGGCAGAGAGGTTGGCATTGGTGGTTAATTCAGTTGCACAGTTGCAGCAGAAACTGGGTCAGCTAGCTGACGAGTCGGTCGAGCTAAGCCACGTGTATCGAGGGCGGATAGTGAAGCTCAAGGACAGAGTATATAACCCTGAAGATAAGGCCAATATTGCTCACTGGTTGGAGGTCAGAGAGTTCGATGCGTTGGCACAAAAATGGATCCTTGGACAGGATGTTAATTGGCAACAGCTTTACACCAAAGGCGACGACGTAAAACGGATCAGTTTGCCAACTTATCCGTTTGCGGCAGAAAAATACTGGTGGACGGACATTCTAACCACAGATCTGAATTTACCGGCGTCGACGTCAAGTGTTGAGGTGTTACACCCTCTATTACATCGCAATACCTCGATACTTGGTTTGCAGCAATATAGCTCTCTATTTCTAGGAAATGAGCCGTTCGTTAAAGCGGTGGCAACACATCAGTGGCAGTTACCAATTCAGGCACAAATAGAAATGGCAGTGACAGCTTGCCAACATGCACTTGAGCTTACAGACCATCAAGGTGGGTTCGAAGTGAAAGAATTTAATTGGTTACCCTCACAGCGCTTTAACAAGCCAAGCCAAATATCGGTGTGTTTAAGAGCGGCAATGGAAGGGGAGTTTGTAGATTTTGAAATCTTCAGTGAAGAAGATGATGAAGTACTCAGCCAAGGCAAAGCCAAGCTGAACGCCATAGACTCAGGCGCGATAGAGGCAATAGATTTGAACCAGCTGCAAGCGTCATTGATACCTTTGGATATTGCCGCCCAAGGAGCAAGCGCAGTAGAGGTAAGAGCCGGTTTTATTGATAACGCGAGTCAGAAGATGCTAGTGATGGCAGCCTATCAAGGACAAGAGCATGTTGCGTTTTCGGCGCTTAGCCTAGTAGATGAACTATTAGCGCTGGTGCAGCCATTGGTATCACAACCGATACAACACCATGCGCTCTCTATTGCCGCAATGACAAGTTATGCACCATGTCCAAAACAATGTGCGCTGGTGATCACCAAGCGCATGCAGAGCGCCACTGAGGTGGTGCTAGATCTGGATATTTTGGATGAGCATGGAAAGGTATGTACAAGACTGCAAGGCATAAGCTACCAAGCGATAGTCGATAGCAGATTTGCTGCTATGTTCGATGTAATACCGGGCAAAGTGCCGGTATCTCAACCACAAACAGACAATATACCAAAAGAGCTTGCTCTCGAAGTAACCGTAGAGGATTAAAAAAATGAGAAATGGGAATTTGACTAAGCCCTCAGTCGCTTTGCAAGCTCTGAGTGGGTCACAGGTTATAAAAGCCAATCAAGAACTGGCGAAACCAGCATTAACATTGACAGCATTAAATGGCGACACGCAGCCGCAAAAGGAACAGAATTTAGTACGGCTATTGGAGCACGGTAATGGCATTTATGCCATCCAGTTAGCGGAGGCGCTGCATAGCACGAGCTATGAGGCTGGGCTACAGCAATTCAGTCAGGCGCTCAGCGTGGTTAAAAACCGTGCTGATGTAAAAGTGCTGCGCATAGAAGTTGGTGCGCAAGGCTGGCTTGGGGGTAGTCGAGAGGCGGCAAACCATGCAATCAGTGCAAATCTGTATGGACAGGTATTAGGATTTACACAACCGGTTATCGGTGTGTTTGCGGGGGATACGCAAGGAGGAGACTTCCTCTTAGCTTGTGTATGTGACTTTATGGTGTGCTCAGAGGCGGGCAAATATGCCCTAGTGAGCAGTGCGCAGGAGTATGCCGCGACCAAAGCAGAATGTGCATTTTTACAAGCRCGCTTTGGTAGCGCACTGTCGGCGCGCTTAGTGCAAAGTACTACAGGTCAYACAGGAGCGCAGTTACAGGCAYTAGGATGGCAATCAGCGGTGGTAAGTGGCACGGAGTTAGCAGCGCATGTGGCGCGCTTAAGYCAGTCGTTATCACAAAAGCCACAAGAAGCTTTGAGYTTGTTRAAACAACACTTATCGCGCACATTGCAGCAAAGCGTGGCGAATTTGGTGGCAGGTACGCTACCTGTACCGCGGGAATATCAGTCAGTGGCGGCAGTAGCGAGTACCTCGTTGCTGGCTGTACAAGCTGAAGGAAATGGGGTGTTACGGGTTGCGATACGTAGCCAAGGTCCAGAAGTGGCACAAGCGCTGGCAAGTTTACTTACCCAACAGGCGAATGATGGGCAAGTTGGTGCGGTGGTATTGAGTAGCGAAGGAGGCGACTGCGACTTAGGGTTACAAGCGGTGGTACTACAAAGTGCACTCCCGATAGTTGCAGAGCTTGGCACAGAGGTTAGTGAAACATGGTGGCAGGTTGCACTAAGTTGCGATGCGGTGATTTATCATGGTGAGGGTCARCAGCAAGTCGCACGTAGACAACTGCATGCCCCACAAGCGCAACTCTTTTTATATCGTTTTGGCAGTCAATTAGGGCAAAGCATATTATTTGGTGAAGCACACTTGAGTAGCCAAGCACTGGCACAGCAACATAAAGCGAGCCAAGTAGCAGAGGGGTCAGCGGTACAGCAACAAGCAGGTGCTGTTGCAGCGATGCTTGCGAAGCTGCCTATAGAGGTGGCGTGCTGGCACAAAGCGGAGCTAGTCAAGGCACTGGCAGATGTGAAGGCATGGCCACAAACCCCAGAGGTGAGAGGTGATGTGCAACATCAGGGAGTAACAGAGGTTGCGCTTGGCTCGGATGTTATTCGTGCTATTGCACACCCAGATGGCGTACTAGAAGTGCACATGGAAGATAGAGAGCATAAAAACATGTTCTCAGATGCCTTCTCTGATGGCTTAACAGCAGTGTTTGAACATGTCGCTCAGACACCTCACTATAAAGCCGTTGTTCTGACCGGTTATGGCACTTATTTCTCAAGCGGTGGCACATTAGATACCTTGATGGCGATTGGACAAGGGCAAATGCAATTTACGGATAGCAAGCTGTACCAAGCGCCACTTAGTTGCGACATACCAGTTATCGCTGCGATGCAAGGGCATAGTATTGGTGCCGGTTGGGCGCTTGGTATGTTCGCTGATATTACGCTATTCAGTGAAGAGAGTCGCTATTTTAGCCCCTATATGAATTATGGCTTCACTCCAGGCGCCGCATCAACGCTTATCATGCCAGCTCAATTGGGCTATGACTTGGCAATGGATACCTTGTTGACGGCAAATGAGCACTCAGGTGAACAGCTCAAACTACGTAATCTATCGCAGCAGGTGCTGCCAAGAGCGCAAGTATTAGATAAGGCAATGTCATTGGCCCGTCAGATTGCGCAATTATCACAGGCACAACTCAAAGCATTCAAAGCACAGTCGAATCGTGCACTGTTATCAAAATTAGATGAAACTTATAAGGCGGAACTTCTCATGCATGAGATGACATTTGTTGGACAGACCAATACTCTAGAAAAAGTAGAGTCCAAGCTTGCTAATGACAAAACATCACAAGGCGCTTACGCAGAGGAACGCACAGTGAAAAATGTAACAATTAACCTCGCAGCACTGACACAACACTTAAAAACCTTACTGGCAAGTGAGTTGTATCTAGATGCAGATGAAATTGAAGATACCAGCGAGTTTGTAGAACTCGGTTTAGACTCCATAACTGGCGTTACTTGGGTAAAAAATATCAATGAATATTATGGTACTAATATTGAAGCAACCAAAGTATATAGCTATCCCACACTGACTAAGTTAAGCCAGCATGTACATGCGATGCTGGCACAGCAAGCAAAGGTACAACAGCCGCAAATACAGCAGCCAAAAGCGGTAGAGCAGGTGGTTAAGGCTGAAGCACCGCAACGCAGTTCAGAGCAGGAGCTATCATTTGTTATTGAAGAACTGAAACAAATGTTGGCAGAAGAGCTACACATGACAGCTGATGAAATAGACGACGTCTCTCAGTTTATTGACTTGGGGCTAGACTCAATCACAGGGGTGACATGGGTGCGCCGCATTAATGAATTATTCGGTACTAAGATTGAGGCAACCAAGGTCTATAGTTATCCAACACTAAAAGAGTTGGGTCGACATGTGAAATCTGAAATGGATAAATATGCGCCGACACGAGTGCCACAGCCGCCGATTTCCTCGTTACCTGTTGCAGCACCAGTATCTGAGCAAGCGCAAGATACACCCGTCACGTTGACAAGCTGGCGTAATCAAGCGCAACCGCAGGTGGCTAAAGTCGAGGCTCCAAAGGCTACTCTGGATGTAGAGCCTATTGCAATTATTGGTATGGCCGGGCAATTCCCGCAATCAAACAATGTAGAACAGTACTGGGAAAATATAGCAAAAGGTAATAACTGTATCTCTGAAGTTTCTTCGCAGCGCTGGGATATAGACGCCATCTACCAAGAGGGAGCACCAGTAGCCGGAAAGACCAATAGTAAATGGTTTGGGGCAATGGAAGAATACGATCTATTTGATCCCTTATTCTTCAATATTTCGCCAACAGAGGCCGAGAGTATGGATCCACAACAGCGTTTGTTCTTGCAGGCGTGTTGGCATGGCGTTGAAGATGCTGGGTATGCTGCTGAAACGCTATCCGGTAGTATGTGTGGTGTCTTTGTGGGTTGCGCAACTGGTGATTACGATTTACTGTCGCGTGAACAGCAAATTAGTGCACAAGGGTTTACCGGTGGAGCAACATCGATATTAGCGGCTCGCGTTTCGTATTTTATGAATTTACAAGGCCCTTGTATTTCAATCGACACGGCTTGCTCGTCTTCTTTAGTCGCTATCGCAACTGCATGTGATAGCCTCAATCTGCGTCGATGTGATATGGCATTGGCAGGTGGTGTGTATGTACTCGCTGCTCCAGATATGTATATCAAAACAGCGCAAGCAGGTATGTTATCTACGGATGGTAAATGCTATACGTTTGACCAAAGAGCCAATGGCTTTGTTGCAGGTGAAGGCGTTGGGGTTGTGGTGCTGAAGCGTCTTTCGGATGCTAAGCGAGATCAAGACATCATCCAAGGAGTGATCCAAGGTTGGGGGGTGAATCAAGATGGCAAAACAAATGGTATCACGGCACCAAACCCCGAGTCTCAAGCTCGCCTTGAAAAAGAAGTCTATGACCAATTTAATATTGACCCTAATCACATTCAACTAATTGAAGCGCATGGCACGGGTACTAAGCTTGGCGACCCCATCGAAATTGAGGGATTAAAGTCTGCATTTGCGCAGTACACATCGCAAGTAGGGTATTGTGCGTTGGGATCAGTGAAAAGTAATATTGGCCACTGCTTAACAGCGGCAGGTGTTGCTGGGGTAATAAAACTGGTTATGTCTATAAAACATAAGCAGCTACCACCGAGCATTAACTTTGATAAGCTAAATGAGCATATTTCACTGGCTGACAGCCCATTTTATGTCAATGACAAACTGACACCATGGGATGTTGCGGACAATACACCGCGCCAAGCTGCTGTGAGTTCGTTCGGTTTTAGTGGTACAAATGCACATATGGTCATTGCGGAATATCAACCGTCAGATCTGACACCTCAAGAAGTTGGCTATGTGAATGAAAATGCGCATATAATGATCCCGTTGTCTGCAAGAAATGAAGAACGACTTAAATACAAAGCACAAGAGCTATTGGACTTTATCGGTAAAAACGATAAGACCTTAGATCTGTTATCAATGGCGTATACTTTGCAAGTTGGCAGAGATGCAATGGATGCCAGAGTGGTGTTTTTGTCAGACTCAATCGAGCAGTTGACGATTCAGTTACAAGCTTATGTTGAAGGAAGCAAGTCAATTCGAGGTATATACTCCGGCTCATGCCGTGAGCATAAAGAGGGACTGAAAATCTTCGCTCAAGACGACGAGATGAAAGAGGTGGTTGTGCAAAAATGGTTAGAAACCAGCAACCTTTCTAAACTCAGTGAGTTTTGGGCAAAAGGCATGAACTTTGATTGGCACAAGTTGTATAAAACTAACAAGCCAACTCGAGTACAGTTGCCGGTGTATCCATTTGCAAAAGAAAGGTATTGGATTGAAATGGAGCAAGGGCTGGTTGATAACGTCGTTACTTTAAACCCCAACCATGCTCATCCCTTACTGCATGATATGAAGCAAGATATCAGCAGCTCGGGCTATCAATCACCTTTTGCACAAGACGCCGGATTATTATTGGCGATACAAGAGCGTAAAACTCAACCAAAACGAGTTAGCGTTCCTAAGTATCCATTTGCTCGAGATTATTGTTGGGTTGACACCAGTAAAAAGGCAACATCAAACAGTGAAAGCCATAGTCAAAAAGAGAATGCTGATGTCGAGCAACTATTTGCGCAACTAGATATAGAACACATTGATACTGCTGAGGCGGTTGAGCTGTTAAAGCAAGTGGTTTAACCCCCTCATAGGCGAAAGTGCAGCACTTTCGCACTCTTTATTAAGGCATGTCAGCAAGTATCGCTTGTTGGCATGCTTGTGTCATTGTCGACCTGTCATTGCGTACTTCTAAGAGAAGTGTGTGCGAATCAAATAGCTTGATTGAATACCGTCTGGGCAGTGGAAAATCATGTCGCTTGCATATTTTCCCTGAAGAAGTGGGATTTCTGGCTATTCCGTTAACATCATGGGTATCCGGAGAATTTCTAAAGTTAAATATTCTGATAGAGAATAAAAAAATGATAGAATTTGTCGAATATGTAGTTTCAGAATTAAAAAGTAAGCGGCTGTCGAAAAGCAATGCACTGGCGCTACTCAAACAGTATTCATCTAGAAGTACCAAATCGTCTAACTATATTCATCCTCTAATACATATCAACAACTCAGATCTGTCTCAGCAAAGCTATGTGTCAGAATTTACAGGCAATGAATTTTTCTTAAAAGATCATCAAGTAGCGCTTGGCGCAGCACAGCCTGTGGCGGTGTTGCCGGGCGTTGCCTATTTAGAGATGGTGCGAGCAGCACTGGCAGATGCGTTAAGAGTCAAAGATCTCAACCTACAATTAAAACTGTGTAATCTCGTTTGGTCTACGCCGTGTGTGGTCGATGCCCCGACTGTGCTTGAAGTCGAGCTGACAGATATTACAGCGGATAATAGCCGCCATGATGTTATTGAGTTTACGATTTATAGTGGCGGTGATGAGCAAGTTATCCATTGCCAAGGTCAGGCGGTATGTTTTGATGTGGCTGAAGCGCAACATATTGATATTGCGACACTACAGCAAAAGGTATCGGCAACGCAGTATGACAGCGAAAAGATTTATCAAGACTTTCGAGACGTTGGCCTGCACTATGGCACGGCTCACCGTGCAATCCAGAAAATGTTTAGTAGCGACGCTGGCGTGCTTGCCGAGTTAGCGCTACCAAAAAGTTTAATTCACTCGCAAAACGAATATGTGTTGCACCCCAGTATCATGGACTGTGCATTACAAGCGATGATAGGGTTTGAGTCAGAGCCTGCTTCCCAAGGTAAACCTGTTTTGCCATTTGCATTAGATACTTTGACACTGCTAGCACCTTGTAGTGAGCAGATGTACGCTTGGCTTAGATATGCAGATAACCACGAAGTGGGAAGTAAAATAACCAAAGTGGACATTGACCTTATCGACAGTGAAGGGCGGATCTGTGTACAAATAAAAGGGTTTAGCTCTAGAGTCATTGATGTTCAACATGAGCAACCTCAGGAACGATTATTGGCCGCACCCACATGGCAAAATCAAGCTCCTGATCATCAAGCGCTACCCAGCGACGCATCTCAGCACATTGTATTACATGACTTACCTTGGGTTGATGTGCCTAATTTAAGTAGCCAGTTGTCAAATGCCACAGTTAGCAAAACCCAAGTGGCTCAAGCTGAAGGTGCCAACCATTTATATGAAGCCATTGTGTTGAGTTGCTTTGAGCAAATACAACAGCAATTGTTAGCAACACAAAAAAGGCCATCACATCTTAAGTTAGTATTACCGGATACCCTGGATAATCATATTCTTATGGGTATTAGTGGATTGTTTAAGACAGTAGAGCAAGAGTCGCCAATCTTTAACGGCCAACTCATTTTAGTGCCTGAAGGTGTTACTCAGGGGCAATTAACAACCCTGCTTCAGCGTGAGCAAGGATCGCTTGAGGATATGGTTCGCTATCAACAAGAGGCACGCCAAATACATGAATGGACAGCAATAGAAGCACAGCAAATGGTTGCTCCTACGGTATTTAAAGATGATGGTGTATATCTTATTACCGGTGGCTTAGGGGGGCTTGGGAAGCTTTTTTGCCAAGAAATTTTGCGACAAACATCACAATCTACCGTTATCTTAAGTGGTCGCAGTACCTTGAACCAACAAATCGAAGATGACATCGCCGCGATGGCGGACAGTCATCGTATTAAATACATTCAGATGCAATTAGATGATGAGCAACAAGTCACGAATGCGGTTTTGCAGCTGCATAATTCTTATCAGAAGCTAAATGGCATTTTGCACTGTGCGGGGCAAACACAAGACAACTTGGCAATTAAAAAACCACTCTTACAGGTGGCGCAAACCTTACTGCCCAAAGTCGCTGGTACCGTCTATTTGGACAAAGCAAGTCAAGCTTTTGACCTGGATTTTTTTGTGATGTTTTCATCCGCAGCAGCGGCGTTTGGTAATATTGGCCAAGCCGATTATGCCGCCGCAAATGGCTTTATGGATCAATTTGCAGCAACCCGAAATCACCTAGTAAAACAAGGGCTACGCCGTGGTAAAAGTGTTGCCATCAACTGGCCATTGTGGGAAAACGGCGGGATGTCGTTAAGTGCAGAAGATCAGGCCTTAATGTGGCAAACCAGTGGTATCAGGCCGCTTTCTGATGATTGCGGTATTTGGGCGTTTTATCAAAGCTTAATGCAAGACAGTGATCAGCTCTTTGTTGCAAGTGGCGATCGCGAAAAAATCACTTCGTCGCTATTTAAACGTGCAGCAACCACACCTAAAAAATTGCCAGAAAACCCACCTGCGACTTTACCCGCAGCTACACACTCAGTGGTACAAGAAGCGGATTTAGCGCAAAACACATTGGCGTTTTTAAAAGCAGAGCTATCCACATTATTAAAGCTTCCGGTCAATAAAATTGACGAGCACATGGAGCTGGAGAATTACGGTATTGACTCTGTGCTTGCAATCAATTTGACCAAGCAGCTTGAAGCAAGTTTTGGCTCATTATCGAAAACACTGTTCTTTGAGTATCAAACATTAGCACAGCTAAATGAATACTTTATCAATGAACACACCGCGCAACTCCATACGTTGTTTGCATCACCCAAGGTAGACCAAACAAGCGATGCTCCACAGGCTGAAACCACTGCGGTGACACAATTAGATAAACAAACGGTGGCCTCTGGTCGAGCATCCGCACGTAAACGTCGTCGTCGCGAAGTGTCTCAAGAGTTTGAACAACAAAGCAAAGCCAACACGTCAGAGCAAGAAGATATTGCCATTATTGGGATCAGTGGCCGTTATCCGGGGGCAAATACTTTAGATGAGTTCTGGCAGAAGCTAAGAGAAGGTGTTGACTGTATCACTGAAATTCCAAAGTCTCGCTGGGATTGGTGTGAATACTACACTGAAGACAGTGATGTTGCTGATCGCCATGCAAGCAAGTGGGGCGGGTTTATTGATGGCGTAGATGAGTTTGACCCGCGCTTCTTTAATATCTCTCCTCGTGAAGCGTTTTATATTGACCCGCAAGAACGACTATTTTTGCAACATGCTTGGATGGCCGCAGAAGATGCGGGCTTCACGCGTGCACGGTTACAGATCCCACACCAAGGAGATGCCGCAGGTCAAGTTGGTGTTTATGTTGGCGTCATGTACGGCGAGTATAACCTCTCCGGTAGTCTTGCCAGCATCGCCAACCGAGTGTCTTATATTCTTAATTTACATGGCCCTAGTATGACGCTAGACACTATGTGTTCATCGTCACTAACAGCCATTCACTTAGCTTGTCAGGACTTAAAACAAGGGCGCACCGATTTGGCGATTGCTGGTGGGGTGAATGTCTCTGTACATCCTGGTAAATATAGCATGCTGAGCTCGGGGTTCATTGCTTCTAGCGGCCATTGCCAGAGTTTTGGTGAAGGAGGCGATGGTTATATCCCAGGTGAAGGGGTGGGTGCGGTGATTTTGTCGCGTCTGTCCGATGCCCAACAAGCCGGTCAGCATATTTATGGGGTGATAAAAGCCAGCGTGTTAAACCATGGGGGCAAAACCAATGGGTATACAGTGCCTAACCCTCAGGCACAGGCCAATGCAATCAGTCGCGCCCTGACTGAGGCCAAGGTGGCACCACAACATATTAATTATATTGAAGCGCATGGAACAGGGACTAAGCTTGGCGATCCCATTGAAATTGCGGCGCTTAGTAAAGCGTTTTATCAAGGTGTWGAAGCGCAGCAMAGGGCGTATGGCTATTGTAAAATAGGRTCGGCAAAATCGAATATTGGACACTGTGAATCGGCAGCGGGAATAGCGGGATTAAGTAAAGTTTTACTACAGATGAAGCATAAGCAAATCGTGCCTTCATTACATTCAAGTAAACTGAATCCGTTTATCGACTTTGAYRAGAGTCCATTTGAGGTTAATCAGCAGTTGACGGATTGGCCAGCGATAGAGGTAGAGGGTAARGCWCTGCCAAGATTAGCAGGGTTATCTTCATTTGGTGCCGGTGGCTCCAATGCGCATCTTATCATAGAGGAATATCTAGAGCCTGAGCGCGCAGTCGACTCGACCTCGACCCCTCAGCTTATTGTGTTATCGGCGCGCACCGCTGCACAACTTGAGCAACAAGCAAAACGGTTACTGGACTTTATCAGCACCGCAGAGCCTGCGTTATCGCTCGCTGCCATGGCGCATACCTTGCAAGTTGGCCGAGAGGCGATGCCATATCGTTTAGGTGTGGTGGTTGACTCTATTGATGCACTCAAAACGTGTTTAGATGCGTATGGACGCGACCCGCAAGCGGCAATAGATGGGCAACTTGTCCAAATGCAGCGCGTAAAAAATAGTGATGATGTTTTTGTAAGCCCAGAGCAAGACCTTCAACAAGCCAAGGTACTTGACGAGTTATTGGATAAACAAGATCACCAAGGGTTACTCTCGCTGTGGTTAGAAGGGGCTGAGCCGCAGTGGCAAAAACTGTATAAGGATAACGTGCCCCCCTTTATTTCGCTGCCAGCTTATCCTTTTGCAAAAGAGAAATATTGGGCTAATCCAATCAAAACCGTGGCCGCGACAGACGGGTACTTACACCCTTTGGTGCACCGAAATGTTTCAGATTTAAGGCAGCATGCTTATAGTTCGGTGTTTTCAGGCACAGAAGCATTTCTAGAGACTAATGCACGAGGAGAAAAGTACTTTCCAGTGACAGGCTATGTCGAGTTAGCGCAGGCCGCTATTGAGCTGGGTACTAATACTCAGGGGGCGGTGAGCATTAAAGATGTGGTGTCAACAAAGGCATTTAAGGTCGAGCCAGGCAAAGCGTTATCGATAGCGCTAATGATAAAAAATGAACAGGAAATTGGCTTTGAGATCTACAGCCACAATGTTGGAGAGCATGCAAAACAAGATGCTACTGTGTTGTGTCAAGGTTATGGCGTACACACCGCGCTGGCATCACCTGTAGTCGTTGCCGCGCCACAGGCACCAACTCCCGTGACTGAGAAAAACACACCAGTGCGTTTAAGTACTGTCGCGAAGGCAAGCATAAAAGCCGCAGATAACAGCATCGCAAAACCAAGCGCAATTAAACTTGCGTTACCGAATAACATCGCTATTAACACAGCTACTGCACCATCGAGTAAGCAGGCGGTGAGCTTGATGGAGACTCGCAAGCTTGCAGCTGACAGCTCAGCATCGTTAGTTGAGATTGTCGAGCACGGTAATGGCATTTATGCCATCCAGTTAGCGGAAGCGCTGCATAGCACGAGCTATGAGGCTGGGCTACAGCAATTCAGTCAGGCGCTCAGCGTGGTTAAAAACCGTGCGGATGTAAAAGTGCTGCGCATAGAAGTTGGTGCGCAAGGCTGGCTTGGAGGTAGTCGAGAGGCGGCAAACCATGCAATCAGTGCCAATCTGTATGGACAGGTATTAGGATTTACACAACCGGTTATCGGTGTGTTTGCAGGGGATATGCAAGGAGGAGACTTCCTCTTAGCTTGTGTATGTGACTTTATGGTGTGCTCAGAGGCGGGCAAATATGCCCTAGTGAGCAGTGCGCAGGAGTATGCCGCGACCAAAGCAGAATG